>CAYPWJ010000012.1:30769-41005 GCA_964414415.1 uncultured Thermoplasmatales archaeon | reverse complement strand
TCGGCGGCCGCCACGGCGGCCTCCTGCAGGAGCAGTGGTGGTGCCCCGTGCGGTATGCATATGCCGACGATGGCGGAGAAAAGAAGTTTCTCAGTGATCTCTACTTCGGCGACATCTACAGACAGGATGGCGGTGACGTTGTGTTCGCCAGCTGGGATGAGAACGACAACGATCGTTTCGCCGAGTACACCCAGACGACGCATGAGGACGTCGACCTGTATCCTGACGTCTACGTCGGCCGTCTCGCCTGCCGGAACAGCTACGAAGTCGAGAAGGTGGTTGAGAAGATCATCACCTATGAGACGACTGCTGCTGGAAGCGACTGGTTCAACCGGATGGTGGTCGTCGGTGGCGACTCCGCTCCCCGGGAGGGCGATCCCTACTACGAGGGCGAGGAGGAAAACAGGGTGGCGCTCGGCTACATGGACGGCTTCACGCCGGTGAAATGCTGGGCGTCGGACGGCTCGCTGACAGGCCCGCAGGATGTCATCGATGCTATCGATGACGGCTGTGGTTTCCTGTTCTTCGACGGGCACGGCAACCCGATGGGCTGGTCGACGCATCCGCCGCATAATGAGAGCGTGTGGATCGACGGGCTGCGGCTGCAGGACATGCCGAAGCTCTCCAACGAGGGCATGTATCCGGTCTGTGTCGTCGGCGGCTGCCACAACGGGCAGTTCAACGTCAGCCTGCTCAATCTGCTCAAGGTCTACGAGGGGCAGCGATGGCTGGATTACATCTACTACGGCGAGATGGCGCCGGAATGCTGGGCGTGGTGGCTCGCCCGGACGTTCGATGGCGGCTCCATTGCGACGATGGCCTACACCGGCTACGACTGGTTCAGCATCGGCGATGGCAACGAGGACGGCGTCCCTGACTGTGTGCAGCGGCTCTCCGGCTTCATGAACGTCCATGTCTTCAAGCAGTACGGCGTGGACGGACGTCGGATGCTGGGCGAGATACACGCCGGGGCACAGGTCGACTATCTCAACACGCTGTTCCCGTCCACCGAGGTCCTCGACTACAAGACGGTGGAGGAGTTCGTGCTGTTCGGCGATCCAAGCCTGAAGGTCGGTGGCTACTAGCAGCATGGTGCTGCCGCAGTCGTTCTACGACCGTGACCCGGCAGTCGTCGCGCGGCAGCTGCTCGGACAGCGGCTGGTGGTCTCCAAGGAGGAACACCTGGAGGGAACAATCGTGGAGACCGAGGCCTATTATGGGCTCTCGGATCCTGCATCGCGTGCGTCGCAGGACGGGATGAGCAAGCGGAGCCGGTGGATGTGGGACGCCGCGGGCACCTCGTTTGTCTACATGGTGCACGGCTACTGGCTGTTCAACGTCATCACGGAGGGAGCGGGCACGCCGTCCGGCGTTCTCATCCGGGCGGTCGAGCCGATGGAGGGCATCGAGCTCATGCGGCAGCGCCGCGGCAGGGACCGGCTCCGCGATCTGACGTCGGGGCCGGGGAAGCTCACTGTCGCGCTGGGCATCGACAGGTCGGACAACGGCCGGCGGGTCTACGACCACACGGAGCCAGTCCGGATGGAGCAGGGAGAAAAGCAGCGTGACGTGGCGGTGGCGACGTCGCGGCGCATCGGCGTCACCGAGGATCTGCCCCGGGATCTGCGCTTCTATGTCGAGGGAAATCCGTTCGTGTCCCGGTGACGGCATCCCCCTCCGGCGTTCCATGTATCAGGGAAACGGGGGATGGTTATTCCATTGGGTGTTCGTATGGCTCCGCCGCCGGGCGCCAGTCGACGTTGAGCCAGGGGATGAAGACGCCGATGAGGGCAGGTGTCGGCACATATATGGCGCCGGGGATGGCTTTGCCGCCTACTCCTGTCCAGTCGTCCCAGTAGTTGTGGCTCCATCTGTTGGGAGTGAGGAAGCCACGGTGTACAAACGTGACGAATCTGGCGTGTCTCGCGTTGGAGATGAAATTGTTTCGCTGGATGGCGTTGCCCGGGGCGTAGGAGCAGAATATGCCCTCCTGGCTGCCGGCGATGTGGTTGCCGAGGACGGCGTTGCCGTGGCTCTCCTCGAGGTAGACGCCCTTTGTGGAGTTGGAGATGCTGTTGAAGCTAACCGTTTGCGGATGTGGTGCACCGATGTAGACGCCGGCCATGCCGGATGCTATTTCGTTATGCGTCACGTTGTTGCCGTCTGACGCGTTGACGATGTGTACGCCGTGGTAGCTGTTGTCGGTGATGACGTTGCGTGACAGGCGGCACCCGGATGCCGAGGTAAGGAGGATGCCGTGGTGTTCGTTGTCACGGACGACGTTGTGGTCGAAGATGACGTGGTCGCCGTGTATCTGGACGGCTGCCGTCTGCCCGCCGCCGGCGCTGCCGGTGACTGTGAACCGGGTCATGACGGTGCCGTCGCCCTGTATTGCTACGGCGGTGCCGCTGCCGACGGCGTCGATAACAGTGCCGTGTTTGTATTCGCCGACAAGCTGGATAGACGGCTGTATCGTGACTGTCTCCTGGTAGGTTCCGTTGTAGACGTAGACGGTGTCACCGTCGCTGGCGTCGTCGACGGCTGCCTGAATGCTGCTGTAGTTGCCGGGGCCGGAACCGCCGACGTAGAGCGTGATACCGTCTGCGCTGGCAGAATCGATGGCTGAAGAGGTGTCACTGTCGCGCATCGGGCCGACGGCTTCGATGGGGCCAGCTGCGAGTGCGAGAAGGATGGATATGACGGCCAGCGTACCTGTCGTGCTGTTCATGGTGTCAACCCTTCAATTGGCTCTCGTGCTGGATGCCAGTCGACGTTGCACCATGGAACCCGTATCCCGAGCCACGGGGTCAGGGGGATCCTGCATTTTCCATGGATTGGCTTTGGCATCGGCGACGCCCAGCTGCTCCAGTAATTGTGGCTCCACAGGTTGAGTGACAAAAGCGGTACCTCAAAATATGCAGGTTGCCCATTTGCAATGAAGTTGTTTGCCTGTATCGTGTTCCGTCTGCAGTCGGTGCCCAGAAACGAGCTGAGGTAGATGCCGAACCGGGTGTTGTGGGAGATGTTGTTGCGGGAGACGGTGTTTTCTATGCCCTCTATCTCTATGCCAACCCAGTGGTTGGACGTCACCTCGTTGTTGGAGATGACGTTGCCGCGGGTCCAGCCCTTGGCAGTGCATATGCCGCACCATTCTCTGCTGCCGTGGACGACGTTGCAGGTCACCTCGTTGTAACAGCCGCCCTGGATGCTGATGCCGTACCTGGTGCTGTCTGCGACGTCGTTCCCGTACACGGTGTTGTAATCTGAGTAGGAATGAAGGAGGATGCCTTCTCCGTTGTCATGCACCTCGTTCATCGAGATGTTGTTGTGACACGACGCGCGGAGGTAGAGGCCATGGCCGCCCGTGTGGGATATGTGGTTTGAGGTGATGGAGATGTTATCACACCTGCGTAGCGAGATGCCGCTCTCCCGTGACGCCGAGATGGTATTGTTGGAGAGGGCGGCGCTGGAGGAAAAAGAAAGCGATATGCCTTCGTCGTTGTGAGAGAAGACACAGCCAGAAATGACGGCGTCCTGGCAGTATGCCGCCGTTACCCCGGTCTCGCTGTCGGTGACGGTGACGTTGTGGAGCTCCGGCTCGGTGCAGTTCACCAGTATCACCTCCCCCAGCTGCATATCCTCCACCGTCACGTTGTCCTCGTTTTTTCGGTACAGCAACGGCAGGCCGTTGACGGTGTTGCCGTCCATGTCGTGCACAAAATGCGGAGGATGTTCTCCCCGTATCCTGATGCTGTCATCCACGAAGGTATTCCCTGCAACCGTGGTGGAGGACGATGCTTCAAGCGAGATGCCGACCCATGGGTTGTCACGGATGTCACAGCGGGAGATGGTAGTGTCATCCGCCTCTGTGAGATAGATGCCCCCGTTGTTATCTGCGATATCGCAATGGGAGATGACTGTACCGGCTGCATGGTGGAGGTCTACAGCCACTGTGTTGTCCTCAAACGTGCACGCTGAGACGGTGTTTGCATCCGATGAATATATACCGATGGCGTCCTCGTTGTTCCGGAAATGACACCGGGAGAGTGTATTGCGTGCCGCCCCGTGGAGTATCACGCCTGCATACGGATAACCGCCGTTCTGTATCGTAAACCCCTGTATCTTGGCTCCCTCCGCCGTAATATTCACGGCGTAGCCCGCCGCCGCATTGATGATCGTCGTGTCTGTGTCCGCGCCCAGTATATCTATCTGCCTATCCACGGGTATGCTCTCGTTGTACACCCCGCTATAGACAAACACGGTGTCTCCGTCACGTGCGTCGTCAACCGCCGCCTTGATGCTCGTATAGTTCCCGGGCCCGGAGCCGCCGACGTAGAGCGTTGCGCCGTGATGACTGATATGCGAGGATGCGAGGACGCTCGCTCCATCGCCACGGAGGAGCTGCATCCCATGATCGCCCGCTGCAGGTATAATGGCAATTGCCGCCAGGACGACTGCAATCCCGGCAGTGACGGCTGCCTCTTGTTTCATCGACATGGCTCTAACGTTCATATAACGGATGTATGGATTATATATTTTGCGTTGCGTCCAGGTGACATCGGCATCACGGAGAAACGATGCAGGTCACGCGCTAGCGTTCAAACACACAGAAATGCCGTGTCAGGCTTCGATGGACATAGAGCGGGTGAACCTCCACGAGGTCCAGGCAACGCTCTCCATGCGCCGCAGAGCGCCGCTCCGGCACGCCGACGACGGCACGGCAGCCCGGAGCGAGCCATTCGGCGAAGCGCTCAAACGCATGGCGGTACAGCGTCTCCCTGTCGCTGCCGGTCACCGTCGAGCGGCCATACGGCAGGTCGGTGACGATGGCGTCGACACCGCTGAAATCCAGGGCGGTTGCATCGCCGTGGTGCACCGTGTAATCAGCGATGGCGTAGTGCTCCAGGTTGTCGCGGCAGCCTTCGACTGCCGTGTGCTTGACGTCGACGCCGACGACCTGGGCGCCAACCAGCCCCGCTTCGATGAGGATGCCGCCGGTACCGCAGAACGGGTCAAGCAGCGTCTCTCCCGGAGCGACACGGGAGAGGTTGACCAGAGCCCGCGCGATGCGAGGGTGCAACGAGATGGGATGCGAAAACGGCCGACGATGCGGTCTGCGTCGCTCATATCTGCTCCGGTCGACGTCGGCAAGGATGCCGCACAGATATATCTGGTCGTCGACGAGCAGATGCAGCTCGATGTCCGGGGCGTCGAGGTCGACCGTCATGCCGGTGGCGTCCCGGACGGCGTCACCGATAACGTGCTTGAGGCGGCTGACGCTCGCTGTGCCGGCGACGCGGCGGCCGCGCAGCGCGAACGTGTCCGCCTCGGGAAGCGAGAGCGACGGCAGCGCCGCCACGATGGCATCGGTGGTCCCCGCCGCATGGACGTGATAGATGGCGTGGGTGAGCGCAAGCCGACGGGCCATCCGGCGGAGTGCTGCCGGTGACACGTCAGTCGCAGCGGTCAGGTGGCGACCGCGCTGCCGCGCCTCATATGCACCGGGTGCCGCCGCGAGTGCAGCACGGGCTTCGGCTGCCGGCAGCGTGGGATGTTCCCCCGAGAGTTCAAAGAGGATGTTCATTCTCTGTCGTGGCGGAGTGTATCCAGGATTTCGCGCTGCAGCGATATCTGCTCCCGCTGGTAGGGAGCGACGCTGCTACGGTGGACGAGCTCCTCGAGCCTCGCCCGGATGTCCCGGTAGGGATGGATGCCGTGCAGCTCGTAGTAGCTCCTCGTCCGCGGGGTGTTGACGCCTCGTTCTCCTCCGGCGAAGCCAAAAAAGCCGATTTTTTTGCTGGGGGTGCCGGCGACGCCGCCGCCTGCAAAGGATTCATCGTCGCCCATGCCGAAGCCGGAGGCAGTGATGGGGATGATGGTGCCGAAGCCGAAGAGCTTACCGAGGAGACCCTGGGAGGATTCGATGTCGGATATTTTTTCGTAGCGAATCTCGCGCTGCCGCGACCGGATGACGCCGCCCTGCAGGACGATGCGACGGTCGGTCAGGACGTAGCTGTGGGAGTGCCGGTAGAGCTCGACGAGTGGAAGCCCGACGAGGAAGGCGAGCATCGTGTAGACGGGGAGAAACACCGTCGCGTTGTTCAGGAGGCCGAAGTGCCATGCTATGGCGAGGCCGGCGGCGATGACAGCGGCGTAGCCAAAAAAGATGCGCCATCTGACCAGGACGATGGAGGCGGCGATGCCGATGAGGGCAAGGCCTGCGATCCAGACGACGACGGCGAGCGGCGCGTCAAGCCCGAGATTGATGGTGTCCCAGACCGGTGCATTGTAGAGCCAGAGGAGAAAAACGCTCCACAGGAAAGGGATGACCCACAGCAGATGGAGATGCATGAATGAGAGCACGTGCGGCGTGAGCCGTGTTTCGACGGTTTCGTTGTCAATCCTGTCGAGTGTCACATCTTTCTATCGGGGGGCCCCTATACATGTTTTTTCATTTATCCACGGGAGCACGACCCAGAGAGCCCGTGTTCAGAGAAATCAACGACTGCGAGAGCAAAACATTTTAATAAATGTTGTCGTTTTACCTTTTAAATAGGTGATTTGATGAAGAAGATTGTCGAAGAAGCAATGTCACGTGCCAATAGTGGTGAAGCCCCCGAGGTTACGATGGACGAGGATGAAAGGGAGGAACTGGAAGAGAGCAACAAGGAACTGGAAGAGGTGCTGGCGGGTCTCACCACCAACATCAAAGTCCTTGGCTGCGGCGGCGCAGGGACCAACACCATCGCCCGATGCGTCGAGGCAAAGGTGTTCGGCGCCGAGCTGATAGCGATGAACACCGACGCGCAGCACCTGCTGCACGCCAAGGTGCCGAACAAGATGCTCATCGGGAAACGTGTCACCAAGGGATTCGGCGCCGGTTCGATGCCGCAGAAGGGACGCGAGGCAGCCATGGAAAGCGAAGGCGAAATCCGCAAAGAGATCGAGGGTGCAGACATGGTCTTCGTCACCTGCGGGCTCGGCGGCGGGACAGGCACCGGGGCGGCACCCGTCGTGGCAAAAAACGCCATGGAGGAGGACGCGCTGACCATCGCCATCGTCACCATGCCGTTCAGCGTCGAGGGGCGCATCCGGCGGGAAAACGCCGAGATGGGGCTCTCGCGGCTGCGGGACACCTGCGACACCGTCATCGTGATTCCCAACGACCGGCTGCTTGACGTGGCGCCGCGGATGCCGCTCAACGCCGCCTTCAAGATGGCTGACGAGATCCTGATGCGGAGCATCAAGGGCATCACCGAGATGATCACCAAGCCCGGTCTCATCAACCTGGACTTCGCGGACCTCAAGACGATCATGCAGCGCGGCGGCGTCGCCATGATCGGCATCGGCGAGTCAGACGGCGAGGACCGCGCGACGGCGGCCGTGACGGAGGCACTGTCATCTCCGCTGCTCGACGTCGACGTCAGCGAGGCAACCGGCGCACTGGTCAACGTCATCGGCGGCGAAGACATGACCATCAAGGAGGCGGAGGGCGTCGTCGAGGAGCTCTACTCACGGATAAACCCCGACGCGTCGATCATCTGGGGGACCTCCATCGACGAGAATCTGAAGCGGGAGCTGAAGGTGATGCTGGTGGTGACCGGCGTGAAGTCCAAACAGATCATGGGGCGGTCATCTGAGGAGGAGATGGAAGCGAAGAAAGAACACGGCATCGACATCATCAGATAAACCGGGAGATATCCATGAGCAACAAGAGCAACGCAGGCAAAGAAATGAGTTCGGCGATGAAACGCGCCTGGGAGCTGCAGCACAAGATAGAAAAGCGAACGGAGCGGATGGGCAAAGGCAAGTACGGCCGCGTCCTCAAGATGGCCCGAAACCCCGAGGAGGATGAATACGTGAAGAGCGCCCAGATGGCGGCCATCGGCATCGTCATCATCGGCGCCATCGGCTTCGTCATCTATCTGCTTGCCACCCAGGTGGCGCCGTGGATTGCAGACCTGGCAGGACTGTAAGATGATGGAATCACCGGAGTCATCAGCGTCATCCCAGATTTTTGTCGTCAAGACCCAGGTGGGGCAGGAGGAAAACGTGGCCAACATGCTCCATAAGATGGTGAAGAAGGAGGAAGTGGACGTGCTGTCGGTGCTGGCGCCGCGGGAGCTGCGGGGCTACATATTCGTTGAAGGCTACGACGTCGACGTCATCAAAAAACTTATACGGCACATGCGTTATGCGCGCGATGTGCTCGACAAAGACGTTGCATTCGAAGAGATAGAGCATTTCCTCTTCCCGCCCTCGGCAGTGGCCAACGTGGAAGAGGGAAACATCATCGAGCTCGTATCCGGGCCGTTCAAGGGAGAAAAAGCCAAGGTGACGCGCATCGACGACGCGAAAGAGGAGATCACCGTCGAGCTGCTGGAAGCAATGGTGCCCATCCCGATAACGGTGCGGGGTGAACAGGTACGAGTGCTTAAAAAACAAGAGGAATAGAGGAATAAGTATGACAGAAGTTGTAGAAGTACTGGTAGAAGGAGGACAGGCGTCCGCCGGCCCGCCGATCGGGCCCGCGCTGGGCCCCCACGGCGTCAACATCATGGACGTCGTCAACGAGATAAACGAGCAGACGAAGGACTTTCAGGATACGACGGTGCCCGTCAAGATATATATCGAGCCGGCGACAAAGGAATACGAGATAGAGGTCGGGACGCCGCCGGCGTCGTCGCTCATCCTCAAGCGGGCGGGTATCGACGCGGGTTCATCCAACCCCCGTCAGGAGAAGGCGGGCTCCATCAGCGTGCAGGACGCCGTCGACATCGCGAAGATGAAGAAGACCGGGCTGCTGGGGAAAACGATGAAGGAAAAAACCAAGGAAGTAATCGGCACCTGCGGCTCGATGGGCGTCGAAGTGGACGGGAAAGACCCAAAAGAGGTCGGCAAAGAGATAGACGACGGCGTATACGACTCTCTTTTTGACTAGATGTTGTAGACGGTGACTGAGACAGAGCGCTCAGCCCGGTTGCCGGCGTTGTCATGGGCGACGATTTTGAGCGTGTGGGAGAACAACGCCGTGTCGTCCCACACCCATTCATAGGGCGCCGTTTCATCCGAGGCTTTTTCGACGCCGTCGACGAGGAACGACACGCGGTCCAGTCCGGACGTGGCGTCCTGCGCGGTGACGCTGACTGTTATCTGGCCGACGATGACCGCCTTGGCGCGCAGGATGGGAAGGACCTCCCGGCCGAAGAGGTAGAGATGATTGGTCGTCGGTTTTTCCAGGGTCAGCGTCGGCGCCGTGTTGTCGACCGTGAACGCGGCATCCGAGACGTCGGTACCCTGGTTGTTTGACGGGTCGAACACAGAGATTTTGACCAGGAAATCGGTGCCGTCGGCGATGTCGTCTGTATCCCACTCGTAGCTGCCGTCGTTGCTGGTATCCACGACGATGGTCTGCCAGGACACGCCGCCGTCGGCGCTGTATTTCAGCGTCACCGTCAGCGCTGAGTCGTTTGCAACCGTGTCGGTGGCGTTCCAGGTGATGTCGACGTCGGCTGAGATGTTTTCGCCGCCGTTCGGCTGGGTGAGCGTGACCGCGGGTGGTGTGACATCCGTGACGGTGAAGGTCCTGGTGGTGGAGGTGTTGCCGTTGCCTTCGCTGTCGACGGCGTAGAAGCTGTAGTGGTAGGTGCCGAGCGCGGTGTAGGAGGTCTCGCTGTAGTAGGTGTCGTTGCGGTGCTGGTCGGTGATTGAGGTGTTGGTGGTGTGGTCGTCCGGATGGACGATTTTGAGGGAGACGTTCTGGACGGTTACGGCGTCGGTGACGTCGGCTGACAGGTTGACCGGCTGGTTGTAGTGAGCGGCTGCCGGTGTCGCCGTGACGTTGGAGAACGCCGGGGGTGTGGTGTCTTCCACGGTGAATGTCTTCTCCTGCGAGGTGGCGGCGTTGCCTGCGGTGTCGACGGCGTAGATGGTGAAGGCATAGTCACCAAGCGTGGTGTATGGCTGCTGGCAGAAGTAGGTGGTGCCGGCGATGCCGCTTTTGTTCTGCAGGATGGAGAAGTTCCGGGTGCTCTCGTCGGGGTAGGTGATAGCCAGGCGGACGTCGTCGAGGCCGGCGCTGTCTGTGACGTTGGCGGTGATGACGACGGTTTCGCCTGCCTCGGCTGTCGGTGACGGGCTGGCCGTCACGTTGTCTATGTCCGGCGGGGTGGTGTCCTCGCCGCTCGTGGTGAAGTTCCAGGTGGCAGACATGTTGGACAGCTGGCTGTCGTTCGC
>CAYPWJ010000012.1:0-30669 GCA_964414415.1 uncultured Thermoplasmatales archaeon | reverse complement strand
GGTCAGACACGTCGACCTGGAGCGTCGGGCTCGTCGAGACGCCCGTGTCTCCATCAGGAGGTGAAGGATTCGACGGCTTATCAGGCGCCTGATTCGGCTCTTCGCTCGTGGTGAAGTTCCAGGTGGCAGACATGTTGGACAGCTGGCTGTCGTTCGCCACGGCATACCATTCATACGTATGAGACAGCGACAGCCCGGGCCAGGTCACGCTTGCGGTGCCGTTGGAGACATCTGTAGCGGCGGCGATCTCGCTGTCGTCGGTGGCGTTATAGAACGTGACATCCATCGAGTCGCCGTCCGGGTCAGACACGTCGACCTGGAGCGTCGGGCTCGTCGAGACGCCCGTGTCTCCATCGACGGGTGAGGGATTATCTGGCTTGTTCGGTGCATGGTTTTCCGTCGTGGTCACCTCGACGGTGGCGTTCGATGTCTCGATCGCCGTGATAGGTTGGCCGTCCTCGTTAAAGACCACGGTGTTGTTTTCGGACAGGTTGAACGCGACGGCAGCGCTGCCCGCCGCGGTCGCTTCAAAGGTGACAGTGGCAAGTGTGCCTTCACTCGTGACATTTCCCTCGCCAAGAATCGTGTTTGCAATGCCGCATATTTCGCCCGCTGTATTGTTGATGTTGCCTTTGATGATAAAGCTGTCGTATCCGTCGAAGAGGTCGCCCTCAGTGACTTGCGTTGCCTGCAGGAGAGAGGCATTGAAGGCAAGGAAACATTGGGCGGCTCTTATCGGCTGGTCCGGGTTGACGACGATGTCGACGGTAACGGTATCGCCGACGCCGGCAGACTGGCTGGGTGGAGAGAGAGCGATGGTGGTATCCGGCGTGGCGTTCACCGGTATGATGGCGCCAGTTATTCCTCCGAGCGTGAGACAACTGACAACGAGCAAACTGATGACAAATCTCGGCATTTTTTTCATATTGATGACCCCGGTTATTCTTTATCAATTGAATTAAATTCACCTATTTAAATTTCACTGAATGGAAAAAAAGAAGGAAAAAATGGAAAAAAGAGGGAAAAGGAGTGTTTATTCGCCGCCCATGCTCCTGCGTCGCCACACGAGCACCACGACTATCGCGATGACGATCAGGACGATGATCGCGATGACGGGCAGCAGGTAGTCAGGCTGTTCTTTTTCGACTGTCAGTGTTATCGTGGTGGTGTCTGTGTCGCCGTCGTTGTCGGTGACTGTCAGGTTCACCGTATAGGTGCCGGCTTTCTCGTATGCATGCGTCGGGTTGGCCTGGGTGCTGGTGTTGCCGTCGCCGAACGTCCACGAGTAGTTGACGATCTCGCCGTCCTGGTCGCTGGAGAGCGTCGAGTTGAACTGTACGTCCTGGTCTATCTGTGCCGTGGTAGCCGGGTCGCTCTGGATGGTGGCGGTCGGCGGTTCATTTGCAACGAGGACCTGCTTCGTCTCAGTGTCGGTGTCTCCCTTGTCGTCCGTGACGGTCAGGGTCACCATGTAGCTTCCGTTGTCCTGATAGCTGTGCGAGGCTGTCTCGCCGTAGGCTGTCGTGCCGTCACCGAGCGCCCAGCTGTAGTTGGCGATGTCGCCGTCTTCGTCGGTGGACGTGGAGGTGAACGTTATGGTGTCCAGGTCGGTGGGGCTTGACGGTGAAACGGTGAACGACGCTGTCGGCGGCGTGTTGGTGTCGACGGTGAACGAGCGTGTCCTGGTGCCCGAGGTGAGATCTGCACCGTCCTTCGCCTGCACGGAGAACGTGTAGCTTCCATCAGCCAGGTTGTTAAAGGTGTAGCTGGTGGCCGTTGACCACGACGTCCAGCCGCCGGTCAGCTTGTAGCGGTAGCGGAGACCACCGATGTTGTCAGAGCCGGACCACGTAAAGGTGCCGGATGCCGTGTCGATGGTGCCGCTGGGGCCGCTGTTGATGTTCACGGAGGGCGCATCGTCGTCGGTGACGGTGATGGTGTAGTACTCCGTTGACGGTGCTCTCACCGGCCCGTTATCGGCTGCGTCGTTGACGGTCACGTAGTAATCCCAGGTGTCTGTTGAATCGCTGGGGACATCGATATCCGCGCTTCCGTTCAGGATGGACTTTGTATTCCAGCTGCCTGCACTTGTACGGTAGTGGAACGTTGCCGTTGTAACGCCGATGTTGTCTGAAAAGGTGGCGGTGATTGTCGTTGTATCGCCGGTGGTGCCGGTGGTGTCTCCGGTGACGGTTTCTATCGACGGGGGTTCGTCGTCCTGGACGGTTATCGTGTACGGCGGGCTGCTCCCCTGATTTCCGGCGGCGTCGGAGACGGTGACGGTGTAGGTGTAGTCACCTGTCTCGTCGGTCGGCGCCGTGTAGTCGTATTCCCAGCGGCTCTGCCCGGCATTCCAGGTCATATCGTCAGTTGTTTCGTCTATTTTGATGGTTGCCGAGGTGACGTTGATGTTGTCTTTCGCGGTTGCCCACAGGGTGGTGGCGTTGCCGGTGCCGATGGTGACGTCGCCGATGGTTCCGGTGACGCCGGGGCTGTCGTCATCTATAATGGTGACGTTTTTGGTGTCAGTCTGGTTCCAGTTGCCGGAGGTATCCCTGGCGGCGATGACGTAGCTGAGGTTTTCCGTGGTGTTCTCGACGGTGATGGTCTTCGTGTAGTCGCTGCCGGTGCCTAACGTCATGCTCTCGTTGACGTGGTCGCCGTCGCCGTACCAGTATTCGATCCAGACCTCGCCGGTTTCCGCAAACCCGGCCATGTTGTCTTCCACCGTGGCGTTGAAGGTGAAGTCGTCGCCGGTGGTAGCCGTGTCTGGCGTGTTGTCGGTTATCTCGGGCGGCGTCCCGTCGACGGTGACGGTCGCACCGGTGGTGTTGACGTCGAGCGAGGTGCCGCCGCTGTCCTTTACAACAGGGTCGTGGAGGCCGACGGCCGCCACGCCTGAGTCAGCGGCTGTAAAGTTGATTGTTGCAACGACGGTCGGCTCGGCGATTGGCTCGCTGCTGAGCCGCACCAGCGTAACATTCGAGATATAGCCCGTGGTGTTGTTTATCGTGTAGTTGCCAAAGAGAGATAACAGCGAACTGTTCACAACGGTGTCGGCATGGAGAATCGCCTGGTCGAAGGTGACGTTGAACGACAGGCTCTGCACTGGCTCAGCGGGTATCATCGAGACGTTCAGGGTGACGGTCTCTCCCGCCGAGGTTGTCTGACTGGCGGGCTCCAGGTTCAGCATGGTCGCCGTGGCGACGGTGCCGCCAACGGCGTCTATAGCGGCCTGGTCTATCTCGTCATACGTTGCATTGTAGGCCATCACGTCGGTCATGCCGATCGTGGCGCTTCCCTCGTCGATGACTTCGAAGGTGACGGTGGCCAGGGTGCCCTGTGTGGATGTATTGCCGGAGCCGAAGTCGTTGTACGCCGCGATGCCTTTCACGACGCCGGCCGTGTTGTTGATAGTCGGGCTGCTGGGCCCCCAGTTGTCGAACATACCGCCGTCTGTGACATCGGTGACGTTGAGGACCGATGTATCAAAGGTGAGATCCAGCTGGAGTGACGCCAGCGGCTCGGCGGTCGAGTCAACGCTGATGTTGACGGTGACGTGGCTGCCGAGGGCTGCCTGCTGGCTGGACGGCTCGATGGCTATCGTAGTCAGCGTCGTGTCGCCGTTCGCCGAGGCTGTCATCGGGTGGTTGCTCCACTGCAGTCCTCCTGCCAGCCCTGCCACGAGAAAGAGGGCAAGGAGGAGGGATGTGTACCGTGCTCCTACATTTCCTTTCATTTTATCTCTCCTGTTGTCGTATGGCGTTTTAGCCGGTCCAGTTGCTGGCCAAGATGCTCAGGTCCGAGAGGTCTATCTCGCCGTCGTCGTTCAGGTCGTACTGCTCCGCGTCGCTCCACTCTGGGTCGCCTTCTTCGACCTGCCAGTATTTGGCGATCTTCATCAGGTCAGCCATGTCGACCTCTCCGTCGCCGTTGAAGTCTCCGGCAACGGGTTCAACGTAGGATTCAGCCTGCGCCACGTCTCCGACCGGCGCGTCGCCTTCGTTGCCGAGGCCGTCGGTTGCCCGAGCGTAGAACTCGTAGTAGCCCGGCTCCGGCGGGTTGAACTGCCAGGTGTACGGCGCCTCGGTCTTGGTGCTGCAGGCCGTCCAGCTGCCCCATTCAGCGGTCTCGTTGGGTCGGTAGCGGTAGTAAAGCGTGACGCTGCTGACGTTGACGATGTCGAAGTTGTCCTGCGCGGTCACGTTGACGGTGATCTTGTCTCCGTAGGTGTAATCGCCGAGCTCCTCGATGTCAGTGGTGGGCGCCGTGTCGTCGAGGCGGAAGCGCTGTTTGCCTTCGTCGCTCATCAGGCCGGCCTGGTCGACTGCTCGATAGAACAGGTAGTATTCCTTGGTGTCGTCGAGTTCACCCATGTCGCTCTCGTATTCGGCGATGGTAAAGGTGATGTTTGCTTCACCGGTGCCGGTCTCGCTGCTCCAGGCGGTCCACCAGTCTCCTTCGTCTGGATATGGATCTTCGCCCCCGGTGGAGAGGATGGCAACCTGCATCTCGACGAGGCCGCCCTGTTTGTCGGTGCCGTGGAGCCAGATGTTGGTATCGTCGGAGGTGATGTAGTGGAGATCAGGCTGTACCTCCGAGGCGATGTTTGGTTCCTCGTAGCCCTTGGTTATGTTGGGTGCGGTCTCGTTGAGGTACGGGTTGTAGTATATCTTCTGCTTGGTTGGCAGCCAGGCTTCTTCGTGGCTGACGTTGTCGATGGCGTGGTGGTAGAGGATGAACGGCTCGTCGGTGCCGAGGCCGGCGGGATCGGGTCCTGTACCGTGCTCCGCGTACCAGGTGTCGAGGAATTCCTGCCCGAAGAGCTCCTTGAGCGTGAAGCAGTATTTCTCGCCCTCGGAGACGTTCTCGAATGTATGCCACTCCCAGAACGCTGGTTCGCCGATGCCGGTCTTCGCTTCGAACTTGTAGCGGATGTCTTTGACGCCGCTGTCCCACAGGCGCGGGTCGACGGCGCTGAAGCATATCTTCGTCGTGCCGTTAACGACGTGCACGGTTTCGCCGCCCTCTATCTCTGTCTGGAGGACGGGCTGTCCAAATGTCTTGGTGCTGTGCGGCGGTGTGCAGTCCACCATGATGTCGGGGACGTGCATCTCCTCGGTCATGTTGTTGTAGTCGACCGCATAGTAGTGTATCTCGTATTTGCCGCATTCGTCGAAGATGAGGCCTTCTCCGTTGAAGCAAATCCTGCTGACGCCATCCTGGGTTCGTTGCCACGGTATGACTGACTCCCAGTGTCCGCTGGCGTTCTCGGTTGCATCCTGCACGTTGAGCAGATATTTGCCGTCGACCTTGGTAATATCCTTGATAAGGTACCAGCCGTCTTTGCGTCCGCTGTAACCGGAACCCCACGCGATGTCCAGGTAGTCACCGGCGGTGATCGTCTCGCTGTTGTCGGAGTCCACTGCATCGTAGTAGTCGCCGATGTTGCCGTCTGTGTCTGCGTCGTAGACGGGCGCCCATGACTGGATATACTTGGATGAGACCTTGACGTCGTAGGTGGTGGTCACCCAGCGCCAGACAGTATAGTTGATGTACTGTACGCCTGTGGAGCAGTTCTCGTTTTCGGGCATGTCCGACGCATTGAGACATATCTGGGTGTCGTTCTGCATGTAGTAGAGGTTTTCGCTGGCCTGGAAGTAATGGCTCTCGTCACCGGAGAACGTGATGTTCGTCTCGGGTGGCTCGTCGTCGACGCCGACCTCCCAGTAGTTGGGCTTCTCGGTGTTGCAGAGGTCGTCTTTGCTGAAGTAGACGAGGCGGTGCTCGCAGCCTTCGTTGAAGTAATCCGGTCCCTGTCCGTTCATCCAGTAATGCCACTTAACATGGTCTTTATAGATCGTCTCATTTGATATATTGAGGTCGTTGCCCCAGACGACGCCTTCCATTTCATCGGTGTAGTTCTGCTCGGTCGGCCACGCGTCGACCCATGCACCTGTCTCGTTCTTGACCTGCCAGCGGTAGTAGGTGTTCTCCTGCTGGTTGTACGGATATATGCACGGCTCGGTTCCGGGATGCTCTGCCTTAAAGTGGAAGTCGTCGTTGATGCAAATAATCGATGGTTTGTATCCATCTGGGTGATACATGTAGTTCCACATGTCTTCCTCAGTAGGTGCAGGTGCATAGTATCCTTCGCCTGCCCACGTACTCCAGTTCCCTGGATAGATGGCAAATTTGCTGTGGGAGCCCCAGTCAGGCTCTCCAGGTCGGGTCGCACCGACCATGAGAGACCAGTGGAAATCACCATTATAGAGATACATTCCCTCGGGTATCTCCACGTGGAAGTGCTTATCGCCGGTTGAACCAGTAACGGTGATATCTCCGGGGAGTGGTTGTTGGGAGCCCCATCCACCACCGTTATATTCCTTCATGCCCTTAAAGGATCCACTGAGCCATCCTACGTGGAAGTCAGGCGGGCCCATCGCTGTCTCAGATATGACGAGCTGGAATTCAGTGTGGTCGTATGATGCATCCATCAGATAGATGTCCCATATGTATTTGCCGTCCTCATGGCGTATCTGCGTTTTTGCTTGCGGTGCCGGGTCACCTGAGGATCCTGACCTGTTCGTCAGCTGATATTCAACGAACTTGTCGTTCTTCGGTATCCACGGATGATCGCCCCAGGAGACGCCCATGTAGGTGTCAGGTGCGGTGCCATCAACGTAGTAGGTCTCGTTGTGCAGCTCGCCGGTGTGGCACAGGGTGTCCTTGGCGAAGTAGTAGATGTCATGGATGCATTCCTCCTGGAAGCTGACGTTGACAGAGATGTATCCCTGCCGGTCGTCGGTGTCGTATTCGCCGTTGTCCACAATCTTATACCAGTGATGGCCATATATGCCCGTATCGTCCTCCGTAATACCATCGATCTCGTCCCAGTTTACATACTTGTCGCCCCAACCACGGTATTCATCTCCGTCGTAGGCGTACCGCCAGTAGAGAGCACTGACACCTGCGTCACAGTCGCTGTCGACCGGCTGGTCGTACGCCTTGAGGTGTATCGGGGCGCCCTCGCGCAGGAAGCCGAGCGAGGTGACCTCTACGTCGTCGATGCTCCAGTATTCGTCACAGGTACCTTCTCCGTCGTAGCCCTCGCCAGCGCTGCTGTTGTACACGAAGGCCAGGTAGATGTCCTCGTCCTTGTAGTCCCACAGCGAGATGTCCACCGTGCCACTGCTCAAATCGCTTGCTGTCCAGATGGTTGTAAAGTCCGCCGGGTCGGTGCCGGTGGTTGATATCATGACGCGGCCGGTGCCGATGTCTGTGTTGAAGTCATTGTAGAATGTCAGGTTGGAGAACTTCGGCAGGTTCTCTATATGCGGGCTGATGAGCCATGCCTCCTGTGTCTCCTCCCAGGGAACGATTGAAGCAACGTGGTCATCGGCCCATCGCTCCCAGGACTTGTAGTCCGGTGCGTCGGTGCTGTAATTGCCGTTGCTCTGCTCGGTCCAGCCAGCCGGCGGGAACGTCCGCTCGAAGTCGTCCTCGAACGCGGTGCCGGTGATGTTGCGGACCTCGACCTTCACGTCGTCGACGTACCATCCAGGGTCAACGGTGTATCTGTCGCTCTTGAACCGGAAGCGAAGGTGGATGGTCTCACCGATGTATGGCGTGATGTCGATGAACTCCTGCGTCCAGGTTCGTGCGTCGTCGTACATGGCGAGCTCGGTCCACGTCGTGCCGCCGTCGGCGCTCACCTCGACGTATGCCGTGTCATCGAGGTCATCGTGCATGTCATACTCATGCCAGAAGGTGAGCATCGCCTCGTATCCCTCTCCGGCGTATCCGGCCAGGTCTATCGTCTCGTTGGTGACGAGCGTGCCGTTGGTGCAGTTGCGGTATTCGTTGTCGGTCTCGTCGCCGTTCCACCATGAAGAGCAGTCGCCCGACTGAGAATCGTAGTCGGTGAGATGCCACTGTGAGGTGTCCAGCATACGGGCGGTCCAGTTCGCCCACGGGTCGTCGAAGGTATCCATGGTCGGCGAGGTCGTGTAGTTGGATTCGTTGAGGAAGTCATAGGTCGAGTTGTAGATGCTGACGTTGTCGAGGAACACGCCGTTGTCGGCGGTGTAGATGTCGTTGCTGACGAAGCGGAAGCGTATGTAGACGGTCTCGTTGCCGATGAAGTTTGAAATCAACAAGTTTTGCTCGGTCCACGGGAAATCACCTGTGTCGTATACCCATTCGCTCGCGTTTGCCCAGTCACTGCTGTCATTTGTAATTTCAACGTAGAATTTGTCCTGCGGGAATTCAGAGTTCAGCCAGAACCAGAAGTCGAGATACACGGAATCACTGGGGTCAACATCTGACAGGTTGATCGGCTCTGTCAGCGTCAGGGTGTCGTTCCAGTTGCAGCCGTAGCGTCCAATGCCATGTTCACCGTTTGGCAGGCTAAGGTCGCCGCACCACATCGACGGTGCCGGTGGGCTGGTCTCGTAGACAGGCACACGGCCTACCGACTTCCAGAAGCTGTCAGGCGCCGTCAGGTCGTTGGTGGTCCAGTTGTCCATGGTGGTCGTGGTGTTCTCCATGTCATCCTCAAACGGCGTTGCGATGCTGTCGATGCCGCCGACCCAGACGTCGTCCAGGTAGACGTAACCGGCTGTCACGTGGAATCCGATGTAGACGTCGTCGCCAGCGTAGGCGGAAAGATCGACCTCGACACGTCGATACTGGTCGTCAATGAAGCTCGACGTCCACATATCCGTGTAATAGGAGGTATCTGTCCGGTCGGAAGAGTTGGAGACACCCACCGTGAGCGTGCCGTCGCCGCGGTAGTAGAAGCTCAGGTTGCCGTCCTCGGGAACAGCAACCTCCGGACTGATGAGCCACGCATCGTCGCCCTGTCCATGGGCACAGTAGCGGCCGCTACGCGGATAATTATCATCGCGCGGCCACCAGTTGCTGATGCGTTTCCAATAACCGTCGTTTACAACGGTCGTCCAGTCGGTGAACGGCACGTTGAAGTCCTCGTAGAGCGACTGCGTGGTCCTGCCGACGGCGCCGTGGTCGGGCAGTTCCTCCTCGACCACGGGCGGTGAATCATCAACGTAATAGGTCTGGTGATGCAGGGTGCTGTTGTGGCAGCTGCGGTCCTTTGCGAAGTAGTACAGGTCGTGTACGCATTCCTCGTCGAAGGAAATCGCGCCGTCGTAGATGTACCAGTAATGGTTGGCGATCGCCGGCACGTCGGACAGCGTGCTGCCGTCGACCACGCCAGCCTCGAGATCCATCGGATACTGGCTGTCGTTCCATTCGTAGCGGTAGTAGATGTTCTCGACGCCCGATGCGCAGTAGCCCGGATCCTCAGCGGTGAGGTCTATCTCGGCGCCGGCGCGCAGGTACTGGGTCACGTTTTCGATGTTGGTGACCTCCCACTGCCAGACGCCCCACTCGAGGAACGGTTTGTTGTCATAGACGGGGATCTCGACGGTTTCACTGCCGCCGGGAGGCACCTCGATGGTGAACTCCGTGGAGTCAAGGTTCTCGCCGTCTGCAAGGCTGATGCCCTCGTCGCCGACGACTTCCTCGATGGAGACAGTCAGGACAAGACCGTGGTTGAGGTCGTTGTTGGACACCGTGAAGCTGATCGTCTGGTTCTTGGTGACATACTGCCCGGGCGGATACGGCAGCCAGCCGTCATCATAGCCCTCATACGTCCAGTTGTTGCGGACGTGGAACTCGCCCTCGTACTGGACGTTGTCGGTGTAGTTCTCGAATGCTTCCTCGACCGATATCTCGACCGGTGCCGAGTATCCATGCTCCGGGTGTCCCTTGTCAACCGTCGGCCTGTATTCATCGATGTGGTAGACCTGCTCATATACGTCGGTGTGGTGGCAGACGTTGTCCTTCGCCCAGTAGTAGAGCCAGTGGATGCATTCCTCGTGGAAGTGCACGCCGAGGTCCTCGTCGTAGACGTACCAGAGGTCTCTCGGCTCGCCGTCGACGGTGAAGTTCGCTCGAATCTCCTCGTCGCTGTAATACTGTGTAATATCGACAACCTGGCCGTACTTGGACGTGTTGTCCTCCATGCCCGTCGGATGATAGGTGCCGTTGAACATGTAGCCGAAGTACTTGCCCTCGATGCCGCTGGCGCATGGATTCTCACGCCACGAGATAATCTGGAACGTCTGGTCAAGGGTGTTTTCCTTGTCGCCGCTCTGCCATGCATGGCCACGGGTGTACGGGTCACCGGTTGCATAGTACCAGAGGGCGCTGCCGTTCTGGCCGGCGTCGACCTGCGCCTCGATGTAGTAGGTGGTGTCGGGTACGACGCTGATGCCGGTGGTGAAGTTGAACGGCACCCATTCGCCGTTGCTTGTCCCGGTCAGATGCACCTTCTTCTCGGCGAGGATGTTTTCAGCCGCATCGCGAATATACACGGTCACGTTGCATTCCTGGTTCCATTCGAGGTAGAGGTTGGTGGCGTTGACGTTGTCGACGGTCGGCTTGAAGCTCTGCGCGTCCCACGGCCAGTCATGCGGCGGCTGAATGACGTCTGAATTCATGTGGATGTCCTGTGCCTGGTCGACGGCTTCGAGCTTGTCGGGCATGTCCTGCGCCGACAGGTCGAATCTGCCGCAGGCCTGGACGAAGGGCACCGGGTCGACGATGAGGTCCCAGCTCGACACCATAACCGTCCAGTTCTTCGTAACACCGGTATTGGTGTTATTCATGGTGAGCATCGCAGAGTCAAGCCCACCCTCTGTCTCCCAGTCAGTTACGTTGTAGAGGCTTCCGTTATGGTCGGGATACACCTCTCGCCACAGTGACCCTATCGGGTCTTCCTGAATCTTGTCGAAGTTGGAGTCAGCAGGCCAGGGGCGGTCAGAGAAGGACTCGAAGTCCACGTATATGGTCTCCTCGTCTGTCTCGTTGTACAACTCAAGAGTGGCAGTCACGTTCTCGATGTGGTAGAGCCGGTTTACATCATATTTGGCGTCGGTGAGCTCGATGTAGTCGCAGTGGTCCGGCCGACCGTTCTCGTTTGTGTCGATGTATCCACTAGCTGTGAAACGCGCGTCGTCGTAAACGCCCTCGTAGATCCTGCCCTTGTCGGGTGACAGCTCCGTCCAGAAAACATCTCCTATCCAGACACTGTAATCGGGTTGCTGCCAGGTATCAGGCATGCTCTGTGATTCGGAGTGCAGGTACATCCATTCTTCGTTGGTGTAGCACGGCGGGTATTCCTTGGTGACCTCGGGGTAGCCGTCGTCGACGTAGATGGTCTCAGACTCTACGTCGCTGGTGATGTCGTTGTCAAGCAAGTCAGATGCCTCATAGAAGTAATAGAAGGTATGATTGCAGGCTTCACTGAAGCTCAGCTCCACTGACAGCGGATGCTCGGTCTGGCCGGGGGTGACCACGTACCAGTATTCGCCGTTTATCTCTTCGATGGGATAGCTGTAGGTGTCATCCGTATCGTTCTTCGGGTGTTTCTCGGTCGTCGTCGTGTTCGGTCCGTCGTAGGTGAACCGCCAGTAGAACGTGAAGCTCTCTTCGTTGACGCCCACGCCGCACGGCTCCTCAGGCATGTCGGTCAGGTTGAGGTAGAACGGTTTCCCGGCCCGCACGTACATCTTGCCGGCGTCGGTGTCCATATAGTAGCCGTGCCGGTCGGGGTACTCAAGGCGCACCTCGGGTGGACTGTCGTCGACGTAATGGGTCTGGTTGATGATCCGGGTGTTGCCCAGGATGTCAGTGGCGTTTATCTCGACATAATGGACGCATTCCTCGGTGAAGTTGAACGGCTCCGTATAGTTCATCCACTCGGTCCAGGTGCCGTTCCACCAGACGCGGTATTCCAGCGTGTCCAGACCGACGCCGCCCATGCAGCCCTCGTCCCACGAGGACAGGTTTAGGAACGCCTCGGTGGTGACATGGGATTCATGGAGATGGTCGTAGTCGCCGGTCTCGTTGTATTCGGCAAACATTTCACCGGGCACGTACGGATGCACCGGGTAGTATTCTATCTTGAACATCATGTCCAGGTCGTCGTGCCACACGCCGTTGATGGAGACGTTGCCATCAGGATAGGGATTGCCGTCGCTGGCATTCCACATCAAGGGGGCATACTGGCCTGTGTTCAACCGAAGCCAGTACCGCTCGTCGTGCTCCGTCCATACCCTGTCATTAAAGTGAAGCTGCACCCAGCCAGAGTAATCGCCGGTGGGAATATCCTCCGTCGTCGCTATCGGTCCCTCGTCGTCAAGGCTGTCCCATACCTCAATGTATGCGTCCTCTTGGACGGTGCCGTTAAGGTAGACGCTGACCGCGTCCAGGTAACTCCACGGTGCCAGGAAGCTCTGTGAGACCTGCTGATCCTGGTCGTCGCCGCCCGTCCAATTAAGCCAGGTGAAGTTGTCCATCTCTGTCTGCTTGAGCTTCGTTATCTTGGGTATGTCCTTCCGTATCGCCGGTGGCGTGCAGTCGACCATGAACTTGCTCTTGGGTCGGTCATAGTTTCCAACGTAGTCATATATCCAGAACTCGGGCTCGTGGAAACAGTTACGGTCGAAGGAAAGATTGTAGAGGATCTCTCCATTGGTTTCATTGTCAAGGTCGAGCGGGCCGCCGTCGGTCACCTCTATAGTGTTGATGTTATAGAGCTCCTGACCGTCCGGGTTCTGTTCGAGTTCGGTTTCATTCAGCCTCGTCTCGTTCCAGAATACCTCTATCCGGAGTGTTTCCACGCCGACGCCGCCTGCACAGCCGTCATCAGTCACATGCACCGTGACATTGGTGGAGCAATTGACCCATCTCCATCCCTGTTCGTCGGTATATGAAGGATCGCCGACGGTAAGACGTCGAGAGGGAGCGGTGCCGTCCACCGCGATATCGATGGATGTCTGGCCAGATCCATGACCAAGATAGTCCACGGCACTGTATTTCACTTCATGCCAACATTCTTCCTCAAAGGTGAGGGCAACCGAGATATAGCCCTCTCGTTTATCCAAATCCCTCTCGCTGTTGTCTCTAACGCTTTGCTCATCGACGAGTTGTGGGAACTCCTCCGGTGGATTCGTTGCCGTCTCGTTCCATCCGACCGTGTAGTTAAGCCACTTGACGCCTGCGCCGCACGGAGTATTTTCTACGTCGCTGGCGTTTATCCACATCGTGGTAGCTGTGCTGACGGCCTGTTTGCCCATAAAATTATGGCTCGGCCGGTCGAACTCGTAGGACGTGGTCGGCGCCGTCGTGTCCAGGCAGTGAGCCTGCTCGTTCCACGGCTCGCTGTTGGACTCGTTCTCTGCGCGGAATGCAAGGTTGTACCAGCAGTCGCTGTAGCCCGAGGGCAACACGTCATCGAAGGTGAATGGACCGGTCTCGGAGTAATTCTGCCAGTCAGACGAATATGTTCCATTCCGTATAGTATAGTTGATATAGTTGTAGCCGCCGTCGGGGGTCATGGTGAACAGCGTTTCCTCGGTGACGTAGCTGTGTTCCATGCCGTAGTACCAGGCATGGTCATCGGAATTCGAGCGGTGGTCGCTGATGTGCCACATGCCGGTATACGTCCAGTTGCCGGTGCCGCTCTCAACGTCATCGGTGAAATCGCCGATGGTGACGTCGTCGATGAGCCAGCCCTCCCAGTAGTTCTGCACGTCGTCGCCGGTGGTGAAGTTGAACGTAACTGTCACGTTGCAGGGGACGTCAACGTAATCATCAATCCAGTATTCATGCTGCTGCCAGGTCGGCGGGGTGTTGAATCCAGCTGAGCTGTAATAGGAGTATGGGCCGCCCTGCGCCGGGTCGGTGTTCGGGTTCAGCACGTCGACCAGCTGCTGCGTTCCACTCTCTCCATGGGTGGGCGAGAGATAGATCTCCATCTGGTCATATTCGCTCGGTGCACGTGATTCTATCTGCCAGAGCGTCTGGAATGACAGCCTCGCGGTAGGACTAGTGACATTGACTTCCTCGTAGACGAGGTAGCCCTCGTTGGCGCTGCCGTTGTCATAGGTGTATTTGGAGTGCTTCGGTTCATCGATCGTCTTGGTGGTGCTCGGCGTGCCCAGCGTCACGTTGAGCCAGTTTGTCCCCGCACCTGCATCCATGATCGTCGTGTTCACTCCTTTCTGTCCATTGTCATATGCCGTTATCTTGAGGGTGTCGCCCGTGTTGAAATCCATCCACGGCCGACCGTCGGGATCGCCGAACGTGACCTTGTAGCCACCGCTGGCGTTGGTGACGTTGCCCAGCCACGCGCCGGTGTCCATGTCTCTGACGACGACCTTTACCCCGCTGCCAACGGCACTGCCGCCAGTGTCATACACCGTTCCCCTGACAAGCAGAGGGGTACCTGATTGTGCCTCAGTTGGAGCCATCAAAAGTGATAATCCTCCTGCTGCAATCGTCATAGCGGCGATTACAATTACGATGCTCTTCTTCCTAGTGGAAATACCTTTTCCAGTGTGTGCATTACTCATTTTATTCCTCCTTATTTTTATGCATCCGCATATTTGTTAGTAAGGAATATACTCATTCTTTATATAAATTTCTATATTTTTAGCTCTTCTCTATCTGAGCCAGTGCTCGTCGACCAGCGACAAATCCAGCTCGTCTATGGCGCCGTCTCCGTTGAGATCGATGGCGTAGGTGCCCTCGCGTGGCGCCTCCTGCCAGTGAGACGTGACACGGACGAAGTCATTGACGTTGACCACGCCGTCGTCGTTGATATCCGGAGAAAAAAGACGCACCGTCTGTCCACCCGCCCGGGTTTCGACGTTGCCGGTGAAGTCGACGGCCGCCACGGCGACCCGGTAGAAGCCCACCCGCCCGGAGAGCGAGAACACGTGCGAGGCGTCGTCCGCCTCTCCCTGCAGCGTCCAGTTACCCCAGCTTTCGTTGTCCACGCTGTACCTGGCGTACAGGCGCAGGGAGGCCACGCCGCTCCCGGTATCCGTGGCAGAGGCGTTCAGAGGCATGGATTCACAGTGGAGAAATGGAACACCTGTGCATGTGCTGACCGGTGGCGTCGCGTCGACACGGCAGGAGACACGCTGCATCGAGGTGCCGGTGCCGTAGAACTGGATGGTGGTGTTTCCCTCTATCGCCCCGCATTCATCGAGTGAGAATGTGTCGTTGTAGACCGAAAAGTTGCCTTCCTCGCCGTGGGCGGTGCCCGGCGTCGGTATCCAGCTGTCGTTGTTTAATATTCTGTAATATATGGCATCGGTGCCCGTGGCGGTTATGGTGACCGGGGTGGACGGAGCTATCCAGGTGCCGTGCTGCGGGGACCCGAACGTCAGTGTCAGCCCCATGTCCAGGTGCACCTCGGCGTCGACCTCGTAGCCCTCGACGTTGCCCAGCCGGTCTATGGCGACCGACGTCAGGCGGTACCAGCCCGTCCCGTTGGGAGCGTCGAACTGCAGATGCCAGTCAGGAACGCTATACCGGTTCTCCCACTGTATGGTTTTGTTCCTGTAGAGCTGCCATCCACTGTAGCTTTCGTTATCCGGGCTGTAGGAATAGTAGAACCGTACTTCTCCCACGCCGACGCCGCCTCCGTCGTCGCCGACGGTCACCGTTGCATTGATGGGCGTGGCATTCTGCATATATGGAGATATCTTGCCGACGGCGGAGGACGGCGGGGTGTTGTCAACGGACACCTCACGCTGCGCGACCGCGGAGTAATTGTCTCCATCATACGCACGGGCAGCTATCGTATGGCTGCCATCTGTAGAGCTGGAGGTGTCCCAGCTGTATGTCCAGTCTGTGAGACTGCCGTTCGTCTGCTGCCAGGACTCGTTGTCTATCCGGATGGACACATGCTGCAGCGTCTGGTTGCCGTCGACGTCGCTGGCTGTCCCCGCGACAGTCACCACGCCGGCAACGTAGGCATCGGGCTCAGGAGACGTAACGGTGACATCGGGAGGCGTATTCCGAGCAAAGCAGGCTTCCACGCTCTTATCTGCATCCATCACCACCACAGCCGGGTTGTCAGAGCCGTTGAGCGCTCCCGCCCAGCCGTCGAAACGGTAGCCGGCGGCCGGTGTCGCGGTGACGGTGACCGATGTCCCCGCCTCGTATCTGCCGCCCGGGGGGTCAAGCGATATCGTGCCACCCTCTGGAGGCGTGGCGGTGGTGGAGAGCGTGTACTCCTGCACAATTGAGACGGTCAGCGTGTCGCTCCACTGGCTCTGTTTCCCGTCGGCGTCTCTGGCTTTCACCTGTACCTCGTAGCTGCCGGGGCTGCCCCATGTATGGCTGACGGAGACCTCCTCGCCGGAGGAATGCAGCCCGGTCCACCCGGAGGTGCCGCCGTCGCCCCAGTCAAACAGGTAGGAGACGTCGTCGCCGTTCGGGTCGTCGGCTGCAGCGGTAAACGTGTACGAGCTGTCCACCTGGCCGGAGGACGGACCGGAAAGAGACGGTGTCCCCGGCGGGGAGTTGGACACGGTGGTGAACTGCCAGGAGGACGAGGTGACCACCGTGGAGCAGTATTCATCGGTTGCAGCTGCATACCAGGAATACGTGGAGCCGTAGTCGAGGTCTTGCCACGTCACCGTGGCGGTGCCGTTGCCCGAGAGGCTCACGCTGTCTATGAGGTCACCGGTGGCGTCATCATAAAAATGGATCGTCATCGCGTCGCCATCCGGATCGGACGCATCGACGCTGAGCGACGGATTGCGGCTCACGTTCGCTGCCCCGTCGGCGGGAGACGGATCCATCGGCGCCGCCGGACAGCGATGAGTGGGACATGGCTCAAGAGAGAGATTGAAATACGTGTAGCCCTCCTGCGTGTCGATCGACGCCGTGTCGGCGGCCTCATAGCAGTCTCCATCCACCTCGTAGCGGACGTCCGCCCCGACCGGGTCGCCATGCTCCCAGTGACCCGCATATGGGTCATTGCCCAGGTTGACGGCGTAGGCACCGTCAGTGCCATACTGAACAGCCTGGTCACTAATGCCGTTGTCCAGGAGAGTGACAGTGACGTTGGCGCCGTTGACCGGGTCGCCGTCCAGGGAGACATACACGTATACCGTGTAGGTGTCAGGCGCCCTCCCGGGTGGCGTCAACGCCAGCATGAAAAGAACCGCAACGAGGAACACAACGATCCTTCGCTTCACAGGCCTCACATCTATGCCTTTCTTTTAAACCTTGTGACAACAACCGCCAGGAAAGCGACACAGGCCACAGCCAGCACAAACCCGGGCATCCCGTTTCCTCCCCCCTCATCCCCGCCACCGGGACCGTCATCGGAGCCGTTCCCGGTATCGTTCCCGCTATCGTTCTGATCCGCAGCCCTGACAGCCACCGTCGCCGTATCCGATGTTTCCACGGCGCCAGCAGCCACGGTAAGCGTAACCGTGTAATTCCCCGGCGACCTATACACATAGGTGACGTTTTTTCCATATGCCACAGTGCCGTCGCCCATCTCCCAGCTGTAGTTCGTGATCTGCCGGTATGGAGCAGCAGCAAACGACACGTTCTCGCCAGCCCGGGGCCCCTCAGGTGTATAGCTCACCGAGGCATCAATCATGAGATGAAGCTCCAGATCTATCTCCTCCGGCTCACCATCCGCTATCTCATAGCTCGCCTCCGCCCTGAGCGCGGCATACCGGCCTGTGCCACGAGCAACGATATGGATCGTGTCACCGACCTCCCATTCATGGCCCGGCCCGCCAAACGTGACCGTGTACCCGCCGCTGCTTATCTCACCAGGCAGAGTGTCACCGGTCCGGGTGTTGGTCGCCTCGACGTCAACAGCAGACAGCGACCGGCCACGATAGGTTATATCTCCATAGATGACCAGGGGATTGTCGTCGGCAGCCACCCTGCAGGGACAGGCCGCCACGACGAGGGCAGCGGCACAAAAAACCGCCGCAAGCATCAGTGCACACGGTCTACGGCGCCACGTCATCTTCGTCCTCCAGCGCATACCAAGATAGACACTCGACACATATAAATCCTTCTTTTTCGCCGCGGTATACAGCAAAAAGAAAAAGAGGAAAAAGATCCGCTAGCTTTTACCGGTTCCCCCGTGCCAGTCAGCCACGGTGGACGCGTCAGCCCTGAAGACAAACACCGCGTCATCCATGGTTATCTGGAAGTTAGCCGAAACCGGGATCCCATCGACGTATTCGGGCAGCCACCGCTGCGATGAGGCGTTGTATTTCGATATTTTGACACACCTGGAGACGGCGTCAGCTACCGCGTCGGCCTTGGCGTTCTCAGCAGCCGTCCATCCCACAAGGCTGTAGCCGTCACGCAGCGGAATGTCGACGTCGGGACGGAGAAGCGGACCGCGGATGGAGACCGACACGTTGGATTTCACCCATACAACGTAGCCTCTACCCGGCTCAACGGCAAAATCGGACCCGCCGCTGCCGGGCACGTAGCTATAGTAGCGCTGGTCGTCTTTGTCCCAGTAGCTGACATAGCTGCATACACCCGCCGAGAACTGGTTGATGTGTGCGACGAGGTCGCTCGCCCGGTCGATGCCTGAGTCGATCGGCGGCATGGAGACATAGTTGACGCCTGTCCCGTTGTGGTAGAGGTCGAGGGTATAGTTGTAGGTATCCTGCAGCGGAGCAAACACGCTACCGATGGACGTGATGTTGGCCCATATCTCGTTGGCCGCCGGGTTGACACCACGACCTGCACACCATGTATCGCTGCTGTCCCAGCTGCCGTCGTGCTTCCAGATGGTCATGCCTGCCTCGTCGGCGGGGAAGCTCCTTCCGGCTGTCTGGAGGTCGCTGTCCCGGTAGTGGAAGGTCACGTTCAGCCAGGAACAGGTACCGGTTATATCCAGGAATTTCGATATATTTACCACATCGGCAGGCACGGCAGGCGGATCGTCGACGCCGCTCACCTGGAAGCCTCCGCTGTAGGTAAAGCTCGCCGCCGTCGGATACGATGAAAACGTGTTATTGCTGAAGACGTTATCCGGACTCCCAGTAACGGATAAATCAAAATTCGGATTGGATAGCGTATTGTTGGCAACTCTATTACCTTCAGATGTATCCAGCGAGATACCGACATCGTAATTATTTTTAATAGTGTTGGATTGTATATTATCTTGGTCGGAAGGATCTAGTAAAATCCCATGTTCGTTATTTTCCACTAAGTTAGCGGTGATATTGACCTCAGGGCTATATGTGATATGTATGCCAATATTGGAATTCTTGTATATTTCATTTAGCAAAATATCATTATCGGTGGAGTCAGCGGCATTTATACCTGTGTGGCTATTCCTGTACACTTTATTATTGCAAATATCATTATATTTTGCCCTTTCAAGGCCTATCCCGTAGGAATTTTTATGCACTCTGTTATTAGTCAATTTGTTATAGTCAGAATCTTCAATATAAATTCCTCTGGCCGTGTCTGCGGTGTGATTCCGGGCAACGCTGTTGTTTATCCAGCTGTCTGTAACGCCATCGAAACGGATGCCGTAGGCTCCCACGTTATAGGTGCTATTGGTAACCGTGCAGTTATCGATGGTCACGTTGTGCAGCCGGCAGGTATCGTTCTGGACATAGATACCGGCCGTGGTATAGTTGTAGAAGGTATAATTCTGGAGCAGGGTGTCATTCGCCTTGACATGGATGCCGTACTCGCTGCCCTGCGCATCGATAACCGGGTCGCCAACGATCTTCAAGGATTTATTCACCTCCAGGCTTTCCCGGTACTCGCCGGGTTCGACCTTGATGGTATCGTTCTCGTCGGCGTTGTCAATCGCCGCTTGGATAGCATCATAGTCTCCGTGCCCACTCTCATCGTCAACGGTGTAGGTGGTCCCTGCCGCGTCTGCCTGCGCTGCCCCGAACGCCAGCAGCGCTATGGCTACAATGGCTGCTGCTCCGAGGATGATGGTCTTTTTTCCCGCGGGAAAGCCGGTGCTATCTGGTGAGACATATGTGTGCATTTTTTCCTCCTCGCTGTCAGGCATATTAACCATTTGTTATTAAAATATTTTCATATATGAAAGCGATGGTTCTCTATAGCAGTGTATATTATATATAACAAGGTAATAAATTATCTAATTTTTATGGGTTTCATTTTTTTCGCCGGCGTGCGCTGCCGCCGGCTGGAACGACCGGGTGACGGGGACGTCGCGGACGAGGGCCGCCGGCGTGAACACCGGTGTGTCGACCTCCCACCAGTGTATCTGGCGCTGCTCCCGGGTGAGCATGTCGACGCTGTTGAGGATGCGTGGCAGGCGGTCGCTGATGCGGATGCCTGTGACGGCGCGGCCGAGTTCGCCGTTGTCTATCAGGATGGCCGCATCGCGCGGGATCGTGGAGAAGTCGCCGGTGCGATGGTTCTGGAAGCGGGCGTACCATGTGTTGGTGACGAGCAGGCCGTGGTCGACGCCGTGTATCATTTCCTTCAGCGTCGCGTTTCCGGGGGAGACGATGACGTTCCATGGATGCGGCGCGGTGAGGCCTGCGTTGCCGGTCGTGGCGGTGTCGTGCTGCCGGGCGGTGGAGGTGTTGTGGAGATATGAGGCGAGGCGTCCGTGGTCGATAATGGTGGTTTCGCCGGTTGCGATGCCTTCGTCGTCGAAGCCACGGGATGCGATGCCGTCGGGGTGGATGCCGCTGTCCTGTATGGTGAGGCATTCGCTGCCAACCCTGTTTCCCTGTTCGCCGGCGAGGAAGGAGAGGCCGGCGTCGACGTAGAACGCTGACGCAGCGGTGGCGACGTGCTGCATGAGGTTTGCGAAGGCCATGCCGGTGAAGATGACGTCGTAGGTCCCGCGTTTTCCCTGCCGGGGGTGTCGTGCCCGGCGGGCGTCCCGTGCTGCAGCCTCACCGGCGTCTCGCTCTAGCTCGTCCAGCGTGCGGGCGCATCTCACCGCGTGGCCTGACCCGTCGTCCTTGAATGCCCGGATGGACAGCGTCGCCCAGCTGTTGTCGTCGCTCGCCTGGATGTCCTCCGACGAGGCGAGCTCGACGTGGGTGGTCCCGGTGGAGAGCACGCCGGCTGCGGTGTCGGCGGTGGCGGTGGCCTGGTCGATGGCGCCTCCTGCGATGGCGACGAGCGGCCCGGTGTCGACGACGGTGTCGTCGTAGCGGGTGGCGTCGCCCGGGGTGCTCCGCTGGCTGCCGATGCCGTGGTAGTGGTCTTTCGGTGAGAGCATCGGGATGACGGCTGCGCCGCGTGTTATCGCTGTTTGAATCGCCTGCCTGCCGGGGTTTTCGAGGGTGAGCTGCAGGGCTTTTTTGCCGGTGGCCATGAAGAGCCTGAGCTGCCGGTGCTGCCATTCCTTGACGATTGAGATGTCGCTGTCGTGGAACTTGACCTGTGCCTCCCGTCGTGCTTCCAGCCGGGCGACGGCGTCCTCCATGCCTGCCTGCTGTGCCGCGTCGACCGCGTATGCTGTCTCGTTCATCGTCATTGGATGCGCACCTCCCTGAGGCGGAGTGACGGGCCGCCGGTGGTGACGGGGATGGGCTGCATGGGGTCTCCCTTGCCGCAGGTGGCCGGGTACAGCTGGAGGGTGTCGCCGACTGCGTCGACCGACTGGTAGAAGGAAGGCGTGGTGATCTCGAGGGCTGGATGGCGGACGGGATGCGTGATGGAGCCGTCTTCGATGGCGTAGGCTTCCTCGCCGACGTATTTCTGGTTGTACCGGCGGTCGTCGATGTTCCATTCCATGAAGGTGGCCATGTAGATGCCGCGGTCGACGTCCTCGATGAGTTCCTCCAGCGTGTGGTCGCCTGGCTCGATGTAGGTGTTGGCCATCCGGACGATGGGCTCCCGGCTGTAGGCCGATGCGCGGGCGGCTCCGTTGCTACGGGTGTCCATCCTGCTGGCGGTCTCCCGGTTGTGCAGGAAGCTGTTGATGACGCCGTCGCGGATGAGGTGTCGGTGTCCAGCCGGGACACCCTCGTCGTCGTATCGGTAGTGGCCGTAGCTGTTGGGGATGGTCGGGTCGTCGACGACCGACACGGCGGGGCTGCCGATGCGGGTGCCCTGCATGTCTGGGGCGACGAAGGAGGTGCCGGCCTGGGCGGCCTCCCGCCCGAGGATGCGGTCCGCCTCGAATGGATGGCCGCAGGACTCGTGGGCGATGATGCCGGATACGTAGGGAGCGACGACCATGTCGAGGGTGCCCCCCGGCGGCGTCTGCCCCTCCCTGAGGAGCCGGTGGAGGAAATCGACGTCGTGGTCCAGGGTGCCGGGGACGTTCCATCCGGCTGCCTGTTCCCAGCCGCCGGTGCTGCCGAACTGCCGGTTCATCTGCTCGGTCTCGCCGTCGCGCGCGACGGTGACGAGATAGTGGAGAGACAGCCGCGGGAGCGACGACGTGACGGCGGCGCCCTCGGTGTTGCAGAAATAACGGCGGGAGACGGCATCCTCGTAGGAGAAAAGACGGGAGACGGTGCGCTCTGCAGCCCTGTCGTCCAGTGCCTGCAGGAAGGCTATCGTGTCATCCCAGTCGGGTAACTCCTGCTGCATGGAGACCTCCCAGCGGGCTGTCGCCCCGGAATGCCCGGCGAGCGAGATCGGCTGTCGTGGATGCTGCCGCCGGGCGTCCCGGACGGCCCGCGCCGCTGTTTCCCTGGCTGTCTCCCGCGTCAGGGTGTTGGTGGCGGCGAAGCCCATTGCTCCGTCGACGAGTGCGCGTAAGGAGAGGCCGCGCTGTTCGCTTTCCTCGGCTCCCTCTACCTGGCCGTTGGAAAGCATGACGCTGGTGCCGGTTGTCTCCTCGACGCGGGCTTCAGCGTATGCCGCGGCTGAGGCGTGTTCCAGGGCGTGCAGGGCGAGGTCTTCGTCGATCATGGGATGCAGAGGCAACGAGGTCGGCGTAGTTAATGTTTTTGCCCCGGATGCACCCCATGCAAATCATGCAAATGGATAAATACGAGCGGCAGATGCAAACGGGAGAGACATGAACAGGGCAGCCCGGATGACGTGGAAGTCGATCTGTATCATGCTGGCCGGCGTCTTCGTCCTGAGCACGGTGACGCCGGTGTTTTCAGCTGCTCCCGACGGCAGCCAGCGAGAGATAACTGTCTCCTATTCGTTTGAGGCGCCGACGATACGGCGGGTCAGCATCGCCGGGGAGACCTATGACGCGGTGACGACGCCGGAGGGCGCGTCCGCCAGCCAGCCGGGTGAACCCCGTCTGCCTGCCCGCGGCGCGTACATCCTGCTGCCGCCCGATACAACACCGGCAGGGGTGACCGTCACGGCCGACAGCAGGCGTTCACTCGGGAGAGGCTACCGTGTTCCGCCCGCCGGTCGGGCAGCGCCGCTCTCGCAGCCCTCCACAGTGACGCCGACGCGGGGGCCGGTATACGAGAGCGACGCCCCGTTTCCCGGGGACATGTACGAGGTGGTAGGCGTGCAGTCCTGCCGTGGATACCGCGTGCTCATCCTGCGTCTCTACCCGGTGCAATATCTTCCGGCGACCGGAGAGCTCACCTATTGTCGGCATCTCTCTGTGACGGTCGAGGTGGCGAGCGCTGATGCAGCACGGCTCTACCGCGGCCTGGCACAGGACCGGCGGGCCGTCACGCGGCAGGTGGACAACCCGTCGACGGCTGCCAGCTATCCGGCGTCGAACGCGGGCAATAGCGGCGACCTGCTCATCGTCACCACCAGCGAGCTGGAGCAGGCCTTCACAGACCTCAAGGAATACCATGACAGCCACGGCGTCCCGACCGTCATCGCGACGCTGGACGAGACGGGGGACACGCCGGGGGAGATACGGGACTACATCCGGGAGGTCTACCTCGAGCAGGGTGTCAGCTCCGTGCTGCTCGGCGGGGACGTGGACGTCGTGCCCGACCGGCTGCTCTGGGTGGAGGGCATGGACGAAAACGTCACCCATTACGAGACATATATGCCGGCTGACCATTACTACGGCTGCCTCGACGGTCCCTACAACGGCGACGGCGACGAGCGATGGGGCGAGCCCACCGACGGCGCGGACGGCGGCGACGTCGACCTCATGGCAGAGGTATACGTGGGACGTGCGCCGGTCAGCAACGGCCGGGAGGCACACATCTTCGTCGACAAGACCATAGCATATATGAGCACGGCGCCGACGGAGACGCTCACCTCGATGACGATGGTCGGCGAGCGGCTGGGTGACTACGGCGTTGCCACCTGGGGCGGCACCTACATCGACCAGCACATCGGGACCTGCAACGCCGACGGCTACACCACTGCGGGTATCCCGGCGGGGCGGTTTTCGCTGGAGAAACTGTATGACCGCGACTGGCCGGGCAACCGCTGGGGGAAGGAGGAGCTCATCAGCCGGATAAACAACGGCACCCATGTCGTCAACCATCTCGGTCATTCATCCTACACCTACAGCATGCGGATGACACCGGAGGACGTCGAGGCGTTCACGAACGACGGCACCTGCCTCATCTATTCGCAGGGCTGCATGGCGGGTGGATTCGACCAGGAGGACTGCATGGCTGAGTATTTCACCGTCAAGACGGAGCACGGCGCCTTCGCCGCCGTCATGAACGCCCGCTATGGATGGTTCTGGTCCTACAGCACCGACGGCGACTCGCAGCGCTACCACCGCCAGTTCTGGGATGCCGTGTTCGGCGAGAACATCACCGCGCTGGGCCGGGCGAACCAGGATTCGAAGGAGGACAACCTGTATCTCATCGACCGCTCCTGTATGCGGTGGACCTACTACGAGCTCACCCTGTTTGGAGACCCGTCCGTCGCGCTGCGCGTCAACAACGCCCCGGCAACACCGGCGGCGCCGACGGGCGAGCAGCGCGGGGAGACAGCCGACAGCTACAGCTATACCACCTCGACCTCGGATGTCGAGGGAGACGACATCTATTATCAGTGGGACTGGGGTGACGGGACGACGAGCGACTGGCGTGGCCCGTATGAGAGCAGCATTGCGGTGAACACGTCGCACAGCTGGACGGACAGGGGCTTCTACGAGGTGACGGTTCGGGCGAAGGACAGCCGGGGAGCGATAAGCGACTGGTCTGACCCGCTGCGGGTGCGGATACCCTACAGCAGGCGGCTGCCGCTGCTCGACGCCGTCATGGAGTGGCTGCAGCTGCTGTTCCCCGGGCTGCGATGAAAAGAGCATTATAGCCATCGCCGATATGGGATACGATGGACCTCGTCGTTGAAGGACAGCTCTTGGTCGACGGTCGCCGGACCACTGGATGCGTCGGCATCGAAAACGGGCGCATCCAGGCGGTCAAAAAGGTCCTGCGCGGCGAGCGGCACCTCGATTACGGCAGCAGCCTGATCCTGCCGGGCGGCGTCGACCCACACGTCCATTTCCGGGAGCCCGGCCAGTCACGCAAGGAGGATTTTTTTACCGGCGGCCGGGCTGCAGCCCTGGCAGGCGTGACAACGGCGCTGGACATGCCGAACACCCGTCCACCTGCCGTTGACGCGCCGGCGCTGCACGACAAGGCCCGGCTGGCCTCGGGCAGGGCATGCATCGACGTCGGGCTGTACGGCGGCATAACCGAGGGCTGCAACCCGATGGCGATGGCGCCGCACTGCGTTGGCTTCAAGATATACCTGTCGGGAGACAACGACATCGTGGTGCCGGACGAGCGGCTGCCCGACATGCTCCGGCAGATAAAAAAAGTCGATAGGATGCTGGCCGTACACGCCGAGCATGCGTCCTGTATCTCGCAGCGCGACGCAAAAAGCCTTGCGGAGCATGCCACACATCGACCGGTGCGCTGCGAGCTGGAGGGCATCAGGCGGATGCTCGACGCCAACGACGACGTTGGAGCGAAGCTGCACATCTGCCATATCTCCTCGCCGCAGGCGGCGGCGCTGGTGCAGCGGAGCACCGCAAGCGGCGGCGTCACACCGCATCATCTGCTGCTGTCTCTCTCGTCGTCGTTTGAACGGGTGGGCATGGGCAAGGTCAACCCGCCGCTCCGCGATGAATCGACACGTGCACGGCTCTGGCACATGTTCCGGCAGGGGGGCATCGACGTCGTCGAGTCGGACCACGCACCGCATCTCCGGGAGGAAAAAGAAGCTATCGAGGAGGCACCGTCGGGCATTCCCGGCGTCGACGCGATGCTGCCGCTGCTGCTCTACAGGGTAAAGGAAGGCGACCTATCGCTGGAGCTCGTGCATCGTATGTGCTGCCGGCGGCCCGCCGACCTGTTCGACCTCGACAAGGGGAGCATCGAGGTTGGACGAGCGGCCGATCTCATGGTGGTTGACTTCGAGGAGCGGCGCATCGAGCCGCATTCCCGGTGTGGCTGGAGTCCGTATGAGGGATGGCCGGCCGTGTACCCCCGGGACGTGTGGCTGCACGGCGAACGCATCGTCGAGAGCGGTGAGTTCGTCGGCGAAGCAGGCATGGGAACGGTGATTGGATGAGCATTCCCGGCTGGCTCTGGGTCGTCCTGCTGGCGATGGCGCCGTTCTCCGAGCTGCGCGGCGCCATCCCGCTCGCGTTTCACTACGAGATGAACCCCTGGGTCATCATTCCGGTCATCGTCAGCGCGAATTTCCTGCCGGTGCCGTTCATCCTGCTGTTCCTCCGGCCCGTCGAGGATTTCCTGCGCCGCTGGCCGTTCTGGGCGGGGTTGATGGACCGGGTCTTCGAGCACACCCGCAACAAGACGCGGAAAAGCATCGAGCGGTGGGAGTCCCTGGCGCTGGTACTCTTCGTAGCCATCCCGCTACCGGTGACAGGCGCATGGACGGGCAGCCTCGCCGCGTATCTCTTCGCGCTTGACTTCAAAAAATCACTGTTCTTCATCTTCATCGGCGTATGCATCGCCGCCGCCGTCGTCACCACCGCGGTCACGGCCGGCGTCACCTGGTTTCTGAGCTAGCCATGAGGCCCTGGAAACAGCAGCGAGACCGCGACGAGGACAGCCGTGGCGAACGCAAGCGCAACGACGGACGGCAGAAACCCGGCCGTCGGCAGCTCCACAAGATAATGGAGGAACACCAGCGTCTCTCCCGCCAGGATGCTGGCGATGCAGCCGAGGTGCGTGGCCTGCCTCCAATACAGCGTCGCCAGGACCGCCGGCGCCAGCACAACCAGCCCGGAAAACGTGGTGTCCACCAGGGTCCCCATGATGCCCGCTGACGGGTCGTAGCCGAACAGGACGAAGAGAACAGCGAAGGCGGACAGCGCCAGGGTGACCATCCGGCTAACCCGGACGTCTTTGCCGACGGTGTCGGCGGTGAGCATCGTCGACAGCGACAGCAGCTGCGAGTCAGCCGTCGACATCAGCGCCCCCAACGCCCCGACGCTGACGAAGGAGAACACCACTGGCGGCGTATACCGCTCCACCATGACCAGCAGCACGTTATCCGGCGTGTCTACTGCCACGTTGGTTCCATGCGCCCAGACGCCGATGAGAACCGGCAGCAGAAAGAAAAACGAGACGAGCAGCGGGTACAACACCATCGCCGTTTTGAGGGAACGCTGGCTTTTCGCCGTGTAAAACCGGGTGAACAGCTGCGGGAACATCGGGTCGCAGAACACCCACAGCACGAAGAACGACAGCCATATCTTGACCGTAAAATAGCCGTCTGGGCCGGGCCGTGAAAACAATGCCGGCGAGGCATCCCGGGCGGCCAGGCTGGCCTGACCGAAGCCGCCGAGGGCGTGCCCGACGCACGCGACGGCGGCCACCATCGCCCCGACCATCAGCACACCCTGGACGACGTCGGTCCAGCCGGACGCGCGCATCCCCCCGGACAACACGTAAAAGCAGATGACGGCGATGGACGCGACGGCGCCGACCTTCATGCCGACCGCGGGCGCCACCATGTGCAGGATGTAGCCCGCGCCGACGGCCTGTACCGCCAGATACGGGATGGTGAACACGGACATCACACCGGTGAACAGCAGCTGCAGCATCCTGCTGCCATACCGGCCGCCGACCAGCTCCCCCGGCGTCATGTAGCCATGTGTCCTGCCCACGTGCCAGACCTTCCGGCCGATGACCCAGAACATGACGGCCATGCCGGCGGTACCCAGCGCCATCACCCCGTACTGGCCCAAGCCATGCGTGTAGGCGGCGCCCGCGAACCCGAGGAACGTAAACGCGGAAAAATTGGTGGCCGCCAGCGTAAAAAACAGGACGAGGGTGCCAAAACGGCGGTTGGCCATGAAGTAGCCCTCCGGCGTCCGGTCGGCCTTCAGGCTGGCATATATGCCGATGGCCACCAGCACCAGGATGTAGAGGACAGCCAGCGCCAGCATCTAGTCTTCCCTCCATCCGTAGCGGGCGACGGCGACGAAGGCGAGCGAGAACAGCGCGGTCACCGCGGCGACATGCCACATCCACGCTGGCATAAACCAGAGCATAGGGGTGTTCTGCCGCCAGCTCCAGACATCGAAGGACAGCAGCACCAGCACGGCAAAGGGCAGCCACCAGATCTTTCTCATCCAATTCCTGTAAACAGACGGCGTTAAAAACGTGTCGTTAAAGCGAGATGCAACCCTGTGGGCGAAGCCCGGGCACCCGGCGGGTGACGTTACGTATTTATATGTCCGGGCATTGAATGGCCTGCATGAAGCTCCTCCATGTTGTATCCGTGGTTGCCGTCGCGGCGCTGCTCTGCATGCCCACGCTGCCGTCCTTCGGGGCGCCGCAGCCAGGGCAGACGCAGCGGACGGTCTACAGGGACATCGCCGTGTACCCGTCAATCGTGCCGGCCATCAAGGTGCTGCAGTACGCATTGCAGTACGGCTGGACCGTCGACGGCGTGACATACCGCTTCAACGTCACCGAGATCACGCGACGCGAAGCACTCGGCCGGGGACAGCGACCATTGACGCCGGAGAACTACGACGTGCTGGTCATCGGGGCGAGCGCCCGCCAGTATTTCCACGACCTCGACGTCCGATGGCGATGGAACGTCCGCTCCTTCGTAGCCGGAGGCGGCGGCTACATCGGCATCTGCGGCGGTGCAAACGAAGCATCGCTGGGCATCCGGCAGCCGTCGTCGATCGGCGACCGAATCATCTCCTCGGGGGCGCTCGGCATCGCCAACGTCTGGATAAACGACGACCAGCGGCAGGAATGGCAGTACCTCTACAAGTCGTCGGGCCTGGGCGGCGGCATCCCCATCCGCTGCGAACTCTCCAATCATCCCATCATGGCTGCTAGCCCCACGAACCCCCGGGTCATCCGCTACGAGGGCGGCCCCGGCCTGTATCCCGCCGACGGCAGCGACCCGCTGCTGGGCGACATCACGCCGCTGGCGGTCTACGCGGAGGAGGTATCCGAGCGCGCGCCGATTCATTTCTGGGAAAAGAACGGCGGTGAATGGCAGCAAACGGGGCCCGTCACCACGGATGTCAAGGGACAATATGCAGCCATCGCGACCACCTACGGCGACGGCAACGTCGCATTGTTCGGCCCCCATCCCGAGGAGCGCACCACGGTCGGTGGCCACGTCGAGGAATATCCAGGTCGGTCAAAGTATACCCTGTTCATGGAGTCATATCTGTACAGGTGGGTTGGCGGCGAGGAGACCAACTGGACGTACAACTGGTGGATGCTCCGCCGCGCCGCAGCGTGGGCCGCCGGTGTCCCCGATGGGCATCTGCCGCCGGTGAGCCACGCGGAGCTGTACTGGGAGGAGCCCAACATATGGCATCCCGGCCTGTATCTGCATGGACGGCGCATCGCTCCCGCACCGTGGGGAAACACCATCATCGGCGAGATGACACTGTCCGTCTACGTGGAGGGAAACGCCACCATCGACTTCTATCTGGATGGCAGCAAAGTGCATTCAGATGCCGCCGAGCCGTATGCATGGCGTCTTGACGGCCTGTCGCCGGGCAAACATCACGTACGCGCCGAGTTGTCAAAGGAGGATGGAACCATCGCGTACGCACAGGCGGACATCTACGTCCTCGGCATGTAAAAACAGGAAAGCGTAGCTGTTATATATCCGGTGCTGCATCCCCGCCTGATATAATGGAACGAGGAGAAAAAATCGCAATCGGGGTGCTGGCCGTCGCCGTCATCGCGGCGGTCGCCGTGTTCGCATACTACCAGCTGCCCGAGGACGACGGCGGCTGCGGAGACACCGTGCTGACCGTCACCTATCAGGGCGACGAATGGAGCTACACACTCTGCGACCTGAAGGACATGGACGGCATCACGGGTGACGGCGGCTGGCGCACGAGAAAACCGCGAATTGAAGGGCCATGGCAGTTTACCGGGGTATCGCTCTCAACCCTTTTCGAGGAGATACAGGTACCTGTAGGAGAAAATGCTTCGGTCACCGTCACCGACACCGGAGACCCGGACGACCCGGACGATAACTACAGCCTCACCCTTGACAGCGAGATGCTAAAGGGAAACATGACGACGTATGATGATTCGGGCAACGTCACCAACGATACCGCCGCACCCATACCCATGCTTGCCTACCGGCAAGACGGCGAAGCACTCGACGACGAAGACCAGCCGCTCCGCATGGCCTTTGTCGTGCAGGAGGGCGACATCTACACGTCATCCCGGAACTGGGTGAGCAGCGTCGACCTGGTCGACATTACAACCGGCTAGCCCCTTTCTTTCTCCTCTTTTTTGTTGCTGCCGGCGCATATTTTTATAAATAACAGCCTGTTATGCAACAGAGGACTACCATGAAAACAAAAATTGGCATACTTATCGCGGTTGGCGTGCTGGTGATTGCACTGTCTTATCTGCGAATTATTTCGTTTCACTTTTTGTCACCTCTCGCTCTATC
>CAYPWJ010000011.1:5609-46575 GCA_964414415.1 uncultured Thermoplasmatales archaeon | reverse complement strand
TCCATCCCAGCATCATCTCGACGGTGAAGAGCATGTGGTGGATCCTGCTGCTGTATACCGGCATCGCCATCCTGGCGCTGTTCCTGGCCGGCATGCCGCTCTGGGAGGCCGTCAATCATGCCATGACCGGGCTGACCACCGGCGGCTTTTCCGTCATGGACGAAAGCATCACCTCGTATGGCACGGCGGTGCATGTCGTACTCATCCCGATTATGGTCGCCGGCGCTATCTCGTTTGCCGCTCATTATGACTTCCTGCGGGGCAAGATAAAGGCGTTTTTCACGGACATCCAGACGCTGGCGTTGCTCGTCCTCGTCTTCAGCGGCATGGTCGTGCTTGCCCTGCTGAACGTGGACCTCTATCCCTCCTTTTTGCAGTCATTCAAGTATGCCGCCTTCCAGTTTACCTCCGCGCTGACCTGCACGGGGTTCAACACCGCGGATGTGAGCCGCTGGGTGCCTGAATCAAAGATGCTGCTGTCATTCGCCATGATCATCGGTGGCGCCGCCGGGTCGACCGCCGGCGGTATCAAGCTCTTCAGGGCCGTCCTGCTCTCAAAGGGCGTCGGCTGGAAACTCAAAAAGATATTCCTGCCGCCGAAGAGCACCTTTGGCCACAAGCTGGGCAGCAAGACGCTGTCGGCGGACGAGGCAAACGAGGAGCTCAGCCAGGCAGCCGTGCTGTCGTTCATGTGGCTCATCCTCCTCTTCGTGGGCATCATGGTGCTGCTGGTGACGGTCAACGGCTCAGCGGCGACGCTGGACAACGTCATCTTCGAGGTCTGCTCGGCGCAGGGCAACGTCGGGCTCTCAACCGGCGTGACCGGCATCGGCATGAGCCCCGCGGCGAAGGCCATGCTCATCATCAACATGTGGGTCGGCCGCCTCGAAATCATCCCCATCCTGGTGCTGCTCCGCTCCCTTGTCTCCGGACACGGGTTCTTCTGACGGTCGTTTCTGACGGTCGTGTTTCCCGTCGAGGACAGCCACGCCGTCTCCGCACAGGCACACGAGCCTGAGGCGATGAAAAAGATATTTAACGCTGCCCTGCATATCCGGGCATGAAGCTGCCAACGCTTGACGACTGCGACGTGGCGGGCAGGACGGTGCTCCTCCGCGTCGACATCAACTCCCCACTCGATCCAGACACCCTCGAGATTCTGGATACCTCACGCATCGAACGCGTGTCGCCAACCCTCGAAGAGCTCCTCGACCGCGACGCCCGCGTCGCCGTCATGGCGCATCAGGGACGACCCGGCGGCTGGGACTTCACCGACCTCGAGCGGCATGCAGCAGCATTGTCCAGCATCCTCGACCGGGCGGTCGGATACGTCGACGACATCTGCGGCGAGGACGCACAGGAGGCAATTACGTCGCTGGCCGACGGCGAGGCAGTGTTGCTCGACAACGTCCGCCGGTTTGACGACGAGCGCGAGGAAAAAACCCCGGAGGAGCATGCAGAGAGCGAGCTGGTGCAGTCGCTGTATCCGCTGGCCGACCTCTACGTCAACGACGCCTTTGCGGCGGCGCACCGTCCGCATTGCTCGCTGGTCGGCTTCACGGCGGTACTTCCCTCCTATGCGGGCCGGCTGATGGAAAAAGAGCTCCGGACGCTCACCGCGCTGACCGAGGAGCCGGAGCACCCGAGCATCTTCATATTTGGTGGGGCAAAATATGGCAACGCCATCCCCGTCATCCGGAATCTACTTGAGCGTGGCGCCGCCGACAGGGTCCTGCTCGGTGGCGTGCCGGGCACCGCCTTCGCCGGTGTCGCCGACGTCACCGAGGAAGAGCACAAAGCCATCGCGTCGCTGCTCGACGAGCACGGCGATGCCATCATGCTGCCAACCGACGTCGCCGTAGACGATGACGGCAGGGCAGCCAGGCATATCGGCGACGCGGACGACCCGTCGGCGGTCAAAGACATCGGCCCGGACACCATCACCCGCTTTGTAGACGTCGTAAACGACGCTGCCGCCGTGCTGCTCACCGGCCCAATGGGCGTCTTCGAGGAAGCAGCGTTTGCCGTCGGCACAAAGAGCATACTCGAGGCCATGGCGACATGCGACGCGTTCACGGTCATCGGCGGCGGGCACACCGTTGCAGCAGCTCGGCAGTTCGGTGCAGCGGACGACATCTCCTACGTCTCAACCGGCGGCGGCTCACTCGAGCGGTTCCTCATGGGTAAGCCGCTGCCCGTCGTCGCCGCCCTCCAGCAGTGCACGAAACGTTAAATAGCGTTATCTCATACTGGGCTCGATAGCATGAGCAACATCGTGCACGTCGTGGGGACCGGCACCATCGGGGAGCCCCTCATCGGTCTTTTGTGTGACATGCGGACCCAGCTGGGCATCGACGAGGTAACGTTTTACAAGCACAGCCCCGTGCTGACCGACCGGCCGAAGGTCAAGGGCCTCCTCGATCGGGGTGGCCATCTCGTCACCTCTGCCAAGAAGAAACAGCAGTTCCGCGAGCTCGGTCTCGAGCCGGAATACGAGGCGGAGGAGGCCATCCAGCGGGCGAGCGTCGTCGTCGACTGCACGCCGAGCGGCATCGGCCTGCAGAACAAGGAGAACTACTACAAAAAATACGAGGACGACGTCAAGGGATTCCTGGCGCAGGGTTCGGAGTTCGGCTTCGGGAAGATGTTCGCCGCTGGCATCAACGAGGAGGCACTCAACCAGGACAAGTACATCCACATCGTGAGCTGCAACACGCACAACATCGCCGTCGCCATCAAGAACATCGCCCTCGACGTCTCACCCGGCAACTTCCACAGCGGCCGCTTTGTCTGCATCCGACGGGCAAACGACATCTCGCAGGATACAAAGTTCATCCCGGCGCCCAAGGTCGGCGAGCACGACGACGAGCGCGGCACGCATCACGCCAAGGATGTCTGGCATCTCTACAACACCCTCGACATGGACCTCGACGTGTTTTCCTCGGCGATGAAGGTCAACACCCAGTACATGCATTCCATCTGGTTCGACATCAAGGTCAACGAGCCGACGAGCGAGGAGGAGGTCATCGACCGGTTCCTGGCTGACTCCCGGGTGGCTGTTACCAACAAGCAGCTCTCCAACCTGGTCTTTTCGTTCGGCCGCGACCACGGGCACTATGGTCGCATCCTGAACCAGACGGTCATGGTCCTGCCGACCGTCTTCGTCCGCGACGAAACAGAGGTCTTCGGCTTCTGCTTCACGCCGCAGGACGGCAACTCCCTGCTGAGCTCCATGACGGCCATCGAGCATCTGCTCTACCCGGAGGAATACCGGGAGCGCATCGAGGTACTCGACCCATTCCTGTTCCAGGAAGTTTAAACAGCAGAGGCCGCAGGCAGCGGACCATTCACTCAGTTAGCATTGCATCCAAAAAGATATACGAAAAAAGAAAAAAGAAAGGGGCGATGGTTAGTCGAATATCATGCCCATCCCCTGGCTGGCGTTTTCCTCCTCCTCGGCGATCGTGTCGTAGATCTCCTGTGCTTCTTTCTCGGATAGCTTTTCGCCGAGCTCGTTGTCCGCCACCATCCCTGTAGCTCGCTTGAGCGCCTCGTCGCTGCCCTCTATCTTGATGTAGGTGCTGTCGCCCTCAAGGCCGAGCGCCGTCGCATTGCGGATGGTGATGGTCTGCCGGCTGATGAGGTCATCTTGTTCCAGCATCTTCGCATCGCCTTCCTTGCCTGCCTCGATTTCAAATACTGCGTATTCCATGGGGAGGCATCGGCCCCCCATTTATGAGGGTTATGGTTTTAAACCGGGCGGCATTGCGCACCTATGGAGATACACGTCGAGGCGCCCGTCACCGCGACGGAGAATCCAGACCGGGTCGTCGCCGCCATCAGGACGGTGTTCCCGGATGCCTCGCTGGAGGTCACCGATGACCGGGTGACAGGCGAGGCACGGACGCTTGACACGCTGAAGGAGCTGCTGGCCAGGCATCAGATACTGGACACGGCCCGGATGCTCCTCCACCAGCGCATCGACGGCGGCAGGCTTTCCTTTTCGCTGAACAAGCAGGCGGCCTACGCCGGCAGCGTCAACTTCAGCGAGGTCGGTCACCCCCTCGGCGACATCACCGTCACCATCCAGCGCAGCGACCTGCCCGGGCTCGTCGACTGGCTCACCGAGCCGGAATAAACAGCTTCAGGTGATATCGGAGGAGGAGCGCCCCAGTTATCATTCATTCGGATGAACCGTTGATGTAGCGCTCTCCCCGGTCCGGAAGCACGGTGACCACCGTGCCGTAGTCATGCCGCCTGGCTACCTGCCATGCAGCGAGCATGTTTGCACCGGAGCTCGGCCCGACGAGGAGTCCATGCCGGCGGGCGAGCCGCCGCTGCATATCCAGTGCATCGGTGCTTTTTATCGTGAGGATGTCGTCTATCAGCTCCCGGTTGTCCTCAACGAGCGACGGGACAAAGCCCTCGCCGATGCCCTGGATGGCATGGTGCCCGGCTGACCCGCCTAACCCGCCTGACAGCACCGCCGCCTCGGCTGGTTCCACCGCTACGATGTGCACATCGTCGGCCAACGCCTGCGCCATCCCGAGCAGCGTCCCGCCGGTCCCGACGCCGGCGACGACGGCATCAACGTGCTGCATCTCCCGGGCTACCTCCCGTCCGATGCCCTGGCGATGGGCTGCGATGTTGTCGGGATTGTCGAACTGGCGTGGCAGCCAGACGTCGTCGCTGGCTGCAGCGTATGCCTCGTATCGTTCTACGGCGCCTGTCATCCCCGTGGCTGCCGGCGTCAGGATGACCTCGCCGCCGAACAATTGAATCATCTTGCGTCGTTCAGTGCTCATCGAGCGAGGCATCACGGCTTTGAATCGATAGCCCTTCACGGCGGCTATCATCGCCAGGGAGATACCCGTGTTGCCGCTGGTTACCTCGAGGATGGTGTCGCCTCGCTGGAGTTCACCGCGTTCCTCCGCCCGCTCTACAAGGTACCGGGCGAGGCGGTCCTTGACGCTGCCCGTGGGGTTGGTCGTTTCAAGCTTGGCGTAGACGCCGTCGAGCTCGAGCAGCGGCGTGTCGCCGATGGTCTCCAGGATGGAGCCGGCAAACGTACCTCCGCTCAGTATATACTTCTCTCATTTTTATTCACCTCACAAAAACTGCAGGGCTACCGGACGCTCAACAACAGCGGATGCTGCGGCGTCCTGCCAACCCGTGCATCATCCCGTGAATCAAGGATGGGATATAATAGTTTTTGGTGGCTGCCGTCCGGCTACGGCTTCAGCTCCACCTCTATCTGCATGAAGTCATGGGCCACGGTGCTCTCCGGGAAGACCTCGCACGCCTCGGCTGCTATCGGCGACGTGTCCCTGTACCGCGGGCTTATGTGGGTGAGATACAGCCGGTCGACCCCCGCCGCGGCGGCGACCTCGGCGGCCTGCCGCGCCGTCGAATGACCGTACTCGTTGACCCTGTCCTCCAGCGACGAGTCAGCAGTCGCCTCATGGATGAGCACGTCGCTGCCCCGGGCGAACTCGATGAAACCTTCGTAGGGCGCGGTGTCACCCGACAGCGTAATCTTTCGGCCGGGGCGCGGCGGCCCGAGCACCATGTCCGGCGTCACCGTCCTGCCGTCAACTTCGACCGGGTGCCCCTTCTGCAGCCGCCCGAACAGCGGCCCCTCAGGCACACCGAGCTCCAGTGCGCGTTGCTTGTTGAACCGCCCCGGCCGGCTGTCCTCCTCCAGACAATATGAGTAGGCAGGAACGTTGTGGCTGGCAGCCCGACAGCTCACGCCGTAGCCATCGAAGCGCACCTCGTCGCCCGGCTGCAGGCTATGCCCGTGGATGTCAAAGACGGGCTTGAAGTAGCCGAGATGCGTGAGCTGCTGCACCAGCCGCTCCATGCCCGGCGGTCCATACACGTGCAGCGGCTTCTCCCGGTCGTTGAGCTGCAGCGTCTGGAACAGGCCCGGGAGCCCCAGGAAATGGTCACCGTGGAAATGGGTGACAAAGATGCTGTCCACCTGCATGTAGCTCAGCGCTGACTTCTGCAGCTGCCGCTGGGTTCCCTCGCCGCAGTCGAAGAGCAGCACGTCGCTCCCCCGCTTGACCGCGATGGCGGAGACGTTCCGCTGCGACGACGGCCACGAGCCGCCGGTGCCCAAGAAATGGATGTACAGCTGCATGCACCCCGAAGCGGCATTTGATAAAAAATGTTTGGGCGGGCAATAAACATAAATGGTCTGCCGGCATTCCAGCCTATGAAGCGTATGAGCTACGCCGCAGCCGGCGTCGACATCGACAGGGAGGAGCAGGCCGTTGCCGGCATCCTGTCAGCTGTCGGCGGGACCGACGCCATCGACCTCGACGGCCACCGCCTGGTCATGTGCACCGACGGTGTGGGCTCCAAGGTCATCGTCGCCGATCGGATGCAGCGGTGGGACACCGTCGGCATCGACTGCATGGCCATGAACGTCAACGACGCCATCTGCATGGGCGCCCGACCACTGGCGTTCGTCGACTACCTCGCCATGGAGGAAACCGACGAGGACAAGGCAGCGGCCATCGCCAGAGGGTTGCAGCGCGGCGCCGACCAGGCCGGCATCCCCATCCTGGGCGGCGAGACCGCAACGCTTCCCGACATCATCACGGGATTCGACCTCGCGGGGACCTGCGTCGCCGTCGTCGAGCACGAGCTGCCCCGTGACATCACGCCCACCGATGCCATCATCGGCCTGCGGAGCAGCGGGCTTCACTCCAACGGCTACACGCTCGCGCGCACGGTCTTCACCGAAAACGGCTACGGCTACCACGATATGCTTCCCGAAACAGACCAGACAATCGGCGACGCGCTGCTCACGCCTACCTGTATCTACGTCCGGGAGACACTGGCGCTGTGGAACGAGGTCGATGTCAAGGCCATCGCCCATATTACCGGCGGCGGCCTCCGCAACCTCAAGCGCCTCAGCAACGATGTTTGTTTCTCCATCGACGAGCCATTCGAGCCGCAGCACGTCTTCCAGATCGTCCAGGAGCTCGGGAACGTCACCGACCGGGAGATGTACCAGACCTTCAACATGGGCATGGGCCTCGCCGTCGTGGTCGACGAAGCCGACGTGGACGCGACGCTGGACCTGTTGGCGGAGCAGTCAGAGATGGATGCACAGGTCGTCGGCCGCGTTACCGAGGGCACCGGTGTTGCAGTGCCGTCATTGGAGCTGGAGTATTAACGCTTATAGCCGATTGACCGCAGGAATTCTTTTCGCTCAGCCACGTCGTCCTCGCCTTCCACGCCCTGCGGTGTATAGCCGTCTATGACGCCGAGGATGCCCCTACCTGCCTCGCCGTCGTTGTCGCTCTCGGCGACGAGCACCCTGGTGGGGTTCGCCGTGGCGCAATAGATGCGGCAGACCTCCGGCAGGGCTTTGACGGCGTTGAGGACGCTGATGGGAAAACAGTTGTCTAGGAAAATGATGAAGGAATGACCGGCGCCGATGCGCCGTGCGTTATCGACGGCCAAGTGCCGCAGTTCCTCGCTGTTGCCGTCCGTCCGTATCAGGCGGGGGCCCGACGCCTCGCAGAACGCGATGCCAAATGTCGCGCCGGGGACGTTGGCCATCGCCTCGTAGAGGTCCTCCACGCTCTTGATGAAATGGGACTGCCCGAGGATGAAGTTCAGGTCATCCGGCTTCTCTATCGACACCTGCTCTATATCCATGCTACCACGGTGGTATATCCGCCAGGGCTTTTTAACCTTTAATCCTCCAGGGGCAGATACCTCCGCATGGCGTTCACGACCTCGGCACTGCTCCCGGCATGTCGGTAGTCCTCGAGCGGCTGTCGGTTCAGCTGCAAAAAATGCGGCCCCCACTTGAACTTCGACATCACTAGCTCGGCTCCTTCGATGTCGCCCAGGATGTAGAGCGCCGCCGCGAACGCCTCCGCCGTCGACAGCCTCGTCGGCTTTCCATAATTGACGGGGTTGGCGGGCACCAGGAACGGCAGCGCCCGTGGTGGCATCCGCCGCTCCAGCGACGTGAAGACCTCCTCTGCCTGCTTCCAGGAGCAGTCGACGGCGACGACTGCGCTGCATTGCCTGTCCTCGGAGGACAGCGCCTTCTCTGCCCGGGGGTCGAGGAGCACGCCGTCGTACGGCAGTTCACGCCTCGATGTAGCGATGGTTGCAAGGTCAAATCTGGCGAGTCGTCGGGCGCTGCATTTCTTGGGGTCGTCCTGGTCGAGGTGGTAGGCCAGCAGCGGGTATGCAGGCTGCACATGGCTATAATGAGGCGAGGTTTATATAGCCGTTGTATGGAAACATTTATGTTGCAGCATCCGATGTGGCGATGTGCGACACCTCATCGTATCCTTCATCGTCGTGGCGCTCCTGATGGGTGCCGTTTCTCCACAGCTGCTGCGTCAGAGCACCGTGGAACGCCATCTCTCGTCATCCCCGACAGCGACGACCGACTCTATAGATGCATATACCTTTCCTGATAACTATTCGACGCTCGTCGGCTGGTACCAGGAGCTGGAGGAGCGGCATCCCGGCTATCTCAAGGTGTTCAAGGCCAACGAGCTGTACGACACCGGCACCGTTGCAGGTGGCTACGACTGCTGGTACGTCAGGATTACCAACGAGAGCCGCGGCCTGGATAAGCCCGAGGCGTTGTTCCTCGGCAGCCCGCACGGCGTCGAAAAAATCGGGACGACCTGCCTGTACTGGTTCACTGACTGGCTCATGCGGATGGCGTACACCGACGAGCCCTGCCCCGGCTACGACAAAGCATGGCTCCGCTGGCTGATCGACCATCGAGAGGTATACATCGAGATATCTCACAATCCCTGGGGCTTCGACCACAACCGGCGGTGGGACCGCAACGGCTGGGACCTGAACCGCGAGGCGGACTACAATGGCCCCGGTGAATGGGGGCCGCCCTCATGCTGGCAGAGCGTGCCCGGCCAAACCCTGGTGCGCTTCGTCAACAACCACACCATCCGTGTCGGCTGCGACTTCCACGAGGGCCTCCGCAAGCTCATGTATCCCTGGTTCAACTCGCACTGGCTGGCCAAGGGCGTCAGCCCCGCCACGTTCATGCCCTACAACTACGCGCCGCCTGATTTTTATTTCTACGACGCGGCGTCGCTCCGTGTCGCCGACTACATGGGTGACTTCGGCGGTGACCTCAACGCCTGGAACGTCGGCCCGCTGCGGAGTTTCATGGACAGCATCGACGGCGCCCTTGTCTGCTGGGCGTACGGCGCCGACGTCGCAAGCAACCCGCGGGAGGACCGCTACGTCAACGACGAAGCCAACGGCGGCTATCCCGGCGCCGGTGTCATGTGGCATCTCTACGAGGTCTACGACTACGAAAAGCACATCGACCGGTGGGAGCTCCTCGGCAACGACACAGCACTGGGCTTCGGCATGGAGATACGGCGCTACATGCTCCACCAGATAGACCTGGCGCAGCCATATATCCGCTGGATGGACACGCCCGATGAAGGAGGTGCCCCTGGCACGTACAGCTTCCGCTGGCAGGTCAACGGCAGCCTCGTCGTCGACCACACCCGTTTGCAGTGGGGCACCGATCCCGACCCCGTACATAATTACAGCCACACCACCGAGGACCACGACAGGCATGCGGGCGACTGGCGGGGCGGCACCGGCTGGGACAACGCCCTGAACGGCAGCACCCGCGGCGTCACGTACAGCGCAGACATTACCTTCGAGCAGCCCGGCGACTACTACGCCGTCGCCAAAGCGCAGGTCGACCAGCGCTACGGCACGCCGCACGCCCGTCTCTTCTATGGTCCCGACCCGTACCTGCGGCTGGTGAAGGAGCGTACCGATCCCGACTTCCATGAGGCACGGCAGGGAACCGATGGCCTGGAAGAAGTCAACGGCCGGCGCTGGTGGTACAGCCCCGTGGTGCACGTCCACGTCGAATAAAGTGTCCGTGGAGCGTGCCTCTGTCTCTCCCTAACCGGTTAGGTGTCGTAGCCCATCTCGGCGAGTTTCTCCGGGAGATAGGTGTCGGTGACGTAGTCGAGGCCGTACTTGGCGAGGGCCTGCTGCTCCGATTTTTTCTTCATCTTGAGCTGGAGCTTTATCTCGTTTTTCCAGAAGTCGTCGTTGAAGCGGGGGTCGGAGAGCTCGGACTCGAGCGCCGATATGTCGCCCTGGGTCAGGTCGTCGGTCGGCAGTTCGTAGTTGTGGATGTCCGACGGGGTGACCCCGAGGTATTCCGCCGAGGGCGTCGCCAGGTACTCGGAGATATGGGCGGTCTTGATGGCGCCGTATGCCACCGATGCAAAGATGCGGTAGCTCCACGGGTCGCCGTCGGTGAAGACCACGACGGGCAGCTTTTGTTCCTCGTTGAGCCGCTTGATGAACCGCCTCGTTGACCGGGCGGGCTGTCCCTTGAGGTGGACCAGGATGGTGTCGGTGTCCACGTCGAAGCCGTTTTCGACCAGCCGGTCGAACATACCGCCGGTCTCAACGGCCATCACCAGGTCGGCACCGGTCTCCTTGATTTTGACTTTTTCCTTTTCGACGTTGTAGGGAATCGAGTAGCCGCTGTCGCCCACGTCGTCCTGGCAGTGGATGCGCCGCTTTTCTCCCTTGCGGGTGATCTCCTCGACGACGAGGTCACCCATGACGCGGGCACCGTCCTCCTCGGGCCGGAGGCTCATGTCCTCGCGGAGATGCTCCGTCAGGATTTCGAGGTCCTCGGCCAGCTTGTCGGAGTCGTTCTGCGACGAAAACTTGCCTTCCTCCCATCCCTCCGAGATGTAGTAGAGCTCCCGCAGCGTCGACGACTTGCCGTCCTCTATCATGTCCTTGATGAAGTTGATGGTGTATATGGTGCGGAGGAGCATCTGCGCGCCTGACAGCGAGGTGGCGCTTCTCGTCGTCACGTTGCCGCCGTACTTCCAGACGCCGTGGCGTTCGTCGAACTCGATGTTTGACTTGGTCCGCGAGGGCACCTCGAGCTCCGGGATCTCCTTGTCGGCGAGGTCGTCGTATATCTCCTCGGCCACTTTTTTCATCTCCCGGATGGCTGCCTGTTTTCGCTTTTCCATGCTAGGTTCCCTCCCATTTTTCGACGCCGATGACGTTGACCGGGTTGACGCCGTCCACGTACAGCTCCGTCTCGTCGAGGTCGCCCTCCTCCAGCTCGGAGAGCTGCAGCGACAGCCTGACGCCGTCGGCGGGCTGCAGCGTGTCGATGTCCCAGCGGACGTATCGCTCCGCCTGCTCAGCGGGCTCCGGCGTCGCCCCGGCGACGAGACCCCCGTCGGGGATGGCGGCGTAGAGAGCAAAGCTCTGCGGTTTCGCCTTGTAGTTGGTCACGTCGATGTCCACCGTGGTCACGCCGTCCTGGTAGCTGATGGCGTCGTCCACCCAGACGATGTCCATGATCTTGATGATGACGTCGTCGATAGACGGCGTCGGCTTTCCCACGGTCTCGGCGGCTGTCTCCGCGATTTTCGGCAGCAGCTTCGATATAAGGACGAACTTTGTCTTTGCTTTTTTCTTCTTTTGCTGCTTGGAGAGGTGGCTCCGCAGCCGGCGGCCGCACTGCTGGAGCGACAGCTTGACTTCCTTCTGGATCTCCTCGACGTTGGCGATGGCTTCCTTTGACTCAGACGTAAATGGAATGTTGACCGATGAGACGTGCACCAGGATGACAGCGGGGCCCTGCGGCATCCCCGAGCCGCCCTTCTGCTGCAGGCCGTAGCGGCGCCAGTTGGTGTCCTTTACCGCCTGCGTGATAACGCAGTCGCCCTCCTGGTAGAGCAGCGGCACGCGGTTGGCAAAGCGGAGCAGGTCCACCCGCTCGTCCCGCGGCAGGTCGCCGCCATATACGACGCCGGTCTCGACGAGGAACGGGATACCCGAGAAGACGCCGGGACTGCGCTTGTCCGTCGCGATGAACTCAGGGGAGAGCGTCTCCAGTTCCTTGCGGAGCCCCCGCTTGATGAGCAGCTCCCCGATGGGTGACAGGCAATCCGTGGCGGGCGACATCAGTCTAACCTGTGAAAAGGCCTTCACGATGCGTTTCGCCCGCTCCAGCGTCAGGCGCTGCGGCGTCAGCGATGGGTCGACCTCCGCCGCATCGAGGATCTTCTTCGCCTTCTGGTGGCTGACCGACGAGAACTCTTTCTTCAGGAACGACGTCAGCTTCCGGGCGTCGGTGTCCTTCGCCATCTTCATGAACGTCCCGAGCTCGATGCCGTAGGGATGCGGCTTGATTTCCTTTGGCTGCTCAGGCAGCGTGTCCGTCGCCCGCTCAAACACGGTTTTTTCGCCGTCGGGCTCCACCAGCGTTATCTCCGCGTGGGGATTGACGATGGCCGTGCTCCGCAGGTACTCATAGATGGAATGCTTGGTGTTGCGGATATAGCGGCCCTTGACACACAGCTCTACGCGTGTCCCGCTGGGCTTCTCCCAGTGCACCATGTCGTCCTCGACGATGTCCGGCCGGTTTTTCTTGGTGTCGATCATGAGCTGCCGGCGATGCGCGGGATACCCCTCGCCTATCTTGGAAATCACGACGGCGGGCTGCCCGGTCGTCAGCTGCGCGTAGAGCACCGCAGCCGAGATGCCGATGCCCTGCTGGCCCCGTGACTGCTTCAAGGAATGAAAGCGGGAGCCGTAGAGCAGCCGGGCGAACACGTGCGGAATCTGTTTTTTGACGATGCCCGGGCCGTTGTCCTCGATGGTCAGCCGGTACTCATCGTCACCCAGATCCGTTATCTTGACAAAGATGTCAGGCAGGATACCCGCCTCCTCGCACCCGTCGAGGGCGTTGTCGACCGCCTCCTTCACCGAGGTGATGAGCGCCCTGGTTGACGTGTCGAATCCCAGGATCTGCTTGTTTCGCTCGAAAAACTCAGCAACGGAAATCTTCTGCTGCTTTTCGGCAAGACCCTCTGCAATAGAGCGCATCCATGCCTACATCTGGCGGGTTTATAAAATCTTTACTCTTCCATGAGGTCTTCCGGGGCCTTGAACTTGCTGAATGCATACGCTGCCTTGTCCACGTACTCGCGGTTGTCCTTGAACCAGCGTTCCCACCGCCGGACCTTCTCACGGCACTCCTCGAGGTCCTGTTCGAGGTCCTCGTAGACGCGGTATAGCTTCGCCAGCCGCTCCTGCTCCTGCCTGTACTGTTCCTCGAGCTCCTCTGCCTGCTCCTTGTACTTGACGTAGTCCTGCAGCGGCTCGAGCTCCTTTACCCGCTTCCGCAGCTCCTCGGCCTCCTTCTTGTAGGGGATGTACTGCTGCAGCTCCTCGTTTTCCTGCTCGAGGTTCTCCTTCGCGGCGCTGACCCGCTCGAGTTCACGCTGCGCCGCCTCCTTCGCCTCCTGCTCGTTTGTGAGCTGAGCGCGGAGCTTTTCGACCTTCTCCCGGTCCTCCTCGAGCTCCTTGAGCGTGGCTACCTGCCGCTGCAGCTCCTCGACCCGATTCTCCTGCTGTTCGCATCGCTCCCGCCACTGCTGCTGCTTCCGCCTGATCTCGGCGAGGTCGTCCTCCTGCTGCTTGTAGGCATCCCAGAGTTTTTCCAGCCGCTCCTGCTCGAGGTTGAGCTCCGTGCGGCATTTCTCCTGGTCGCGGTATGCCTTGAGAGCGCGATCCTCGGCCTCCTGCGCCTTGTTCTGCATCGCGTCGAGCATCTGATGCAGCCGCTCGATTTTTTTGACGTCGATGAGCTCCTTCATCCGCTCGAACATCTCCTGCTCCTTCTGGGAGCCCTCCTCCATCGACTCCAGCTCCGATAAAACCCGTTGAAAGTTATGCTTTAACTGCTCTACGTCCTTCCCGTACATGATGCCCGTCTCAGCCATCCTATCAACCAATAAAAGAATGATACACTGCATATTTAAAACTTCCTTACACGGCTGCAGCGCTACAGCCGCCGCCACCAGGGCTGCCGCTGTGCTTCTTTGAGCGCCTGCCGGCCCAGCATGTACGGCCGGATTCTGCCGCGGACGTAGGCAAAGAGCAGCGCGCCGTAGGCCAGCGCCGGCGCCGCGGTGTAGACCGACGGCCCGATGCCGATGACGTACAGCAAAAACGGCCACGGCACGGTGCCCGCCAGCGTCGCCAGCGCCAGATAATGGAAGCGGCGCTTCAATCTGACGCCCATCCCCAGCATCATGCCGGTGGCGCAGCTGACCAAGAGTAACCCGAGAGAGGTCGCCGCCGCGTAGCCGCCGGCCGGAGAAAACAGCGTGTCCACCCCACGCATGAGGATGGCACCCGCAACCGACGCGAAGCCAACGCCGAGCGACGCCCCGTAAAGCACTGTCCCTTCATCCTGCTGGAAGCGCGGGAGGTTGAGCACGACGAGCTTGCCGGCATGCTCGAAAAACGCCAGCAGCAGCGACACGACAAGCAGCACCTCGATGTACTGCAGCACCACGGTAAAATTGAGTATCCGGATCACCAGCAGCCAGTCGGCGAGATAGACACCGGTGCCCGTCGCGATGCCGCCGAGGAACGTCAGGAATATATATTTCTCCTTGAACTTTCCCTCGTAGCCACCCAGCGCGACATACAAAATGAAGAGCGCGGGGATGATGCCGATGGGCAGCAACGCTGACCCGATGTTCATGCTGTCCGTAACGCCGGGGCATATAAAGTGATTTGCGCCCCCAGAGGCGGAAGCCGCTCCTTCCAGCAATACATTATTTCAAATGCTTCCATAATGAACCCCGTAACACATAAAAATTCTGGCCTGTTGAATGAAATGACGGAGGAAGCATGAAAAAGAAAATACTCGTAGGCGTGGTGGTGGGGATGCTCTTAGCTACGGGAGTCCTTTCAACGTTACCTTTTCAGGCAAACGCTGCGACGTCGACAGATGTTTCGGTAGACGACATCAAGTGCACTTCTGACAGTGTCAACTACGACACAACTGAAACATTCAGGGCATATGTAACCAATGGAGGGGATACTGCGGCAACCGATGTAAAAATCGGCTTCTATCTCGATGGCACATTCAGGAACACCACTGAACCATTCAATGTTTCGGCCGGTAGCAGCACCTGGTCGCCCGCGGTGACCATCCACTGGCCCAGCGACTACCGGTGCCACAAGCTTTCCGCCACGCTCCTCGTTCCCTATACCGGTGAGTGTGAAAAATGGTTCCGGGCGACGCTGGCCGTAGACACATTTGCAGGAATTGCTGCCGAACCCGGCTCCCGTTCCGGCGACGATGTCGAACTGGTCATCGAGGCCGGAGAGAACAGCGACCCGTTCGACGGCCACACTCAACGCGTCGGCTGGGGATTCATGGCCTGGGTATGGAACAAGGGAAACGAGCCGGTGGAAGGCTACTGGAACATAACCCGGTACTCGCTCGTCTGGGGAAAAGAGACACATAGCGCGCATCATCCAGTCCCAGCTACAGGATATCGTGGTGTAGGAAGGGAGGGTTTTAATCTGTTCCCCGAGTTTTACGTCATCACCGTTTCAGCTGTCAGCGAGTCCTTGACCAAGCGTGCAGTTGAGCTGTTTGGCGTTGTAGTACTTCCCCCGCCTGTCGATGGTCATTAAAAGGCGGAGTATTCTTTCTCGCCTGGATGTCCGACAGCCATCAGCCATAGTGCGGCCTCCCACCCCTCCTTTTTTCCCGCAGCCGGGCGCTGAACAATACTTAATAATGGCGTCGCAATACCGTATACGATGCGTGACGAAGCATTGATTCTCAGCCTGCAGCGGAAGGCGCTGCAGATACGGAAACATGTCGTTGATTCCATCTACCACGCTGGCTCCGGGCATCCCGGCGGCAGTCTCTCTGTTGCAGACGTCTTGGCCTGCCTGTATTTCCACGAGATGCGGCATGACCCCGAGCAGCCCGGCTGGCCGGACCGCGACCGCCTGGTGCTGTCGAAGGGGCATGCGGCGCCGGCGTTGTACGCGGCTTTGGCGCTCGCCGGCTATTTTCCGGAGGGGGAGCTCAAGGAGCTCCGCAAGACCGGCCATTTCCTCCAGGGGCATCCCTGCATGAAGAAGGTCACCGGCGTGGATATGTCCACCGGGAGCCTGGGGCAGGGGCTCAGCGCCGCCATCGGGATGGCGTTGGCGGCTCGCCTGGACAACAAGGATTACCGCGTGTTCGCCGTCCTCGGCGACGGTGAGATCGACGAGGGCCAGATATGGGAGGCCGCCGCGGCTGCCTCGCATCACCGGCTGGGGAACCTCATCGCGATTCTCGACAGGAACGGCCTGCAGATAGACGGGCATACGGAGGAGATACTCTCGCTGGAGCCCATCAAGTGGCGGTGGCGCTCGTTTGGCTGGCGGGTGCTCACCGTGGACGGGCACGACCTTGCGGAGATACTGTCGGCGTTGCAGGAGGCAAACCAGAACGACCGGCCGACGCTCATCATTGCCTACACCATCAAGGGGAAAGACGTCTCGTTTATGGAGGGGACGCTGTCGTTCCACGGGAAGCCGCCGTCGGACGAGCAGTACGTCAAGGCGATGAGCGAGCTCGAGCAGCTGGAGGAGGAGTTATATGATTAAGGCAGCGATCACTGACAAGATGCGGAACCTCCGGGACGGCTACAGCTCCGCGCTCATCGAGCTCGGGCACGCCGATGAGGATGTCGTTGCCGTCGATGCGGACCTTGCTTTGTCGACGAAGACGAAGCGCTTCGGCACCGTGTTCCCCGACCGGTTTTTCGATTTTGGCATCGCGGAGGCGAACATGATGGGCGTCGCCGCGGGCCTGGCGACCTGCGGCAAGACCGTCTTTGCATCCACGTTCGCCGTCTTTGCGACGGGCAGATGCTACGACCAGATTCGGCAGTCCATCGCGTATCCGGAGCTCGACGTCAAGATCGTGGCGACGCACGCCGGTATCTCGGTCGGCGGCGACGGCGCCTCGCATCAGATGCTGGAGGACATGGCGCTGATGCGGGTGCTCCCCAACATGCGGGTCATCGCGCCGGCTGACGCGATAGAGGTTGAGGACGTCATCTCGGCTATCGCCGGGCAGCCCGGGCCGTTCTACGTCCGGATGGGCCGCGCCGACGCACCGGTCATCTTCGACAAGCACCGCTCCTTCGAGGTCGGCGAGGCTGTGCTGCTCCGTGAGGGCGACGACGTTGCCGTCATCGCCACGGGGACCATGACGGCTGAGGCGCTCCGCGCCCACGAGCTGCTGCGGGAGGACGACGTCGATGCCAGGGTGATTCACATGCCGACGGTGAAGCCCATCGATGCCGATGCGGTGCTCCAGGCTGCGAAGGAGACAGGCTGTATCCTTACCTGTGAGGAGCACTCCGTCATCGGCGGGTTGGGCGACGCGGTCGCCGCTGCCATGGCAGACGCGCCGGTTCCCATGCGCCGGGTCGCCATCAACGACGTCTTCGGCGAGTCAGGCGAAGCCCGGGCGCTGATGGAGAAATACGGCCTGACGGCGGACAACATCGCCGGCCAGGTCCGCCAGCTCGTTGAACAGCGGGGCTAGTTCGTCTTCGTTGCTGCCGTTGAACGTTTTTATAGCATCGCTGGATATAGCCCTAGATGGGGGAACGCCGCCTGTTTGCGATCGCCGGTGGGTCGTCGCTTGGCTATGCAGCCGTCGCTTTCTCCATCGTCGGCAACGTCGCGTTGTTCATCGCTAAATACTGGGCGGGCCTGAGCGTTGACTCGGTGGCGATGCAGGCGGATGCATGGCATACGCTCTCCGACACGCTGACGTCGGTCATCGTCCTCGCCGGTTTCTGGATGGCAGCCAGGCCGCCCGACCGACGGCATCCCTTCGGGCACGGCCGGGCGGAGTCCGTCGCCGCCGTGGTCGTCGGAACGCTGCTGGCCGTCGCCGCGTTTAGTTTCCTCCGTGATTCCGTCGTGAGGCTGCTTGCCGGCCGGGCGGCCGCGTACAGCCGTCTGTCCATCCTCGTCTTCCTCGCCACTGTCTTTGTCAAGGAGGCGATGGCGCAGGTGTCGATGTACGCCGGCCGGCGGCGTGACTCTGACGCGCTCATCGCTGACGGATGGCATCACCGGAGCGATGCGCTCACCTCGCTGCTCATCGTCGCCGGCGCCTGGCTCGGCGGCAGCTACGCCTGGGTGGACGGCGCGCTCGGCGTCGTAGTGTCGGTGTTCATCTTCTACGCCGTCGGCTCCCTTTTGCGGGACGTGGTCACCTCGCTGCTTGGAGAGCGACCGGGCCCCGGGCTGCGGCAGCGCGTCATCGCCGCGGTGCATGAGGTGGCTCCTGAGGCGTCCGACGTCCATCATCTTCATCTTCATCGCTACGGTGACCACCGGGAGATGACGCTGCACATGCGGCTGCCTGATGACCTGCCGCTGGCGGAGGCACATGCCGTCGCATCCCGGGTCGAGGCTGCGCTGGACGAGCGCTTCGATATCGCGGTGACGGTGCACGTCGAGCCGCTGTCCGACGGCCGGCATGTAAGCTTTTAAATCGATGTGGGTTGTGGATGCATATGGAGCCGTATAACACGTTTGAGCACACGGCCGACGTCGGCATCGAGGCCCGGGGCGCGACGCTGGAGGAGGCGTTCGCGAACGCAGCGCGGGGCATGTTCTCCGTCATCGTGGACGGCAGCGACATCGCTGCCGTGGACAAGCGGGAGCTGTCGCTTGAGGCGACGGAGGACGATGAGCAGTTGCTGGTGGACTGGCTGTCGGAGCTGCTGTACATTCACGACGTCGAGGGCCTGGTGTTCGATTGTTTCGATGTCAGCATTGACGGCGGGCTGGAGGCCACAGCCTGGGGTGAGCCGTACAGCCGGGAGACGCACGGCTACGGCAGCGAGATAAAGGCCGTCACCTATCACCTCCTGGACATCAAAAGAACTAAAAAGGGCGTTGAATTAAAAGTCCTGTTTGATATCTGAGGGATACAATGTGGAAGGGACCGTTAGACAAGCGTGATGACTACCGCTATGAGATTCCATCGAGCTACCGGGGGGAGCACGGCAACCTGGACATGCGCACCTCCGCCGTCATCTACGCCGGCAGCGACATGATCGAGGCGATCCGCGGTGACAACGCGCCTGAGCAGATTGCGAACGTGACGACGCTGCCAGGCATCGTCGGCGAGGCCATGGCCATGCCGGAGATGCACTGGGGCTACGGCTTCCCCATCGGCGGCGTTGCTGCAACCGACGCTGAGGAAGGCGTCATCTCGCCTGGTGGCGTCGGCTTCGACATCAACTGCGGCGTCCGCCTCGTCCGGACGAACCTCCGCGCCGACGATGTGGGCAGCGACGACGTGAAGCAGCTCATCGACAAGATGTTCGTCAACGTGCCGTCCGGCGTCGGCTCCAAGGCCAAGGTCCGCCTGAGCAAGCCTGAGCTTGAGGACGTGCTGCGCATCGGCGCTCGCTGGGGCGTCGAGAACGGCTACGGCTGGCAGGATGACCTCGAGGTGCTGGAGGAAAACGGGGCGATGGACGCCGCTGACCCGTCGGACGTGTCGGAGAAGGCAAAGAACCGCGGTAAGTCCCAGGTTGGCTCGCTCGGCGCCGGCAACCATTTCCTGGAGATACAGCGCGTCGACGAGGTCTTCGACGAGGAGGCGGCCAGGGCGTACGGCATCGAGGAGGGCAACGTCACCGTCATGATCCATACCGGGTCGCGCGGCTTCGGCCACCAGGTCTGCACCGATCATCTTCGCACGCTTGAGCGAGCGGTCAAAAAATACGGTATCTCGCTGCCTGATAAGCAGCTGGCCTGTGCCCCGGCCACCTCGGAGGAGGCCCAGTCGTATTTCAGGGCGATGGCCTGCGCCGCCAACTTCGCCTGGTGCAACCGCCAGCTCATCACCCACTGGGTCCGGCAGTCCTTCGAGAGCATCCTGGGGCAAACCGGGCACGAGCTCGGCATGGACGTGGTCTACGACGTCTGCCACAACACCGCCAAGCTCGAGGAGCACGAGGTCGACGGTGAGCGACGCAAGGTGTATGTCCACCGGAAGGGCGCGACCCGTGCCTTTGGGCCGGGCAACCCTGCTATCCCGCAGCAGTACAGCGACGTCGGCCAGCCGGTTCTCATCCCCGGTGACATGGGCACCGAGAGCTACCTGCTGGCGGGCACCGATGCATCCGAGGAAACCTTTGGCTCCACCTGTCACGGTGCCGGCCGGACGATGTCCCGGACGCAGGCCCGGAAGCGGAAGCACGGCAAGGACGTCGGCCGGAACCTGCGGGACAAGGGCATCTACATCCACCCGAACAGCTGGAAGGTGGTGGCCGAGGAGGCCTCCTACGCGTACAAGGACGTGAGCAGCGTCGTCGACATCACCCATAACGCCGGGATATCCCGGAAGGTGGCGCGCATGAAGCCACTCGGCGTGGTTAAAGGGTAACATGGACATATTCCTTCTGGCACTCAAGATCGGCATCTGTGCCGTATTCGCGCTTATATCGACCCGGTATCATTTTCTGGACGGCAGCGGGACGGGAGCCGCGACGGTCATCGGTCTCGTCATCATCCTGTCCCCGGGCGGTATTGACGATGTCAGGGGGATCTCCTGGTTTGCCATCCTGCTCCTCTTCCTGCTGCTGGGTGTCGCCGCCACGAAATACCGCTATCGGTACAAGGAACGACAGGGGCTGCACGAGCGCGGCAACGGCATGCGCAAGGCTCGCAACGTCCTGGCCAACGGCACGCTGCCGGCGGTGCTGGCGCTGCTCTCGTTTATGCCGCTGTTTTCCCCGGCGGACATGGCGGTTCCCTTCGCTGCAGCCATCGCCGTCGCCACGGCTGACACGTTTGCCTCGGAGCTCGGTGTGCTCTCCGAAAAAGTCTATCTCATCACAACGCTTGAGCGCACCGACGTGGGGACCAACGGCGGCGTCTCGTGGCTGGGCGAGGGCGCCGCGCTGCTCGGCAGCGTCGCCATCGCCGTCCCGGCGGTTTTTTTGCTTGAGCTGCAGCCTGTATGGCTGCCGTTCATCGCCGGCGTCGGCTTTCTCGGCTGCCAGCTGGATTCGCTGCTGGGTGCGACGCTGCAGGGCGGCGAGATTGGCACCGAGGAGCAGCTGCCGTCGGATGCGGTGCTCACCAACAGCGACGTCAATCTGCTGTCTATCGCCGTCGCGGCGTTCATCGCGTTCGTGTACGCCGTCTTGCTATTCTGATCGCCGTCACGTCGAAATCGGCGCGTCGCCTGGTGTGGAACGCGAACTGGGGCTTGATGGAAAAACGATAGGATGTCGCCGCGGTCACGACGCCGCCGAGCGAGGTCACCAGGCGGCGGATGAACCCGGCTGTTTTCGTGAGATGCAGCGAGTGCACCACCGGCGCCATCCCGAGTGCCTGCTGCAGGAACAGCCGGTCGGCCCGGCGGTTGCCGTGCTGCGCCCCGAACGGTGGGTTCATGATGACCGTGTCCGCCTGCATCTCCAGCGACGCGACGTCTGCCACCGCGAACCTGACGTCGACGCCGTATCGCTCAGCCTGGCTGTGTGCGGTGGCGACGACCGAGGGATCGATGTCGATGGCCGTGACACGTGCGGCGCCGAGCAGCGCCGCCCCGACGGCGAAGATGCCTGTCCCGCATCCCAGATCTGCGACGTGATGGCCCTGTATGTCCCCGGCGGCGTGATACAGCATGTCGGCTGCGATGTCCGCCGGCGTCTGGTACTGTTCGAGCGACGCTACGGGCTGTGCCGGTGCCGGGATGTCCTGCAGCAGCAGCTCGAGCTCTTTTTTCTTCATCGCCACATCCTACATATAGTCCTCCTTTATTGCTGTATTGTATGGAGCCCACCGAGTACGGCGTCGTGGTCTGCCCTGACTGCGGGCGCCCCCGTGCCGTCAATCTCTCCCACACGACGGTGACCTGTCAGCGCTGCGGCACGCGCTTCCGGCTCCGGACGCGCAAGGTGCTCTACCGGGCTGAGGACGCCCGCGAGGCCGCGGCGGCCGTGGCAGAGATCAGCCGAAAGCTGCATGAATCGTGAGCCAAAAAAGTTATGTAGCGACAGCTATTGCCAGAGCAGTGGTTTTCATGAAGCGAATGCTGTCTGTGGCGATGCTGACGCTGCTGCTCATCCCGGCAACTGTGGGCACGGCGGCTCCCGACGCCGCTGTCACGCTCTCGGGGGAAACCATCCATGTCGCCGGCGGCGAGGTCACCGTCGGCATGGTGTTCGAGAGTCAGGTCGGCGGCTACAACGGCACTGTTGATGTGTCGGTGCCGTCCGACGCGACGCTTACCTGTCAGGGGGTTGAACTTGACCCGACCTGGAGTGAGGGCGTTGCCACCGTCGATCTGGGCGCCCATAACCTTTCTATCCCTGCCGACGGCAACATTTCCCTGACGGCCCGTTATCCGCGTGACGGTGACGTCGTCCATCACATGCTCTACAACGCGACGGTGACCGTCACCGTCGACAGCGATGGCTACGTGCGGGGCAGCCTCCCGCTGTCCTATACCAACGGCGGCTACACCGGAGCTGCATCGGTCGCCCAAAGCGAGGTGGTCTCCATCTCGTTTGCCCCTGCGAGGGCAGATGAGGGTGGCAACACGATGCTGTATCTCGGTGGCGGGCTGGCTGTCGGTGCGCTCGCCGCAGGTGCTGCCATGGTCCTGCTGCAGCGACGCCGCCGCGATCGCTATCTGGAAAAGGAGCCGGTTGAGGCGCTGGAGATGCGGAAGAAACTGCTCACCCAGCTTCTCAAGCAGCTGGAAATCGAGCGTGACAAGGGCAGGATTGCCGACGCGTATTACCAGTCGATAAAGGATTCCTTCAAGGAGCAGGCGGTGGAGGTCATGCGGGAGCTCGACCGCCGGACGTAGCTATTTCTCCACGACGGCGTAGGGGATCTCAACGCAGCTGCCGTCGACGAGCCGGAAGGCCTTCAGCTCCATGGTGATGGGATCGGCCACCAGCGCGACGTGGAAGGGCTGGTTGAACATCCGTATCTGTGTGTCGAGGTCGACGTGCGACATGAAGCTGGTGTAGCCGGGGTGGGAATGATACCAGCCGATGAGCACGTAGTCGTAGTCCAGCTCGTCGAGTTCGTCGAACATGCTCTCGAAGGCCTCCTCCCGGAAGCGGACGGAGGTGGCGGTGGCGTCCAGCTGGCCGGTCACCACGTCGTACACCATGGAGAATCGCTCGTCGTTCCACCGGCAGACGTCGCCCACGAGGAAGCCCAGCGCTTCGAGCCGGTCGGTGGCCATCTCCGCGCAGTGACCGAGCAGCTCGTCCAGGGCCTGCTGCTGCAGGTAGAGGGTGCGGTCATCCGTGCAGCGGGTGTCGACCTTTGATTCGTGTGCCTCTGCGACGCTTTCCATGTCTTCGACGCCGGCCTGCTGGATTCGTGCGGCCACGTATGCCCGGGCGTCTGCCTCGCGCTTGCGGGGCGTGTAGCTGAAGACGATGTCGTCGGGAGGCGGCCGTCGTTCAGGGTGCTTCCTCGTTTCTCCGGTTATCTTTATCATTGTCGCTGTCGGTAATGATGGCTGGCTTTCGGTGTCCTCGTTGTGGTCGGTCCACCGTCGGCGGATGGTAGGCGTGGCTGTTGAAGTATTTGGCTGCCCGGGTGCAGGTGTCGGTGTCGTAGGGATCGCCGGGGTTGGGATTGAGCAGCAGTGCTTCGATGCCGCGGATGAAGCTCGGCAGGTTCGACCGGAAGTTCCATTCGTCGAGCAGCTTGGTGCAGATGTAGCCGCCGTCCTCGGGCGACATGATGTTTGGATGGAAAATCGGGCTTCGCCAGCGGGCGATCGGCGTCTGATATGGGTAGTCGTCGGTGATGGTTATCTGCAGCCTGTGGATGTAGCGGCTTTTCAGCTGTCCGTCCTTCATGACGGGCCCAGGGGTGTTGACCAGCGTTACCTTGACGGTCACCGGGAATGAATCGAGCCCCGGCTCCGTGACGTGGAAATAATGTTCGCATTCCTGCTTGCATTCCTGTATCTCGTTTTTCACCCGTCGTGCCAATAGATCCATCGGGAGCGACACGGCCATCACCGGCCGCCCGTCGGGTCGGGGATGAGCTCGACGACGTCGCCCTGCTGGATGGTGGTACCGCCGATATTCGTCCGGCCGCCGAGCTGTTTTTTGCCGAAGCGAATTACGTAGGCGCCGGGGTCCTTGTTCCAGTAGGTGGCGGCGCTCTCGACGACCTCGCCGATGGTGTTGTCGTCGTCCACATCCATGTCGATGGTGCTGCCGGTCTCCGCGTCTTTTACGGTAATCTTCATGATTTGAAATAATCATATGTCCTATATATTTACCGCTTCTCGTGGTGGGGACACCCGGGGTCGACGGGCACCTTCATGACGTCGGCGACGTTGCGGTTGCCGTCGAAATAAAACATGTTCTCGAGGAGCCGCTCGTGCCGTCCATTTACCAGCTTGAGGGTCTCCTGCACCTGCACCGCTGAGACGATGCTGGTGGTGTTGACGTCGGAGGCCATCTTTGGCTCAAAGACGGTGACGTCGTCGCCCGTGCAGCTGTAGCGCACGTCCTTCACCCGGTGATGCGTCACGTTCATGCCGCATTCCAGGCAGCTCGTCTCGGGTGGCACGACCACCTGGACCTTGCCGACGAGGCCCCGGGTGCCGCCGTCGATGTAGGGGACACCGTGATGATACGCGTGTGCGTTGACGTGCAGGCGGCTCTCGATGTTGTCCAGGCACCCCAGCACCACGTCGTGGCGGGCGATGAAGCCCTCGGGCAGCTCCTGTATCTTGTTCACGTGCGGCTCGATGTCCACACCCGGGTCGAGCGCCGCCGCCTTGTCGGCGATGACGTCGGCCTTGTATCGCCGTCGCTCTGCATCCGCATCTGAAAAAAAGACGCACCGGTTGAGGTTGGACAGCACGACGTGGTCCATGTCTACCAGCGAAATGTTTCTGAAACCCGACAGGATGAGGTCCTTGCACGTCTCGTTGCCGAGCGCGCCTGCACCGACGACCAGCACCGCTGCGTCGCGCACCGCATCGCGGTTGAACCATGTGAAGCGTTTCGATCGGTCGTGTCTGTCCCGGTCGACGTCGCCGGCGTGGAGCCTCGCGTCGGCCATAATTCGCATGGGTGGGAGCCCTTAAATTATTTGTCGCCCCGTCGGCGCGTTGTTTCTCTCCATACGGCATGGCCATCGGCCGTGTCTGCCTGATTGGCTTCCGACGAACATGCTAACACATCTCGCACAAGGTTTATTTAGCCAGCTCGTATTGGGATGAGTGGGGGAAGACATGTCCGATGACATCTTCAATTCGCTACTGAGAACCAGCGACATATTTAAAAACAAAGAAGTTTTGCGTCCTTCATACGTGCCTGATGTTTTGCCGCATCGGGAGCAGCAGATAGAGGAACTGGCCTCCATCCTGGTGCCGGCTCTCAAGGGAGAAACACCGTCAAACGTCTTCATGTACGGCAAAACCGGCACCGGCAAAACCGCCGTGACCAAGTACGTCGGCTCCCACCTGAACCGGAAGGGACAGGAGCTGCACCGTCCCACTCATTTCATCTACATCAACTGCGAAATCGTGGACACGCAATACCGGGTGCTGCAGAACATCTCCAACCACTTCATCCAGGACTGGTCGGAGCGCGTCCCCTTCACCGGGTGGCCGACCGACGAAGTCTATGCGCAGCTCGTCCACCGCATCGAAAACAGCAGAGGCGTCGTCGTCATCGTGCTCGACGAGGTCGACAAGCTCAAAGGAGACGAGGCACTCTACAACCTCTCCCGCATGAACAACGACCTGGAGGAAGCGAAGACATCCATCATCGGCATCTCCAACGACCTCAAGTTCACCGAGTTCCTCGACCCCCGCGTGAAATCCTCGCTCGGCGAAGAAAACATGATCTTCCCGCCCTACACCGCAGACCAGCTCGACAACATCCTCAGCGCTCGCTCCAAGAAAGCATTCCACCCCAACGCGCTCGGCGACTCCGTCACCGCCCTCTGCTCCGCCCTGGCTGCACAGGAACACGGCGACGCACGCCGCGCCCTGGACCTGCTGCGCGTCTCCGCCGAGATCGCCGACCGGTCAGGCGGCGCCACGATCGAGGAGCAGCACGTCCGCATAGCCGTCAACAAGATCGAGATCGACCGGGTGAAGGAGGTCATCCGGACGCTGCCCGCCCAGTCAAAGCTCGTGCTCACCGCCGCAGTCGTCGGCAACCAGGTCTTCGACAGCGCGCCCAACACCGGCGACGTCTACAACGTCTACAAGCAGCTCTGTAAGCGCGCGGGCATGGACGTGCTGACGCAGCGCCGTATCACCGACCTCATCTCGGAGCTGGATATGCTCGGTATCATCACGGCGCGGATCATCTCGAAGGGACGCTACGGTCGGACGAAGGAGATACAGGTGGCCACTTCGATGGAAAAGATCGCCGAGATTCTCGCCGACGACGAGATCGTGCCCGACATCTCGGACCTGCAGGGGCTGAAGGTCCGGATTCAGTCCCGCCTGCTTTAGCCGCCTTCCCTCCGCTGGTTTACGCTGCTTTACAATTCTCTTACGTTTTCCCGTCGCTTGTAGTACTCGTAGGCGTCAAGCGAGATGGGGACGGCGGCGATGGCGAGCAGCGACAGCCCGAGGCAGACCCAGATGTCCTTGGGTGCCACGGCATTGCCGATTTTCACCCATCCGGGTTTTCCTCCCTGCTCGTTGCCGTAGATCATGAGTTTGATGAGGCCGAACCAGGGCAGCTCGCCGCGGGCTTTCCCGATGATCCATTCCGGCTTGACCGGCTCCGCGGAGATGCCGCCACTTTGATACTGATCGGGGAATTTGTTGTTGTCTCCCTTGGTGATGAAGCCGCTGTTGGTGGGCTTGTACCCGGTCAGCTTCAGCTCGGGGATGGAGACCGCCTGGGCGTAGCGGATGTTGTAGGCAGCGACGCTGTAGGTGCCGTTGGCGTGCACCTCGACCCAGCAGATAGCCCGGTGGATGACAGGGGTGCGTCCCTCGTTGCCCATCGGGTAATAGATGACGACGTCGCCGTAGTCGCCGTAGGTCCGCTGGCTCGTCGCAGGATCGGGGTTTGCCCCGCGGGGAGCGATGTCGTCACGGCCGGTCACTTTCTTCACGAGCACCAGGTCACCGGGATCGATGGTGCCGATGTTTCCATAGGAGGCGTCGTCGTGCATCATGGAGCCCGAGGTCACGACCACCATCGGCGTTCCCGGGAATTGCCCGGTATAGGCCCACAGGGCTGCGAGAAGGATGCCGACAATGGCGACCGCGGCAATAACGTCTCTTAAGGTGAGGAGGATTCTCGGCCGCATTGCCCCTCCATATGTCGCACCTTTATATTACTTTCCTTCAGCAGCTCCATCGCCAGGTCATCGGGATACCCCTCCCGGTAGACGAGCTCCTCCAGCTCCGCGTTGATGAGCATCTTGGCGCAGACGCTGCAGGGATAATGCGTGGAGTAGATGACGCCGCCGGCGATTGAGACGCCGAAGACCGCCGCCTGGATGATGGCGTTCTGCTCCGCGTGCAGGCCACGGCAGAGCTCATGTCGCTCTCCCCGCTTCACGTTGCGCTGCGCCCGGAGGCAGCCGGTTTCATCGCAGTGGGGGAGCCCCTTGGGGGCGCCGTTGTAGCCCGTCGAGAGGATGTGGTTGTTCTTGACGATGATGGCGCCGACCTGGCGCCGCAGGCAGGTGGAGCGAGAGGCGACGATGGTCGCGATGCGCATAAAATATTCGTCATAGCTCGGCCGCACGGTGCTCACGGCCTAAATAGCGCACTTTTTTAAACATGATGCGCAACGTTTATATACCACGATTCCCATATAGAATGCTAGCAAAATGATGATAAAATGAGGAAATGTCCTGAATGTGGAACCAAGATGATACACCACGAATGGGGCCACAAAGTCTACTGGACCTGCCCTGACTGCGGCAACGAACTCGTGACCCCGAAAAGCGCCGAGGCCCTGCTCGGCCCCGTCGGCTAATCCACCGTAATCCCGTATAGCCGCTCCGGATTTCTCTTGTGTACAGCCAGGGCTGCCTCCTCGCTCATCACACCCTCCCGGATGAGCTGCTTGGTCCGCCGCGGCACCGTCTTCGGGCCCAGCACCGCGCCCGGCCGACCCGGATCATCGATATAATCAGTCTCCATCACGAAGCGATGCCCTTTCTGGAGCGCCGTCCGCAGCGCGCCGTCGTTCGCCAGCACCGACGGCATCAGCCCATGGTTTTCATCCCGCTGGATGAACGGCGGCGAAAAATGCTTCACCACTCGCCTCCTGGCGAGCCCTGCATCGTCGGCCATCTCCGCCAGTTCAGCGAAGCCATCCGGTCCCATGCTCTCCGTATGCAGCACCACCGGCACCTCCGCCGCCGCGGCGAGCTCCATGCCGTAGCTGAGCAGCCGATTGCTGTCCCGCCACGCCTCCTCGTCGACGTCAAAGTGCGGCCGGCCGATCTCGCCGATGGCGACCGCGTCGCCCTGCAGACAGAGCCGCTGCGCCTGCTCCATCCCCTTACGCATGAGCTCCACGGCAGCGTCACCGTCAAAGCGATCACGCAGCCTGAGATAGTCAGCGGGATACGGCCCCACGGTGACATAGACGGTGACCCCGGCGGCCTCCATCGCCTCGTCAGCCAGCGCCACCGTCTCCCGGTAGCACGGCAGATAGCTCCGCTCCTCAATGACCCGCTCTACCATCGGCAGCTGACACAATACCATGTGCGTCCCGCCGGCCCGCTCGAACTCCCTGACCGCATCGATGCATTTCCCACCGCGGCGCAGATGCAGATGGTTGTCGAAGATGAACATGTAGCGCAAAACACGTCCGCGATATAAATAGCGTGGGATTGCGGGAGCTACGAGGAGCCATCAATCGCCCGGTGCCATCCATTTATAGGCGCACAAGCTTTTAAATATGAGCACCTAATGGCAGGTGATACCTGCTTGATTGACAATATTTATAAATACAATTCTCATTATACTTCAACTCTCAGGAGGCAAGACATGACCGACACACGCAATGCCCGTTTAGGGAAACATTTGATAGTGATAGGGATATGTGCCCTTTTTGTTGGAGGCGCCATTTTACCAATAATTGCCGATAATGGAATAGCCACCGGTTCAACGGGTCTTTCCGACAGCGAGGATCCAGCATCGATGGAAAACCTGCATCGGTCAGAAGCTGTTACCGGAGAGACCACTGCAACCGAAAGCGCAGCGGTGAAAAAGACGCTTACAGAAAACCAACCTGCATCTTCTATACAATCCTACTATGACCACATCGCCGAAATAAATGAACAGGACACGGCCGGTGGAGCAACCACCCACCTGACTGTACAGAGCCCGTCTCCCTCCACGAACAGCGGAAGCCCTCCGTCGTCGTTCGACCTCCGCGATGTAGGAGGCGAAGACTATGTGACCTCCGTTAAAAGCCAGTCCGGCGGAACGTGCTGGTGCCACGGCACCATGGCAGCCATGGAGGGAAACCTCCTGATGACCGGCAACTGGACGGCAGCCGGGGAAACAGGCGAGCCCAACCTCGCCGAATACCATCTCGACTGGTGGAACGGCTTCAACCAGCATTACAACGCCGATGTCAACCCGCCAGAGGGAAACGGTCTCACCGTCCACCGGGGCGGTGACTACCGCGTAGCATCGGCATATTTCTCCCGCGGTGACGGCGCCGTCTACAGCGCCGAGGCCAACGATGACACCGAGCAGGACGACAACTGGTACTTTACTCTGCCGGCACAGCATTCTTCAAATTACCGGTATTATTACCCTCGTGACATCGAATGGTACACCGCTGGCGCTGACTTGAGCACCATTGATGTCATCAAGCAGAAGATCATGGAGGAGGGCGTCATGGGCACGTGTTTATGCTCCGCCGGCGAGTTCATGGATTCTACCAATTATACTCATTATCAGCCGCCCAGCGACGATACGCCCCCCAATCACGCCGTCGCTATCGTCGGCTGGGACGACGGCAAGCAAACGCAGGCGCCGCAGGACGGTGCATGGCTCTGCAAGAACAGCTGGGGCAGCGGCTGGGGCCTCGACGGCTATTTCTGGATATCCTATTATGACAGATGGTGCTGCAAGCATCCGGAGATGGGCGCTGTCTCCTTCCAGGATGTTGAGCCGATGCCGTACGAAAAGGTATACTATCATGACTACCATGGCTGGCGGGATACCTTCACGGGTTGCACGGCTGTCCTCAACAATTTCACGGCGACGGCTGACGGGGCATTGCAGGCCATCAGCTTCTACACCGCTACCACCAACGTGACCTACACGGCCACGATATACGACCAGTTCGACGGCAGCACTCTTTCAGGCCCACTCTCCACCGTTTCCGGGGACATAAATTATACCGGCCTCCACACTATTTCCCTGGATGCGCCCGTTGCGCTGACCGCCGGCGACACCTTTTATGTGTATCTCAATCTTTCCGCTGGTGGCTATCCCTATGACAGGACGTCGGAGGTGCCGGTGTTGCTCGGGGCATCATCGAGCGGCACCGTCGTGAATTCATCGGCGAGCCCGGGAGAGAGCTATTATCACACTGGCTCCGGGTGGACGGACCTTTACAGCCATGACTTTGCTAACGATACCTGGGATGGAACAGCCAATTTCTGTGTCAAGGCGTTGACATCTTATAACAATGACACCGGCATCTGCCGCATCAATCATCCCGTTGGTGAGCAGATTCCAGGCAACTATACCATCAATGCAACGGTTACAAATCACGGTATACATAGTCAAGCTTCTACTCCTTTAAATTGCTCAATTTACCGGCGCTGTAAATCTGAGTTGCTATACGAAGATTTCGACGGCTCCTTCCCTCCGGCAGAGTGGAATATTGTACAGTATAGCGGGGCTGGCGCCTGGACCCAGCAGGCGGTAGGGGACTCGTACGATCCGGCGAATGCAGCTGGGTCTTACGCCGAGGCGGACAGTAATGATTATCCGACACAAAGGTTTGATACTGGGCTGTTCACTCCCTGTCTAAATGTAAGCAATTATGATAGAGTGACCATCGAATTTGATATAAATTATGCCCAAAGGAGTAGTTATGAGTATGGGGAGGTAGCTACATTCTCGGAGGGAATGAAAGAGGAAACCCTGGCTGTTTACACAGTATCTCCAGGCTCTTATACTTCGGGCCATCAGTCGGTCACCTTTGACCCTTCTGGATATGCTAATGCCAGCAATGTGAGCATTCGGTTCTATTACACGACTGGAGAACAGACCGACCAATATTGGTTTAAAATTGACAATGTAGAAGTTGAATATTACACTTTTGTTTGGGGAAAGGATACACAGCTTAGCGATATTCAGGCAGCGGACTCTGTCTATGCGGAATTTGACGGCTGGAACGTGACCCAACATGGGGATTATCTCATCAATGTCAGCCTGTCCACCACCGACCAAAACACTCTGAACGACTACCAGGAACAGATTGTTACGATTGGAGAGCCAGATATCAGGGTTGAGCCACCCAAACTGGAGTTCGAATGGCCTCCGGAGAGTCCAACTGGCTCGTCAAGCAGCAGCATCCGCATGCAAACCGGCCAAAAGCAGGGTGGCGCTGTACAACAGTCGATACATGCAACTAAAAAATCCGCTTCGCCTGATAAAAGCAGCGTCGAAATGATGGTCATGAATAGTCCCCCGACACCGCCGATGGATATCAGCCACACCATCGTCGAGCAGCTCCCGCAGTCTGCAACCACCCTCGATGAGGTCCCAACGTCACGGTGGACGCAGGGCTGCTCTGCAACCTCTGCTGGTATGATTTTTGGATATTATGACCGAACGGGCTATCCGGATATGTATACCGGCCCTACCAACGGCGGCGTCTGTCCGCTCACTGAACTGGGGCAGGGCACGCCGAGCGACGCGGGTTATCCCTTTGATGGCTCCTGTTCCATCATCGCTACAGCGAAAGGCTTCGACGGCCGGACAACCCGAGGGCACACCGATGACTACTGGATTTCCTATGGCAGCTCGGGCCCGGATCCGTGGGTGGCGAACGGATGGACGGAGCACGAATGGGGGAACTGCACGGCTGATTTCATGGGTACCAACCAATGGAAATGGGATACCGATCTTGACGGCACCATCGATTCCTTGAGCGATGGAGCAACCCGGCTCTATTGGGGAAGTGGCAACAGTAAACTATATGATTACATTCCCCCGGCCAGCATTGGTACGCCGCAGACGGCGCTTGCCCATGGGATGCGGCTTTTTGCCGAGTCACGGGGCTATAACTTGGTCTACGACAGTTCCGTCGGCGCGTATGAAATCTATACCCAGCAAACCGACAACCGGGTTGCTGATGGCTTCTCCTTCACCGATTTCAAATACGAGATAGACAACGGGCATCCGGTGATGGTGCAGGTAACGGGACATAGCATGGTCGGGGTTGGCTACGAGGACCCAGACACCATCTATATCCATGACACATGGGACAACAACATTCACTCTATGACGTGGGGCGACAGCTATGCAGGCATGGATTTACGGGCGATTACCGTGATGCACCTGGCAGAAGAAAATGAAAGCCTGGAAGATATAACACTTTATAATGACGGAGACTTTGACTTGACGGTTTCGGACATAACAGCCCATTATTCGCCGGGTGAACCGACGGGGTGGCTCGATACAACCATATCGTCCTTTTCTGTTGCGCCATCTGACTCCCGTAGGGTCGGCGTCACGGTTAATGGATCTGGTTTGGCACAGGGTACCTATCACGGCTGGCTGCATATCCATTCGAATGACCCAGACGAAGATCCCTACAACGTGACAGTCAATATCACGGTGACGGGGAACGATATTGCGGTGACCTCCATCAATGACCCGACGGGTCTGCAGCAAACCGATACCTACAACGTTAACGCCACTGTCCGCAACGAGGGAGTTGAGACCCAGACCGATGTCACAGTTAATTGCAGCATCTACGAGACGCGGTTGCAGGAGGGCTTTGAACAGTATCCCTATGTCCCGCCCTATGGATGGGCAACAGCCGGCAATGGCGAATGGGCCGCCGGCCTCTATGGGATGCCTCACTCTGGCAGTAGCTGGGCGTACGGGCGGGGCGGCAGCGACGGGAGCCCGGATTGCTGGCTTATCACCCCGCAGATATCAGTTCCCGCTGACGGCAATTTTTCCTTCTGGTATCGAGCGGAGGAGGAAGGCTATCCAGTCTCGTTTGAGGTCGCTGTCTCTACCTCATCGGGCCAAACTGATGTTTCACAGTTTTCGACTGTATGGGATGCAGGGAGCACGGACAATGCTACCTATCAGCAAAAAGTGATTGACTTATCGGCGTATGCCGGCCAAGCTGTCTATGTCGGATTCCATCATTATGCTAGCGCTAACAACTGGTGGGGCATATGTATCGATGATGTCATGATGCACCCTACCGATATGGTGTATTCTGATGAGCAGACTATTTCGTCGATTGCTCCTGACGAGGAACAGTTCGTTGCCTTTACGTCTTGGAGTGCTGACACAGGCTATTACGTCATGAATGTTTCCCTGCCGCAGCCGGACGAGCGAACAAGAAACAACTATGATGCAACACCTGTAAAAATTGATGACGTAAATGATGCAAGCACTCTCTCTATAAATAGGCCGGCTAATCAGGTATTGCCCACTTCCTCTTACGCGGTGAATGCTACCATCAAAAACTATGGGACCATAGATCAGCCGAGCCTCCCTGTCAACTGTTCAATTTATCATCTTCCAGAAGACAGAGTGTTTTGGGATAATGGAACCACAACTAATGGCACTTGGTTTACACACGACAGTAGCAGTAGCGGAGGAGGCCAGTTGTGGCATCGGTCCACGACCGACTACTACTCCGCTCCGGAGTCTTGGTACTGCGGCGATGATGCAACATGGAGCTATAATAACAACATGGATAATTGGCTGTACACCGGATGGATAAATCTATCTGATGCCGTCCATGCCCGCCTATCTTTCCAACTGCGTACCGCCATTGAAGGGGACTGCGATTATCTGCATCTCTACATATATGATTCCAGCGATAAATGGTGGAAGATGGACAGCTGGACAGGATGGAATGACTGGCAAAAAATCGATGTTGACTTGCACCAGTTTACCGGCGAGCCTGTCCGTATCATATTTGTCTTCGAATCCGATGGCTCTGTTACCTTTGATGGTGCCTGGATAGATGACATCGAGCTGTATAAGTACACGATGGGGAGCATGGCCTATGGCGAGGAGAACGCTTTAAGCATTAATGCAGGACAGCCACAATACACGGAATTCTCCCCATGGGATGCCAGTCCTGGCTGGTATCTTCTCAATGTGAGCACACAGTTGGTCAACGATCGATATATCGCTAATGATGCACAAACAACATTGGTGAACATACTGCCGACAACAGTTTATGTTGATGATAACTTCAGTCCTTCTACCCCCGGCTGGAATGTCACGCATTTTGATTCTATACAAGACGGGATAGACGCAGTACATCCATCTGGCACGGTGCAGGTCTACAACGGTACATATTACGAAAACGTTAAAGTGAAAAAGCCCGTGACTATCATTGGAGAAAATAAAACTGGAACCATCGTGGATGGCAGCTGGAATGGAAGGGCATTCACCATCGAATCCGCCGATGTCGCCATCTGTAATTTTACGGCCAGGGACAGCTGGGGCCTCGAGATGGCCGAGGCCTCAAATGTTACCATCAAAAACAACGTCGTAGCCGACGAGCTCTTCGTTGCGCGTTCTTCCGCCTGCTCCATTCTCAATAACTCCTTCAGGGCTGGTGCAGGCATACGGATAGATGGGAATACGATAAGCCATTTCGTTCACGAGATAGAAAACAACACGATAGACGGCGAACCGATTCGCTATTATCTCAATCAAAGCGGCCGCACCATCAATGGCTTGAGCAACGTCGGCGAAATCATTTTGGCCAACTGCAGCGATATGACCGTCACCAATGTTGCTATCTCTGAGTCCTTCCTGGGCATAGAAACTGCATTCTGCCATAATATCACCATTATGGACACCATCATTCAGAATGGCAATTATGGCGTCTATATACACACTGGCTCATCCTCTATCTCCATCGACAACAATACTGTCTCCACGAGTTCGGGGGTGTACATACGATCTTCCACAAGGTCCTATCCCATAACTGCCATTTCGGTGGTGAACAATACAATTCACGACAACTGGCAGGGGGTATACCTGGGCTACAGCGCCAGCAACAACCATATCCGCAACAACCGAATCTATGAAAACGACCGCGGTATAAATATATATGATTCCGCTGCGAACGAAATCGTGGGTAACACAATCTGCAATAATTCATACGGGATATACTTGGCAAGCTCAAGCGAGGACAACCTTATCTACCATAATGGTTTCTTCAACAATACGGACCAGGCGTACGATGCCGGCACGGCCAACATCTGGGATAATGGCTATCCATCTGGCGGCAACTACTGGAGCGATTTCGACGAGCCAAGCGAAGGGGCATATGATGACTATCAGGGCGTCTCCCAGGACATAAGTGGGAGCGACGGCATCGTAGATAGCCCATATACTAACATAGCGGCGGGCAGCAGCCAGGACCAGTATCCATTGATGACACCGGACCCGATAGCCGATTTCACCTATTCCCCGGCGAATCCCTCCACGGCAGACACCATTCAATTCGTCGATAATTCCGCTAGCCCCCAGGGCAACATAACACGATGGAACTGGGATTTCGGTGACGGCGCAACGAGCACCGTTCAGCATCCGTCGCATAGCTACGCGGACGATGGCAGCTACACGGTGGTCTTGACCATTGAGGATGACGACGGTGCCACCGACACCATGTCCAAGACGGTGACCGTCTCCAACGTTGCACCGACGGCGAGCGATGATGCGGCGTCGACAGATGAGGACAGTGCGGTGTGGGTGGACGTACTGGCGAATGACGGCGATACCGATGGCAGCCTGGATCCGTCGTCGGTTGTGGTAACGATCGCCCCCGGCCATGGCAGCACGACTGTCAACACGTCTACCGGAGCGGTGGAGTATACGCCGGATGCAGATTATCATGGCGTTGATAGCTTCGTCTACCGGGTCAGTGACGATGACGGCGCTACGGATACTGCGACGGTGACGGTGACGGTTGTCGATGTGAATGATCCTCCAACGGCGAGCTTCTCATGTCAGCCATCTGCACCTTCCACCGCTGACCTTGTCACGTTTACCAGTACATCCAGCGATGTAGATGGTGATATTGTCAACTGGACGTGGCAGATGGGTGACGGCACCACGCTGTATGGTGAACAGGTCAGTCATAGCTATGCCGATGACGGCAGCTACACCGTCACCTTGACGGTGACGGATGACGACGGCGCCACCGCCACCGTGTCGAAGACGGTGACGGTGTCCAACGTTGGCCCGTCGGCTGACTTTGGCTTTACCCCGTCGTCGCCGACCACTGAGGACACCGTGATGTTCACCGATCAATCGACGGACAGCGACGGCAGCGTCGTTGCCTGGAGCTGGGATTTCGGTGACGGGAATAGCAGCACTGCCCAGAATCCGTCGCATAGCTACGCCAGTCATGGCAGTTACACTGTCACGTTGGCCGTTGAGGATGACGACGGCGCAACTGATACCGTATCGGAGACGGTAACCGTGTCCATTGCGGCCCCGCCTGAGACCATCATAGAGCCATCCGGGCTGTATACTAACGTTACTGGTGGCAACTGGACGACATCCGGCAATCCGATTTCCCTGGATACCAACATCCCGGCGCAGGAGATATGGTACCGGATCCTGAAGAAGGGCTCATGGATCGTCGTGCAGGACTGGAAAAATTATACGGAGCCATTCACAATCGAAGGTGAGGGACTCCACAAGGTAGAGTACTACTGCATCGATGAATACGGGCGCAATGAAAGCAACCTGACGGGATGCAACAGCTTCCTCGTTAACCTTGACAACACGCCGCCGGAGGTCACCGTCGACGTCGGCCATCCCGGCCGGCAGGTTGCTCCGCAGGAATACAACATCAGCTGTTCCACAGCAGTCACTCTGTCGGCTATGGATCCGGGCAGCTCCGGCCTCGCCACCCTGGAATACCGCATCCAGCATGACGGCACATGGACGGAATGGACAGACTATACGAGCCCCCTTGGATTTGACGAATCGGGCACCTATCAGCTGGAGGCGCGAGCCCGCGACAACGTCGGCAACGAAAAAACCGAGTCGGTCACCCTGCAAGTGCAGGAAGACACACAGCCACCTGCCTCAGAGCTGACGGTGACGCTTGACCCGGACGGCTACATCGTGTCAGCGTCGACGTTCCACATCACTGCCAGTGACGACTGGGGCTGGTGGCGGGTCTGCTACCAGATAGACGGCGGCGGCGTCCATGAAGCAGGATGGAACAAGGAGGCGCAGTTCCAGATCAACCAGCTGCACGGCTACCAACCCGGCGAGCACACCGTCGAGTACTGGGCCCGTGACATGGCAGGGAACGAAGAAGTCCACCATACGGAGACCTACGTCCTTGACACCAGCGGCCCAAGCACGAGCATCTCCTTCGACGGCATCGCCGAGATAACCGCTGGGCAGACCTGGCAGGTCACCGCCGACACAGCCATGGTACTGTCGGCGAGCGACGACGAGCTCGGCGTCGACAGCATCCACTACCGCGTCGACGACGGCGACTGGACGAGCTACAGCGAGCCGTTCACCGTCGAGGAGCCCGGCAGGCACACCGTCTCCTATTACGCGAAGGACGTCATGGGCAACATCGGCGGCATGGGCAGCACCGTGATAGACGTCGGCGCCGGGCAGCCGTCGAGCAGCTGCACCGTCACGCCCGGCGAGCCGACCGGTGACAACGGCTGGTACACGAGCGGCGTGACGGTCGAGCTGACAGCGAGCGACGAAGCGAGCGGCGTCAGCCACGTCATGTACCGCGTCGACAACAACGCATGGCAGACCTATGACGGCGCCTTTACGGTTGACAGCGACGGGCGGCACACGCTTGAATACTACGCGGTCGACAACGCCGGACGAGAGGAGGCGGTCAACACCGAGGAGATACAGATCGACCTCTACGGCCCCGAGATAACGATAACACGGCCGACAGGGCACCTCTACCTGTTCGGTCGGCCGATCGTGCCGCTGCCCGGTGACAGGCCGCTCGTGTTGGGCACGCTGACGATAGCCGCGTCGGTCGAAGACACCGCCACGTCAGGCGTCGCCTCAACCGAGCTCTACATTGACGGCGAGCGACGGGCAGACTTTACCGGAAACGTCGAGTATACGATCGATGAGCCGATGATGGGGCAGCATGTCATCAAAATCGTCGCCCTTGACCGAGCCGGCAACCAGGTGACGACGGAGTGCAGAGCAGCGATCTATCACTTTGGCCTCAGATAGCTCCTCCAGTGGCCTGAAGGGGCGTCTCTCCAGCTGCTCATCTAACCGGTCCACAAAAACTTAAAAGCAGCTACGGTATTATACGGTAATGAGAGATACGCATACCCGTGCTGTTATTGTCATGATTATTTTTCTATTTTCCATCACTGCGGCATTGTCGTTTCATCTCTATGGAGCAGGCCAGTCAACCGCTGACACCGCTCCACCCGCCGTCACGCTTTCCTTTGCCGGTCCGCACGCTACTAGCGGGGGGAAAGAATGGATAGCCAATACGACGGTGATCTGGCTGAATGCCACCGACCCCAGCGGGGTGGCCTATGTTCATTACAGAGTCGTGCGGCGCGGCGGCATCGTTGAAAGCGACGTCACTGTATTTGACAACGACAGCCACGACAGCGACACAGCCTCACATAACATCTCCATTCATTTCACCATCAGTCATTCCTGCCGTCATACGATTTCCTATTACGCCGTCGATACCGGGGGCAACGTCTACACGACGGGTGAGGAAACACTGCAGGAGGAATGGCGGTACGGATTAGAAGACGCGAACCACCCGACGGTCAACAATCTTTTCTTCGGGTCATCGCCGGCGTTGGCGGATGTTCTTCCATCTACGTCGTCCTTGGAAGTCATCGGCGGGAGCGACGAGGAAAACAACTATTACACCGAGCTAGAGGAAGAGGCAAACGGGATATGGCGCTGCTGGTCTGCAGGTGGCGACGTCGAGTGGGCAACTGCTACCGAGACGGATGAGGCACGGAGCTCGCCGGCGGTGTGTGACATCGATGGCGATGGAACGCTGGAGATCGCGGCTGGCACCACGAGTGGATGGAACGTGGAGGTCATGGATCGAAACGGTGACTTTCTGTGGACGTTTCCAGCCACCCCGCGGAAGGAGGGGAAGTCAGCGTGGCATTCGTCACCCGCTCTTGTCAACGTGAGCAGCGACGATGGAAGCCCCGGGGGAAGAGATCTGGAGGTCATCATCGGCAATAACCCCTACGACAACGTGTGGTGCTTTGACGGAGACAACAGCGACGGTGTCGACAACGGCGTCACCATTGACTATGCCGATTTCCCGTGGGGTATCGACGTGAACGGGGACGGCGTTAAGGACATCGATGACCTGGGTGACGAGGGCGACGACTGGGACGTGCTGTGGATCTTCGACAACCAGGATTCATTTATTGCGTCGCCGGCGGTGGATGACGTCGACGGCGACGGCTGGAAAGAAGTCGTTATCGGTTCAGTGGACGGCAATCTCTATGTCTTGAACGGGTCGAACGGACATCTCGAGTGGACCTTTGCTACCGGTGATGAAATATTTTCCTCGGCTGCCATTGCCGACATCGACGGCGATTCCTATATGGAGATTTTGGTTGGGTCAGCGGACGGCTATTTGTACTGCATCAACGGCAGTGTCAACCCCACGCTGGGGAGAGGAGAAATGAAGTGGCGGTATAAAACCGGCGACGGTGTATATTCCTCTCCCTCGGTAGGCGACGTTGACGGTGACGGCGCCTTCGAGGTGGTGGTTGGCTCCTCTGACAGATATGTATACTGCCTTGATGCGAGCGGCGCCCTTGAATGGCAGTATGAAACCGGGCTTCCTGTCTATTCGTCGCCCGGCCTGGCGAATATTTTTTCTGTTGCTAATGCAGGATGGCCGATGTTCCGGCAGAACTGCGCCAGGACGGGGTTTTATGACCATGAGACCCTGTTCGGTGCTCTCAACGTGTTCGTCGGCTCGGATGACGGATACCTGTACAAGCTGGACGGCGGCGACGGGTCGCTGCTCTCACGGTTCAAGGTCAACGGACCGATTCATACCTCGCCCAGCGTGGCGGACATAGATGGTGACGGGTCGCTGGAACTGGCGTTTTATGACTGGGGTGAAATGACCGGCAAAGCGGATACCTTCTGGTGTCTCGAGGAGCCGTATCGCATCGAGCCGAACGTCACGACCGTCTATGTGGATACCGAGGCGCCCTGGCTGTATAAATCAGTGGGCTCCCCTCATTCAGTGATCGTGGAGGGAGAGGAATACTGTGTCGCCACGTCGACCAATATCACGGTAGACTGCTTTGACGAGGGATGCGGATATGGCGGTGTCGGTGTCGATATCGTCGACTATCGCATATGGTGGGAGGGCAACGGCACCTGGACGGACTGGAAGGAGTACAACGGCTCGATATCGTTTGCCGAGGAATGCAAACATTATCTTGAAATCAGGGCGCGTGACCTCTTTGGCAACACGGTCATCGATAACGAAACCTTCTATGTGGATGACGAGGCGTTCTCAATCAGCGTGGTGGTGAGAGAGCCGAACTGTTCAATTGGTCCGGACGAGTACTGTATCACGCCGGAGACGCCGATATCGGTGTCCACCCGGGAGGGTGGCTGCTGCGGGCAGACCGGCGATGTGGAGTACAAGGTCGATAACGGCAGCTGGAGCGAGGTGTCGGGTGACATCTTTGTGGAGGAGGAATGCACGCATACTTTGCACCTGCGGGTGACGGACTGGCAGGGAAATATCGTGTATGAAAACCTGACGCTGCATGTGGACGACCAGCCGCCGTCGATCACCGCGATGGTTGATGAGCCGAACTG
>CAYPWJ010000011.1:0-5509 GCA_964414415.1 uncultured Thermoplasmatales archaeon | reverse complement strand
GCATACGGCCAGCAGGGAGCTGACGGTGCATGTGGACGACCAGCCGCCGTCGATCACCGCGATGGTTGATGAGCCGAACTGCTCGGTTGGCCAGGATGAGTACTGTGTCACGCCGGAGACGGGGATCTCGGTGTCTGCGGTTGATATGCCGGGGTGTTGTCCCGGTGACGTGGTGACTGAGTACAGGGTCGGTGACGGCAGCTGGCGTATGGTGTCGGGTGACATCTATATCCAGGAGGAATGCACGCATACATTGTATCTCCGGGCGACGGACTGCCTCGGGCATACGGCCAGCAGGGAGCTGACGGTGCATGTGGACGACCAGCCGCCGTCGATCGTGAAGACCGTCGGCCAGCCGCGGGTTGAGACCCAGGAGGAGGTAGATTTCGGTGTTACAACCAGCACGCCGATTGACATCGACGCGTCGCCTGGCTGCTGCCCCAACATGACCGTCGCGTATCGCGTTGACGGCGGGGCATGGATACCCGTCGATGTCCCGTTCACGTTTTATTTCTCAGATGAAGGCATCCATACCCTGGACATCCGGGCGATGGACTGCCTCGGGCGCGTGGCCTACGACAACGAGTCCTTCTACGTGGAGCAGTGGAGCCCGGAGCTGGCTCTCACCAAGGAGGATGATCCTCACCCGGTGCAGGCAGGCGGCATCCTGACCTATACCATCCGGATAGAGAACACCGGAAACCGAAATGCCACCAACGTGACGGTAGAGGACACCTATGACTTGCGTACCTCATTCAAGAATGCCAGTCCTTCCCCCGCGACAGGAAACAACGCCTGGCGGTTTCCGCTCAATATCTCCGAGGTTAAAACGATCTCCGTCAACGTAACTGTCGACGCGCCGCTGCCGAACGGCACCGTCCTCAACAACTCCGTCACCGTTAGCTGCGATGAGGGCGTGTCCAACGAGACGTGGGTGGAGACGCCTGTCCGGTCCGCCCCGGAGGTCGCGATAGAGAAGGAGGCCGACGACGTCGATGGAGCCCCGCTCCGCCCCGGGGACCTCATCAGCTACGAGATCTCTCTCGTCAACACCGGGACCATGAACCAGAGCGACAACCCCGGCGTTGAGCTGGAGGATGCCATCCCGGCATATACGGCCTATGAGACCGGCTCGCTTTCCTGGAGTCGCGGAAACGCGTCGTACGACGCCGGCAGCAACGCCGTCACCTGGAACGGATCGGTGCCGACGGATGAGACCGTCGTTATCTCGTTCAACGTGTCGGTTGCTTTTCCACTGGACAACGGCACATGGGTGAACAACACCGCCTGCGTGCATTGGGACGGCGACGGCGACGGCGAGAACGACGAGACGAGCTGTGACCATGCGAACATGTCGATTAGGTCGTCGCCCGTGCTGTCGATCGAGAAGACGGACAGCGACGACACGACGCATCCCGGGTACCTGCTCAACTATACCATCACGGTGGATAATATAGGAGATGCAAATGCCACGGGTGTGGTGGTGCAGGATGATTATGACGGCAACGTGACGTTTGTCTCGGCGGATCCGGCGCCGGATGACGGCACCAATACAACGTGGACGGTGCCGCTGCTGGCGGCGAACACGTCGCTCTCGATCGAGGTGCAGGTGCGGGTGGATTCACCGCTGGATAACATGATATTGAACAATTCAGTGAACGTGACCTGCGACCAGAGCGTCGGTGATGAGACGTTTGAGCTGACGGAGGTCGTCTCGGCGCCTGACGTGTCCATCGTGAAGTCGGCGTCGGACGTCAACGGCGGGCCGCTGGAGCCCGGCGATACTATACAATATACTATAGAGCTCGGCAACACGGGCACCATGGACCAGGCTAACAACACGGGACATGAGCTGGTGGACGAGATCCCGGCGTATGCGTCGTATGTGGATGGTTCGCTGTCGGCGAGTGACGGCCTGCCGGCGGTGGAGGATGGCGAGGTGGTGTGGGACGGCGGCGTTGCTGTCGGTGCGACCGTCGTTATCTCGTTCAACGTGTCGGTTGACTTCCCGCTGGACAACGGCACATGGGTGAACAACACCGCCTGCGTGCATTGGGATGAGGACGGCGACGGCGAGAACGACGAGACGAGCTGCAGCCACGTCAATCGCTCTGTGGTGTCGTCGCCTGTGCTGTCGATTGAGAAGACGGACAGCCCGGATCCGGCGCATCCCGGGTACCTGCTCAACTATACCATCACGGTGAACAATACCGGCAACGCCAACGCGACCGGGCTGGCGGTGCATGAGACCTACGACGGCAACGTGACGTTTGTCTCGGCGGACCCGGCGCCGGATGACGGCACCAATACAACGTGGACGGTGCCGCTGCTGGCGGCGAACACGTCGCTCTCGATCGAGGTGCAGGTGCGGGTGAGCTCCGTGCTGGAGCACACGGTGCTCAACAACTCCGTCACCGTTAGCTGCGACGAGGGCGTGGACGACGAGGCCTATGAGGAGACGACGGTTATCTCGGCTCCGACGATCGACATTGTGAAGGAGGCAACCGATGTCAGCGGCGAACCGTTGCAGCCCGGCGATGAGGTGCACTACGTCATCGAGCTTTCCAACAGCGGCGACAAGCATCAGCTGGACAATGACGGTGACGAACTGCAGGACGTGATCCCGGCGCACACGGATCTCATCCCGGGTACGCTTGCAGCCAGCGCGGGCAACGTGAGCTATGACGCCGGCGGCAGGATGATCAGATGGAACGGCAGGGTCGACGTCGGTGCAACCGTCGTTATCTCGTTCAACGTGTCGGTTGACTTCCCGCTGGACAACGGCACGTGGGTGAACAACACCGCCTGCGCCTACTGGGACAGCGACGGTGACAACGAGAACGACGAGACGAGCTGCAGCCACGTCAATCGCTCTGTGGTGTCGTCGCCCGTGCTGTCGATCGAGAAGACCGACAGCCCGGATCCGGTGATGGCGGACAGCGAGCTCGTCTACCGCGTCTGGGTGAACAACACCGGCAACGCCAACGCAACCGGCGTCGTGGTGCAGGAGAGCTATCCCGCTGGCGTGACGCTGACGTCGGCGACGCCGCCACCGGACGCCGGCACCGACGACCTATGGACGATTCCCCGGGTCAACGCGTCTCAAGGCCGGTGCATCGAGATGCATGTGCACGTGGGCACGATGCCGAACAACACCGAGCTGCTTAACATGGTCGCCGTCACCTGCGACCAGGATGTCGGCAATGAGACGACGGAGGCGACGACGGTGCTCTCGCAGCCGCTGCTTGATATCGAGAAGACGGTGTCCTCCGCCGTGGTTGAGCAGGGCGGCAGCATCACGTATAGCATCGCCGTCTCCAACACCGGCACGGCGCCTGCAACCGACGTCGTCGTGCGGGATGTCTACGATGCAGCGGTGACGTATGCCGGTGCCGCGCCGTCGCCAGATCCGGGAAACGACACCTGGCTGTTCGAGGAGCTGCCGGCCGGTGCCACGGAGACGATAACCGTCCATGCGGATATCGCAGCGTCGTTGGAGGAGGGGACGACGATCGTCAACTTCGTCAACGTGACCTGCAGGGAGGGCCTGGAGGACCGTGACTGGGCGAACGTCTCGGTGCAGGCGACGCCGCCTGACACGTGGAAGGTGTTCGACGGCGTCGTGCACAACGTCACCTACTACGAGGGCGGCGAGGGATACCTCGTCCACTACATCACCCCTGACACGACGATCACGCTTGCATCCATCGACACGCCGGCCGGCGCGAGCTCCGGCGTCGCGCATACATATTATCGGGTGTTCAAATGGAACGAGGCGGCCGGCACGTGGGAGATCCTGTTCAACTGGCGGGAGTACGGCGTGTGGAAGACCCGGCTGCCGTATGACCCCATCGACCTCTATGATCTCGGGGCTGCCTACGGCAAAGCACCGTGCGGCAAATACGAGATAGAGTTCTACAGCGTCGACGGCGCCGGCAACGTCGAGGGCATGGAATGGAACGACGTCGTCGTTGACTGTGAGCCGCCCAGCTCGGTGGTGCAGCCGCTGCCATCGGTCGTGGACAACGAGACGATGTCTATTGCGGCTGAGGCGAGCGACGACGCCGGCGTGGCGAACGTCACGCTGTGGTATCGATACAGCGCGGGCAACGACAGCTGGGGCAACTGGACGGTCTACGGGACCGATACCGGGGAGCCGTACCAGTGGGAGTTCACGGCGCCGCAGGGCGACGGCTTCTACCAGTTCTACAGCGTGGCATCCGACCTCGTCGGCCGGCGGGAGCCGCTGCCCTCGGCGGGAACGGAGCCGGATGCCTGGTGCGAGGTGACCTATGCACCGTGGGACGTCAACGGCGACGGCGAGGTCGGCATCGAGGATCTCTCGATTGTGGCGGAGCACTGGCTGGAGACGCCAGGGGATCCAGGCTGGGCGCCGGCGGCCGACGTCAACCGCGACGGCACAGTGAACATCAAGGACCTCATGGTCATCGCGAAGCACTGGACCGGCTGATGACGGGGATACGGATTGCGGTGTTCCCGCAAGGCTTTTAACGGCTGCGTGGATACAGGGTGATGACATCCACGTGGCGCCGTGCATCTATCGTGGCTATCGTGCTTGCGGCAGCGATGCTGTCGTGTTCGCTGCCGGCGGCCGGGCAGCCGGCCTGGATCGACAGCTCTACGCTGCCGGACGAGGTCGTCCTGGGGAAACCCTACCGGAACGTCAGGGTGAACCTTACCACCATGGGTGAAAAACGCTCTGTATCCACGGGGACGCTCTATCTCGGTGACCCCTCGCAGGCCGATGCGGTGGAGCTCGACCGGGTGGAGAAAGAGGACGGTGACCTGTCGGATGAATATGAACTGTTTCGTTTTTCGTTTCGTGTCACGACCGGTATGGCCGAGCCGGGCAGCAGCCAGAGTTTTTATCTCCGGTTCACCCTGACAGACCCCTATGAGGTCAAGCGGTTCAGGGTGGCAGCCACGGCGGTGGAGGACATGTACGCGGATTTCTCCTGGATGGCGGGGTGGACGCAGTGGCAGCCGACCACGGGCAGCCCGGTGCAGTTCAAGGACAGGTCGCATGCGGCGGGGGAGGACATCGTCTCGTGGCGGTGGAGCTTCGGCGACGGCTCATCCGGCATGGGGCGGGCGCCGTCGCATACCTACAGCGAGGCGGGCACCTATAACGTTACATTGTATGTTGAGAGCGCGGCGGGCGGCAACGACACGACGACCCGGCAGCTTGTCGTCCACGAGCCGACGACGGCGACGCCGCCGGTCGTCATCGCGATCGTCGGTATCGCCGTTATCGGCGTCGCGGCAGCTGTCGTGCTTCGCCGGAGGCGGGGGGACTCCGGCTGACGCCGGCGTCTTTGGCCGCATCTCTATATCTCTCTCTATCTCTCATTGTATATAGTCACTTTGCTAGCATTCCGGTGGGGTGCCGTGGGCGGCGTCCCCTTGGGTCTGTGTCGTCACCCTGCCGGTCACTGTCTTATCTGCGAATTATTTCGTTTCACTTTTTGTCACCTCTCGCTCTATCATT
>CAYPWJ010000010.1:0-50758 GCA_964414415.1 uncultured Thermoplasmatales archaeon | reverse complement strand
TTTTTCTTGTGGGGGGCTTGAGCGGGTCGTTGCCTGGGGGGGGGGGGGGGGGGGGGGGGGGGTATATAAAATGTTGTGAGATGTAGTTGCAGGGACTTGGAGATGGAGGAAAAAACAGCTCTGGCGGAACGAGAAAAGAACCCTTCCGGAGAGGGTCGAAAGAAATGGAGGAAGCATGAAAAACATAATACCCTTCGCATTGGTAACCGCCCTCTTGCTGACCGGGATTTCAGGCATCGTTTTACAGGCAGAAAGTGCAACCCATGGACCCGACCTAACAGTCATCGACGGAAGCATAGAGCGACACTGGAGCCAGCTATATGATGCGTGGTATCTCACAGCAGATATTAAAAACCAGGGAAACGAAGATATATCCACCAATTTCCATACACAGTTTTTCGTTGGAGGCGACTCTGTTGGATATGACGACCACTGCGTTATAGATGCCGGTGAAACCCAGGAGGCACAATCTCCCTACTTTACAGCCAGTGGAACAGAAACCGTACAGGCGCATGTAGATTGTGATGATGATATTGCCGAGACTAACGAGAACAACAACTGGGAATCAGACAGCCTTTGGTTCTCTCTGACATAAAAAACCTATCCATGAGTACACGGCCTACCTCTCTTCCCTAATTTATTTAAATCTATACCACTTGAATAAGGGAAAGAAAAATGAAAAACTCTATGCTCGAAAAGGCAGCGGTTGTTGCGGTGGCAATGCTTGTCGGGGCGAGCGGCATCCCTGGCATGGCCGAAAGCAATGAGGAAACATGCAACGCTTGCCAAGAGACATCGGTGCAAACGATAGGAAATTCAGATGCCCTACCAACCTCGATGTTTCCGTATAGAAATATTGCTCTGTCGAACATCTGCAAAAATAGTCAAAAAACAGGTGGTGGTTTGGAATTGAATGGAGGTGATATGGATGCATCGTTTTTTGATGTGCAGGAGATCATCGAATTAGGGCAGACCGCATGGGGACTGACATCCGCTGATTTCAATGGAGACGGAAACATTGATGTCGCGGTATCCTCTGCGACCTGCCCGTTTTCACGAGCTGCCATTTCCATCTTTTATAACAATGGCAATGGCACCTTTACACGAGATGATGTTTTTACCTTTTCATATAGCTACATCAATGACCTGGATTCAGGAGACTTCGACAATGACGGTGACATCGACTTGATGTTCACCTACTCAGAATATGTGTGGTATCAGGGGTGGCCGGTGAAGGTAAACGGGACGGTGAACCTCCTGTTCAACGATGGGAATAACCAGTTCAGCAATCTGACAATGGTCGCATGGCATGGCCCAGGCATCCCATTTGATCCTGAAAACAGGATTAATCCACAGTTGACCTCGGCTGATTACGACAGGGATGGAGACATTGATTTCATGGTGGGTGACAACAGCGGCAAAGTCGAATTCTATGTGAATGATGGAGACGGAAATTTTACGAGTGCCGGCATCATCCACGACTTTGGTCATGCAAGCTGGGGGCTTACCTCGACCGATTACGATAGGGATGGAGACATTGATTTTCTGGTTGCAGCGGAAACAGAAGAAGGAAGTAATTATGGACACGTGTATGTAAAAGAAAACCAGGTGGATTCGAATGTATCGACCTGCTTTGAGTCTGGGTCGGGAAAAATTATTCTGGACATTTCTAATGTACCTGGGTCGGCGAGTCTTACATCACTTGACTATAATGGCGACGGTCATGTCGATATTATCGCGGGTATCTTTAACCAGATATATCTTGTAGTTAATAAACACGGCATCTACGACCCCTTTTTTATCTGTAGGCTTCCCGATAACCCGGAAGGATATAGTGACAATATGAATCTCGGAGGATTGACGTCAGGAGATTATAACCGCGATGGACACGAGGACTTTATAGCTGGCGGCGTCCAGGGAGTGGTCCGCCAATTCATACATAATCTGACGCTGGCAACCATCGATCGACCCAGAGAGCGGTACTGGTATCTCTTTGACGAAGAAAAATACCCCATCTTTGAAGAAGACGGAATATTGGCCATCGGGAAAATCACGGTCGAAGTCAGGGTGTTGGAGGAGCTCGAAAAGATTGAATTTTACGTCGACGATGCCCTCAAGTATAGCGATGACGAGGCACCCTATGAATGGCTATGGAGACAAATGTCTCTTGGAAAACATACTCTCAAGATAGTCCCATATGATACAGAAGGAGCATATGGCGGAACGGACACACTCATCCTGTGGAAGTTTTTCTAATCATATCGCTGCCTGACCCCCCACATAGCGAAGAAAAGGGGCGTAAGCTAATTATTAGGTACCTATCACCAAAGTGGTCTGCTAAATACCTTCGCATTGTGTTCGGTCGCGCCCGAACACTTTCGGGAGGTATATAAGACGTTTTCAGATGTAGTTGCAGGGACTTGGAGATGGAGAAAGAAACGGCTGCGGCGGAACGAGAAAAGAACCTCACCGGAGAGGGCTGAGAGATGGAGGAAAAAATGAAAGAAACAACGAGAATTTTGGCAATAGTGTGTATAGCCTTCTGTCTACCAATGCTGATTCCGACAGAACCACAATCGGTTTCTATTCCGACAGTAAATGCTACTTCCCCAATTTATTTGGCTGTAGCTGTATACAATGTCACTGATACCGGAGAGGGCGATGTATGGTCAGAAAGTGTAACCTACAATATTGCCAAAGCAATAGAACAAACCCCTATGTTTACCGTTGATGGGAAAACCTATAAACTCTGGATTAAAAAATACGTAACATACAATGATATTAGAGGCGGGGAACTATCAAATGGATATAAGTTGCTTGCAGCACCTGGAGATGACGATTATTATGATGACCAAACAGCTATTGGCGGTCCTTGGCATTGGAAAAATAAACAATTTAGAAACAATATAAAAAACTTCGTTGAAAACGGAGGAGGATATATAGGAACATGTGGGGGAGCGACGTTTGCATGCTGGGCTCATAGGGATAAAGAATGGTGGAGCACCCCGTACCCTGAATATCATCTCCAAATGGTGGATGCTTATGCAAATAATTGCCAAGAAACCGGAGTTGTCCCACAGGGGGAAGAGATGGAATACGCTGAAAAAGGCTGCCTATCTGGATATCCTAGCTACGAACATGGCATCCCATTAACATCACACATCGAGGATACCAATTTAGCTTATCAGGTACTTGGTACAAGAAACGTTAACAAAAATCTGAGATTCTGGGGCGGACCGGGATTTCATGACATTGATAATGCGGATACATTAGCCACATATGCTGAGGAACCAAGTCAAAACAATGACAAAAAAATACATGACAGCAACGGAAATGTTATAGAAACAGATATAGATAACATGGCTTCCCTACTGGCAACAACTTATCCATATGATTCTGGCGGGAGAATAGTTATTTTTGGACAACATCCAGAACTTCATAGCTGGAGTGGGGGACATGTTGAGGAAAACGGGCCCGCATATACCAAATACCAATGGGCGGGAGGTACAGAAACTTCTGCAAGCTGGAGCCTTATACAAAATGCCGCGAAATGGATAGTGTCGAAATGGCTATAAAAAACCTTCTCCCTCTTTTTCTCTTTGCAAAAGTTTATAGATATTATTGCGATTATAAAATAAAATGAAAAGAAAAAGCCGTGCTACAAAAATAATGGCAGTTGCCATAATTGCTTTTCTTTTAGTTGGAACACAGTTTTTAAGTACAGCTTTTTCTCAAAGTATAACGTCAAAAATAATCGATAAGCATCCTTTTTATAGGCAAGAAACCGTTAATATCACCTGTCGTGTTTTCACTCAGAAGGGCGTTGAAACAATAACAAAGGCAATTACAAAAAATGAAAAAGCAAGATTAGATGAACAACTGAATAAGACAAAAGAGGCAGTGCGAATAATTCATGATGAAGAAGCAGGATTTTTTGAGAAAAAGAAAGCCTATACCATAATTAAAGAGACTTCTATAAAACTTAAACAGCTTGACCTCCTGCCAGAAAGATTAAGTATACAGGAGGCAACATCCCTACTAAGTGGAACGGACGGAAAATATATATTTAATAGTAGAAGTAATTATGTACATCCTTCTCTTTTATACCAAGAAAGGTTATTTTATCTGAACGCCTATTGTTTCATGGAGGCAACGGCTACACTTCGCATCATTGAAATTACCGCCCTCCAATTTCCCCTTACAATGACGGTAATCATTCTTGGTCACCTTTTGCTTGATTGCGGATGGGAGAATACAATTATCGGGAAAATATTATACCCGATCTGGATTTTTTTAAGCGAAGTCGAGAATATGACCCACAATATGCCTAAACTTGCTATACCGGCTGTCTATTTTGTTGGTCTCCCGCTGGGCTCAAATTATTGCACGCTTGAAACGCAGGGGTTACTCGGCCATTGGAAAATTACCTCCGGCTTTCGAGGAATTGCTTTTGGCTTTATTGGTATATGGCTCCCCAAACACATTTTTGGTTATACAGCCGGTATTATTGCAAAACCCTGATTCTTTTGAAGGGGGAACAGTGGCACCTGGAAATTTGGATTAAATATGTCCGTGCTTGGGATGAAAGATTCCTTCCCCTGCTGCAGCCTCATCGGCGCCGATGTGAAACTGCCCTGACTTTTGCCAGCCTGCATCAACCCGCTTTTCTATCCGTTATTAATACCTTCGCATTGTGTTCGGTCGTTTCCGAACACTTTCGGAGAGCTTTTAAAACAAGGCATGTTTGGCATATGGTGGTAAAAATGGAAAACAAGTGGAGAATATTTGGCGTGGGAATGGTAATCGCATTACTGTTTGTTATGGCTATTTCATCAATTGCGACAAAGCCTGTAGTAAATGATGCTGCCGAAAAAATATGGATGCCGGACAACCCAATATTGTTGTTAGCTCAGGAAACTGGGTTTACTGACGCGGTACAAACGGCCAGTAAAGTGGTTATATCTCAGACTATACAAAACCAGAATTTCTCTGCAATTTTTGTAGACAGTCAATGGAGGAATTCATTATCTTCTAATGAAAGAAGGGCCGTGGATACTTGGATGGTATCTGCTATGCAAAATGGTACCCCCATAATTGCTTATGGAGACAATGCGACTTTCTTATCAAACCTAATACTCCATTTGAATAGAGACAGCGGAAATAAGTTGGGAGTTAGTATTCCACAGTTTGAAGTAACAATTAACTCCTACTTATATCACGATGATAAAGATGTAGGGTACCAACATTTTGTCAGTACCGATCTAAAGAAACACCCCGTCTCCAGCGCAAAGGAGATAATCGAATGGATAAAAAATACCAAAAAGAAAACCCCGGAGAAGATAACTACTTCAACCGGAAGCTGGAATCCTACATACATCTGGAGTTGGTACAGCTACGATGACTGGGAACCAAGAGGCCGGTTTAATATCTGGTGTGAAGTTTTTAAACTGCAAAATGATGGTTCTTCCACTTACGACTGGTTCAATATAAAAGCCCATTTACAGACTATAGGTGGATATTCCAAATATGATAGTAATTGGAGAACTGCAGATACATACACCGACCATGATGTTCATTGGAATCCTGCCTCTTATATCCAAGATATTGTGGATTATGACCCAACTACAACTCCGGGCGTCGGGACAAATACTGTCAACATTGGAGTGACAGCTGGTCAAATGGGCGCTCAAATTACGGCGTCGCAGGAATGGAGCTATAGCATATCGGACGTTCCTGTAATTGACCAAGGAGATGTTAGCGAAGGGTTAGTATCCTGGTGGCACGACATCGCTGAAGATAAAAATGTAGGAAAGTATACATACCATGCTAAACCAGGTTATACTCTCAGAAATTATCCCTTTATCAGTAGGGACGAAGTATGCATTTACAACGACTACAAAGTTAAGTTCATGAGGCCATGGATATGGGGTTATTGGGAGAGCTGGACATCACCGCTCAAGACATTCTACACCTACTTCTATGGGTAAGAATTGTCATTACCTCAGCTTCTTCCCCGGCCCATTCGGTCGCGCCCGAACACTTTCGGGAGGTATATAAGACGTTTTCAGATGTAGTTGCAGGGACTTGGAGATGGAGAAAGAAACGGCTCCGGCGGAACGAGAAAAGAACCTCACCGGATGAGGTCGTAAAAAGAGGTAAAAATGAGAAGAAAAATATTGACCGCTGTTCTATTTGCGGGATTATTGAGCGTAAGCATGTCGCTGCTCCCAATGGTTTCAGCGTCTCCACCAGCGCCAGACAACAGGGGAGACGTCATCGTTGCGGAAAGCAGCGGATTTTTTGACCTCTACGGATGGGACCACGCCGCACTGTATGACGGCGGCGGTGACATACTAGAGGCCAACCCCCACTTTGAAAATTGGACAAAACTGGAGTGAGCATGCTACCCGTTAAACTACAAGTCAATACACGAGAAATCCTACGCAGGCAACGAAGACTATGGACGAGTAGAATGGAGCCCACTGACAGAAATATGGAACTCCACCAACTATAGCGACCGAGAATATGGAGAAGTGATAGGTGCCAGCCCAACCGAGCGGGAAAACGCTGCCAAATTTGCAGCAGATAAAGCAGAGCGCAAATGGGAAGTGGGAAACTACGACGATAAACCACGGCCGTTCGACTACAAATCCTTCTGGGGATTGACCAAGACCAAACAGGTAGACGACACCTACAAGTATTCGTTGGGATACGGCTATTACTGCTCCGAGTTAGTCTGGGCCGCATGGTATGACGTAGATGATGACTACGATTTTGACGACGACACCGGACGAATCACTCCCAACGAAATCGGCAACAGCAACCAGATTAACTTCTATGGGCCCTGAAAACAAAGGGTTCCCTTTCCCCTTTATTTAATAAAAATGTTGAAATAGAAACAATACATATAAAAATGAGCGATACGATGAAAAAAATATTCACCGCTTTACTCTGCATCTCGATACCATTGATCCTTGTTTCCTCAAACAGTATCCATACCATACCCTCCACAGAGAACAAGGGAAACAACGGAGAATGGAACAGGGAATTCGGAGGGAAACATGCGGATGATTTGTGTGATATACAATACACCTTGGATGGGTGTTTTATCCTCGCAGGGCGAACCTGGTCTTTCGGTCATGGCCCGGATACCTGTGATGCCTGGTTCCTCAAAATAGACAAAAATGGCAACGAGCTGGTGAACAAAACCTTTGGCGGGTGGGGATACGATGTCGCGCAGAGCGTCGTGGAGGCAGAGGACGGTTACCTGATAGGCGGATACACGGAGTCCCTGGCAGCGGATAGAGGAGATTTCTGGCTCATCAAGGTCGACCATGAGGGAAACATGCTGTGGAACAAAACCTACGACGGCAGAGACCTAGACAATATCAATAAGGTGATAAATACGGGAGATGGCTACCTGATGGTCGGGAACATCAGATCCCCGGGCGACGATCACGATTCAAATGTCTGGCTGGTCAAAGTCGACTGGCAGGGTAACGAAATGTGGAACCGGACGTTCGGTGGAGCCTACACCGACTATGGTGACGACGTCCTGCAGACCGACGACGGCTACGTGATCTCCGGGATGAGCTATTCATATGAAACCAATGGCGGGAGAGACGCTTGGCTTATCAAGGTAGACGAAAACGGTGTCGAACAGTGGAACAGAACCTACGGATGGGGCCAGTTTGAGACACGCTCATTTGTAGCCCGGGCAGACGATGGTTATGTGCTGGCGGGCCGCACGGAGTACACCCCCATGGGCGGCCAGGCCTTCCTGATAAAGGTTGACGAACAGGGACACCAGCAGTGGAGCAAAGCATACGGCAATGGACTGGAACACGTGTGGGACTTCGACCGGGTGGACGACGGCTACGTGCTCACCGGGACACAGTCCGTCATCAGCGTCGGAGGATCCGATGCGTGGCTGGTACGAGTCGACGAGCAAGGCAACGAACTGTGGACCAAAAAACTGGGAGGACCAGTCAGAGAAGGAGCGGATGCCCTGGTAGCCGTCGACGGATATTATTATGTAGCGGCAGGGAAAACCTATACAGAGCCCTTCGACCGCAACGCGTGGATAGTGAAATGCGATGATACGCCGCCGCCGCAGCTCACCATCACGCGGCCAAGGGAACAGTACCTCTACCTGTTCGACCGGGAGATACTGCCCACGGAGAGAACCATCATTTTCGGTAAAATCACGGTCGAGGCAGAGGTGAGCGATGAATCCAGGATTGACAGTGTCGCATTCTATGTCACCGTGGAAAGCTACGAGCACAGGCCGCGGAGGGTGCTCTCCGAGCCGCCCTACACCTGGACATGGGATGAGCCTGTCATTGTCGTGTGGCAGCCCGCCGAGATAACCGTCGCCGGCCGTTACGGCGGCGCCAGCGGTATAGCCGTCGACCACGTCTGGCCTATATGGATCTACAACTTTGGCATTTGATTTACTGTGCCACAGTTCTTGGACTTTTGCTGCTTGATATCTGCCTGGCTATTTGATATACCTTCGCATTGTGTTCGGTCGCGCCCGAACACTTTCGGGAGGTATATAAAATGTTGTCAGATGTAGTTGCAGGGACTTGGAGATGGAGAAAGAAACGGCTTCGGCGGAACGAGAAAAGAACCCTTCCGGAGAGGGTCGAAAAAAGAGGGAAAATGAAAAAGATAGCAATCGTGGCAATGGCTGGATTGATGGTAACGACGATATTGCTCGGAGCACTAGTGCAACCTGCTGAAAGTGCTACCCATAAGCCGGATCTCATAGTGGTCGATGGAAGCGTGGAAAAATATTTCATCTCAGATGGTAGAGGCGTACGAGCAAAAGTCCGCAATATCGGCACTGTCGACGTAACCGCACATTTCAAAACCGCATTCTACCTGGATGATAAATCGTATTGCATAGGCACCGACACCATTACGAGTCTTGATGCCGGAGAATGGAAATATGTCTATTCCGATACGTTCTCTGCTCGGGGCTTCCATGATATCATCGTCGATACCGACTACCTAGACGACATAGACGAAAGTAACGAGGGGAACAACGAAAATACGGAAACTCTTTATTTCTGGCTGAAAAACAACTAAACAGACAAAAACCATAAGTACTCTTTTCCCTCTATATTTATTTAAAATGCAGGACTAAAGACGGTGACCTATATGAAAAAAATATTGGCAATCCTGTTGGGAATGTTGCTGCTGGGAGTTATTGTCATCCCGCGAAATGATTCTACCTCTTCTATCTCTGTTCCAGAAGATAGGCTCTCAAACAGCTCCGCCATGAGAGGTAACTCCTTTCACGACAGGACGGTCAATGACAGCTCATGGTATGCAGTGAAGCTGCTGCCGTCCTCACCCGCAGAAATCAAGGAATTGCGCGTCAACATCTCCGGCGACATCGTCCACGCACGGGAAAACGTCCGCGGTTTTATCCTGACGAATTTCACTACCTATCATTACATGTGGTCACATCGAATTATTCAGCACAATGAGTCGGATCGGTTTTTCCATGCCAGTGTGGGCCCCTTTAACTATACCTATAACACTCTCACCTATGATAATAGCACCTGTGGGGGAGTGTTCACCCGGTGGAATATATCGCTTTCAGCGACTCCCTGGTATCTGGTGGCCATGACCGCCCCGGCCGTGGATGTAGAGATAGAGGTCAGGATAAACACGACCGACGACGTCGTGTTCGCCGGCAGCACCGAGGGAAACGACACGTTCCTGTATTCCTCCGAAGCGTTCTGGGGAAACGTAAACGTCAGATTTCCTCATTTCGTCTCTGTGGCAAACGGCGAGAAAACCGTTGACGTGGAACACACGTTTTTCGGATGGTGGTTTTCCTCCTTCATGGGCTACGCCATCGAACGACTGAGATACACCACGCCGGACGGAGACACCACAACCGGCATCCTCCTGCAAATACCGGGTCTCGTCGCCTGGAACTTCGGAACCATTGTCGGCGAAAGCGGGAGATGGATATTTGAGCTTGACATGCTTGCCTTCCAGAAACCGTGGATAGAGGACGCCATCTACTGCAGCCTCATCGGCGCCGACGTGAAACTTCCCTGACAACACATAATTTCCGATGAATATCTTCCGATTCCGTTGGACGACCATCGAACACTTTCGATGGATATATATAAAAGATTTCATTATATTTGCTGTCGGAAAAAATGCATGACAAAGGACATTCCTTAATAGTAGTTTTTCTGTTGCTGTGCACGGCAATCGGGTCTACAGGAGCCGTTCCGCAATGTTATGGTGGTGCTGCAGCCACCCATGAAATAGGGTCCGGCAGCAGCCCCGATGCAGACATCAATGGCGGTATGCAGGCATTGGCTGACAACGGAGAATGGAACAGGGAATTCGGAGGGAAACATGCGGATGATTTGTGTGATATACAATACACCTTGGATGGGTGTTTTATCCTCGCAGGGCGAACCTGGTCTTTCGGTCATGGCCCGGATACCTGTGATGCCTGGTTCCTCAAAATAGACAAAAATGGCAACGAGCTGGTGAACAAAACCTTTGGCGGGTGGGGATACGATGTCGCGCAGAGCGTCGTGGAGGCAGAGGACGGTTACCTGATAGGCGGATACACGGAGTCCCTGGCAGCGGATAGAGGAGATTTCTGGCTCATCAAGGTCGACCATGAGGGAAACATGCTGTGGAACAAAACCTACGACGGCAGAGACCTAGACAATATCAATAAGGTGATAAATACGGGAGATGGCTACCTGATGGTCGGGAACATCAGATCCCCGGGCGACGATCACGATTCAAATGTCTGGCTGGTCAAAGTCGACTGGCAGGGTAACGAAATGTGGAACCGGACGTTCGGTGGAGCCTACACCGACTATGGTGACGACGTCCTGCAGACCGACGACGGCTACGTGATCTCCGGGATGAGCTATTCATATGAAACCAATGGCGGGAGAGACGCTTGGCTTATCAAGGTAGACGAAAACGGTGTCGAACAGTGGAACAGAACCTACGGATGGGGCCAGTTTGAGACACGCTCATTTGTAGCCCGGGCAGACGATGGTTATGTGCTGGCGGGCCGCACGGAGTACACCCCCATGGGCGGCCAGGCCTTCCTGATAAAGGTTGACGAACAGGGACACCAGCAGTGGAGCAAAGCATACGGCAATGGACTGGAACACGTGTGGGACTTCGACCGGGTGGACGACGGCTACGTGCTCACCGGGACACAGTCCGTCATCAGCGTCGGAGGATCCGATGCGTGGCTGGTACGAGTCGACGAGCAAGGCAACGAACTGTGGACCAAAAAACTGGGAGGACCAGTCAGAGAAGGAGCGGATGCCCTGGTAGCCGTCGACGGATATTATTATGTAGCGGCAGGGAAAACCTATACAGAGCCCTTCGACCGCAACGCGTGGATAGTGAAATGCGATGATACGCCGCCGCCGCAGCTCACCATCACGCGGCCAAGGGAACAGTACCTCTACCTGTTCGACCGGGAGATACTGCCCACGGAGAGAACCATCATTTTCGGTAAAATCACGGTCGAGGCAGAGGTGAGCGATGAATCCAGGATTGACAGTGTCGCATTCTATGTCACCGTGGAAAGCTACGAGCACAGGCCGCGGAGGGTGCTCTCCGAGCCGCCCTACACCTGGACATGGGATGAGCCTGTCATTGTCGTGTGGCAGCCCGCCGAGATAACCGTCGCCGGCCGTTACGGCGGCGCCAGCGGTATAGCCGTCGACCACGTCTGGCCTATATGGATCTACAACTTTGGCATTTGATTTACTGTGCCACAGTTCTTGGACTTTTGCTGCTTGATATCTGCCTGGCTATTTGATATACCTTCGCATTGTGTTCGGTCGCGCCCGAACACTTTCGGGAGGTATATAAAATGCTGTCTGATAGAGCTAGTGGCGAGGGATACATCCCTTGGCCGTGAAACAAAACGAGGTGGCTATATATGAACTATAAAACCCTGGCAACGGGTGTGGCGTTTGCAGTGCTGGTTTTCGGCTCGGTGGTTTCAGCCGCCGGGCATGAACCGGCAGATGAAGACCCGATCCTGATCCGGGATGAGATGATTGATTTTATGGAAGCGTTGGGAACAGACAGGGACATGCTGTCCAGAGAAAACGTTTCCCCGGTGTACCGCCGTGATATCGCCGATGGGTTCCTGCAATGGGCGAACATGAGCGAGAGCGAAGGCATCGCATTTCTTAAAAACATGGTGCAGCAGACGACCGCGGGCGGACCAGAGGCATTAAAGCACGTGCTGGACCAGCTTCCCTGTTCCCGCTCCACACGGCCGCCGAAGCCAGAACTCACGTTTGGCCCGGAAACGCTGGATGCTGCACGACAAGAACCGTCGACAGTCGCCGTCTACGGGGACATCCCGGCGTTCGACACGCAGGAGGAACGATGGGACTGGATAGACACGCTCAGCCGGACAAACGACCGGATAGACGAGATACATCAAGCCGGTGACGTTCCCGACGAGGTGCGCACCTACGGCGTTACATCTGGGTACCATGTGGTGGGAATAGCTGAAAACTGCACGGCAAAAGAAGCCGTGATGGACGAGGTCTACGGGCTCTTTGAACGAGCGGCACGCCTGGAAGGCATGGAGGATGTGCCAGTGGTATTCGAAGAGGTTGATGAGGATTCATTGATTTTGGATGCACGAGACGAGCAATTCCGCCCAATACGGGGAGGCATCCAATGTCAAAACCCAGACCCTTACGGATATACCCATACATCTACAATCAGTTACTCCGCTGAAAGGAACGGAGATAGAGGCTATGTGGTATCAGGGCATCTCTGTGCCGGTCCCAAACCAACACCCATAAATTATGCTATGTGGCAGCCAACATCAGGATATTTAACCGGATATATCGTTGATGCCAGCCAGCAAAATGTGTATTCCGATTCTGCTTTCGTAAAAACGGAAGGGTATGGATATTGCAATACCAGCGGATATATTTATCTCTATTCAAGCGGCAGTACTGGTATGGTTCAGGGAAATTTTGACCCTTCAGAAGGACAGCACGTTTACATGTCGGGTATTACGTCTGGACTGGTTGATGGAACTGTGACAGATACCAAGGTAACAATATGGACTGGTAATGATTTTCACGGCTGGGTTTATACCCAAATGCTTGCTACCTACCCAAGCGATAGCGGTGATAGCGGCGCTCTGGTTTTTAATAAAAACCGAGAAATTTTACCGTCACTGTGGCTCGTTGATATAAACGGTATTCATGTAGGCCGTTATTCAGGTAACGCATGGTTCTCGCCACAGTCTGGTGTCAACACGGATATAGATGCCACGCCCGTAATGTATTGGGAGTAACGATTACAAATCCAAAAAGAGGCGGTTAGAGAAAAATCTATAAGGAAGTACGGTTCACGGCGGGGTTAGTGATCAGCAACTCGCTGGGGCTATAACACAAATTGAGCACGCTGTAAGCAAGGTTTTACATATCCTGAGCGGTCTCTTTTTTCATGGGGCTGAGCGACGAGATTGCGCACATCCGCAGGGATTTGGACATGCTCCTCAAGCTCTACGCCCGGCTGGTTGACAAAATCGCGCCGGAAGAGGAACCCACGCCGGAGGACATCGAGGCCATCCGGGACGAGGATGACGTTGCCGGGGAAGACGAGTTGATGCGTACGCTGGAATAATGGTTTTATGATGCGGGGGAAGAGTGTAGTGTTCATCTTCGCAAATTTAAAATAGCAATCCGGTCTTTCGCGGCATGGAACCGAAGCTGCTGCTGTATGCCCTTGGCCTCTGGATCCTGTTTTTTCCCTTCGCCATCGTCAACGCTGGCTTGCGCGAAAAGATCTGGGCGCCCCGGCTGGGTGAGCATGCTGGCCATGTGCTGTCAACCGTTATCTTTCTCGTCGTGCTGCTGCTTGCCGTCTACGCGTTTCTCCGTTACGTCGACGTGTCCTACACAATGATGGACCTGTGGCTGCTCGGCATCATGTGGCTTGTGCTGACCGTGCTGTTCGAGTTTGGCTTCGGCCACTACGTCATGGGGAATCCATGGGACACATTGTTGCATGACTACAACCTGCTCGCCGGCAGGGTGTGGGCGTTGATACCCCTGGCGTGGCTGCTCGTGCCTCGGTTGCTCGGATGGCTGCTCCGGCGGTAGCCACAAGGTTTTTGTACCACGGCGCTATACAGGCGGACGATGCATCCAGCCGTCCGTATTTCGCGACCGGTCGCCGGGCGCCACGATGGAGCGCCGACGCCGGAAAGCGCGGTCGGGCAGCGCCGCCGACGCGTTGGGTATATAAGCCCGGCTGTCGGGGGCGAGGAAACCCACCGCAACCCTTATAAACGGGGTTTCCTTTTGGATGTCTGCACGCCCAAGTCTTTCGGCTCTCCCCGAGCTTTTGCTATGACGGGGACTGTTCCACCTTGGGTGACATAGTATGGGGATTTGAGAACTCCGCTTGAGAGAGCGTGCTCTCTCGAATCCGACAGACGCACCAGTACAATGGCCATATTTGGTCGGCTTCCTTTACCTACTCGACCAGCCATACATATCCCGCCATAACACCGGTTGATCCTGCCGGAGACTGCCGCTATTGGAATTTGATTAAGCCATGCGAGTTGAAAGGGTTTAGACCCTTGGCGGACGGCTCAGTAACACGTGGAGAACCTGCCCTCAGGAGGGGGATAATCCCGGGAAACTGGGAATAATACCCCATAGGTCTCGACTGCTGGAATGCTTCGAGGCTGAAAGCTGCGGCACCTGAGGATGGCTCTGCGGCCTATCAGGTAGTAGTGAGGGTAACGTCCTCACTAGCCGATGACGGGTACGGGCCCTGAGAGGGGGAGCCCGGAGATGGACTCTGAGACACGAGTCCAGGCCCTACGGGGCGCAGCAGGCGCGAAACCTCCGCAATGCTCGACAGAGTGACGGGGGGATTCCAAGTGCCTACGCAAAGCGTAGGCTGTTCAGATGCCTACAAAGCATCTGGAGGAAGGACTGGGTAAGACGGGTGCCAGCCGCCGCGGTAACACCCGCAGTCCGAGTGGCAGTCGAGTTTATTGGGCCTAAAGCGTCCGTAGCCGGTCTGGCAAATGCCTGGGTAAATCGTCTGGCTTAACCAGACGAATGCCGGGTAGACTGCCAGACTTGGGACCGGTTGAAGGAGAGGGTACTCCAGGGGTAGGAGTGAAATCCTGTAATCCTTGGAGGACCACCAGTGGCGAAAGCGCTCTCCTAGCACGGGTCCGACGGTGAGGGACGAAAGCCAGGGTAGCGAACCGGATTAGATACCCGGGTAGTCCTGGCCGTAAACGATGCGGGCTTGGCATTGGGGATCCTACGAGGGTGTCCAGTGCCGAAGCGAAGGCGTTAAGCCCGCCGCCTGGGAAGTATGGTCGCAAGGCTGAAACTTAAAGGAATTGGCGGGGGAGCACCGCAATGGGAGGAGCGTGCGGTTTAATTGGATTCAACGCCGGAAAGCTCACCGGGGGAGACTGTCGTATGTGGGTCAGGCTGAAGACCTTTCCCGAATAATAGACAGAGAGGTGGTGCATGGCCGCCGTCAGCTCGTACCGTAGGGCGTTCTGTTAAGTCAGATAACGAGCGAGACCCCTGCCCTTAGTTGCCACCTGTGAGTCCGCTCACGGAGCACACTAAGGGGACCGCTGGTGATAAACCAGAGGAAGGAGGGGGCAACGGTAGGTCAGTATGCCCTGAATCCCTCGGGCTACACGCGCGCTACAAAGGCCGGGACAGTGGGCTGCGACCCCGAGAGGGGAAGCTAATCTCAAAACCCGGTCGTAGTTCGGATTGAGGACTGAAACTCGTCCTCATGAAGCTGGATTCCATAGTAATCGTGCCTCAAAATGGCACGGTGAATATGCCCCTGCTCCTTGCACACACCGCCCGTCAAGCCAGGCGAGTTGGGTATGGGTGAGGGCCTGTCGCCATGGCAGGTTCAAACCCGTGCTCGGCAAGCGGGGCTAAGTCGTAACAAGGTATCCGTATCGGAAGGTGCGGATGGATCACCTCCTACGCAACTTTCAGCCGACCAAAGGTCATATTTGTGCTGGTGCAGTCATGGGCCGGTAGATCAGCGGAAGATCGCCTGCTTTGCAAGCAGGAGGCCATGGGTTCAAATGCCGTTCGCTCTGGCGTTCGGCAGGATATCCCATCCGGTCCATCATGTTCACGCCAACCGGTGCCCGGCATCGGTTGGTAAGGACCAAGGAGCAGCGCGGTGCGTTGCTCGTATGCGGTCACTGCATACGCAATCTGGACGGAAAGAGCTGCTACGCCATCTGGTGGATGGCTCGGCTCAGGCACTGAGGAAGGTCGTGCCAAGCAGCGATATGCTCCGGGTAGGCGCATGGAGCCTTTGATCCGGAGATTGCCTAATGAGACCTCTTGCCACGGGTAAACCCGTGGCGATCCCGCCCGGGATCGGGAACGCGGAGAAGTGAAACATCTCAGTATCCGCAGGAAAAGAAAGCAACGGCGATGCCGTGAGTACTGGCGAAGGAAAGCGGTGCAGGGCAAACCAAATCCCCCGTCGAGAGACAGGGGACATGTGGTGTTCGGACTCCGTTACTTCCACTCGGTGAACTCGAAGTCGCCTGGAACGGCGCACCGGAGAGGGTGACAGTCCTGTAGAGGTAGACCGAACGGAAGCATGCGGAGACTCCAGAGTAGCGCGCGTTGGATATCGCGTGTGAATATGGGAGACATAAACTCCTAACCCTAAACATGTCCTGAGACCGATAGTGTACTAGTAGCGTGAGCGAAAGTTGAAAAGCACCTCAAAAAGAGAGGTGAAAAGAGCCTAAAACCAGATGGTTACAGACGGTTGGGGCGTGAAAGCGTTGCACCTCTGCAATCAGAGGGAAGGCAGCGTCCCATCGTACGTTTCGAAAAACGGACCAGGGAGTTTCCGTCTATGGCGAGGCTAACCCCGGAAGGGGGCAGCCGGAGCGAAAGCGAGTGCCCGCAGGCAACGAGGGGCAAGGTGCGTTCGCCTTGAGTCATAGGCGGCAGACCCGAAGCCGGTCGATCTATCCGTGGCTAGGTTGAAGCCTAGCGAAAGCTGGGTGGAGGACCGCACCGATGCTGGCCTGCAAACCGCTCGGATGAGCTGCGGATAGGGGTGAAAGGCCAATCTAGACCGGTGATAGCTGGTTCCTCCCGAAACTACTTGCAGGTAGGCCTCCGGCGAGGCCGGTGGCGTGGTAGAGCACTGATTGGGCGGTTAGGGAGGGAGACCTCTCGCTGCCCTGTCAAACTCCGAATGCGTCACCGCTGTAGACCCGGGGAGAAAGGGCGTCTGGGGTAAGCCTGGCGTCCGAAAGGGAATCAACCCAGCGCTACGTTAAGGTCCCCAAGTGCCGGCTAAGTGTAACATGAAAGGTAGTTCACATCCTTAAACAGCCAGGAGGTTGGCTTAGAAGCAGCCACCCTTTAAAGAAAGCGTAACAGCTCACTGGTCGAGGATGTGGGCTCCGAAAATGGACGGGGCTCAAGCCGGCCACCGATACGTGGCCATGAGAATGCGTAGGGAGGCGCCGTGCGTGGATAGAAGTTGGGGTGTGAGCTCCAGTGGACCGCGTACGGTCGAGAATCCTGGTGATAGTAGCAGCAAAGTCGGGCGAGAATCCCGACCGCCGGAGGGGCTAGGGTTCCTTGGCAATGTTCGTCAGCCAAGGGTTAGCCGGTCCTAAGGCCTGCCCTAATTGGAGCAGGTCGAACAGGGAAGCAGGTTAATATTCCTGCGCCACTGCAGGCCCTGCTTCATACGTGACGCATCTGGATAGGCTGAGTAGCACCTTCGTGCTATTCAAGCGCTGAAGCCCGGGGAGTACCGTAATGGTGAGAACCGGGTGAATGCGTGATGAGGCCCCCAATTGAGGGGGCTTCGGCTGGTTCCTGGTGCCCGTGAAAAACGTATGAAGGCCACCTGTAGTGACCGTACCGAGAACTGACACAGGTGCCCCTAGGTGAGTAGCCTAAGGCGTGTCGGACATAAACCACCTGAGGGAATTCGGCAAATTAGCCCCGTAACTTCGGGAGAAGGGGTGCCTGCCCCGAGAGAGGCAGGTCGCAGTGACTCGGGGACTCCGACTGTTTAATAAAAACACAGGCGGCAGCCAGCCCGTAAGGGTGTGTATTGCCGTTGAAACCTGCCCAGTGCGGGTATCTGAATGCCCTGTACAGGGGGACGAAGGACCCGTAAACGGCGGGGGTAACCATGACCCTCTTAAGGTAGCGTAATACCTTGTCGCTGAATTGGCGACTTGCATCAATGGTTCAACGAGAGTCCCGCTGTCCCCAGGTGGAACCCGGTGAAGTTGACTTACTGGCGCACAGTCCAGTACCGTCCAGCCGCAAGAGAAGACCCTGTGGAGCTTTACTACATCCTGTTGCTGGGATGTGGGCTTGAGAGTGAAGTGTAGGTAGGAGCCTTCGAAGCGTGGGCGCCAGCTCACGTGGAGGCGACCATGGGACACTACCCTCCCAAGGTCGTATCTCTAACTCGAAAGAGAACACCAGCAGGTAGGTAGTTTGAGTGGGGCGCTGCACCCCTGAAAGGATATCAGGGGTGACCAAAGGCCAGCTCAGGCGGGTCAGGAATCCGCCGTAGAGTACAAGGGCAAAAGCTGGCTTGACGCGGATTCGCACCGCAAGAATCCGCGATGTGAAAGCAGGGCCTAACGAACCAATGTCTCTCATTTATGGGGGGCATTGATGACAGAAAAGTTACCCCAGGGATAACTGAGTTGTCTCCAGCAAGAGCTCACATCGACCTGGAGGTTTGCTACTTCGACGTCGTCTCTCCGCATCCTGGCAGTGCAGCAGCTGCCAAGGGTAGGGTTGTTCGCCCGTTAAAGCGGATCGTGAGATGGGTTTAGACCGTCGTGAGACAGGTTGGTTTCTCTGCGCTGGACGTGACGATACCTGAAGGGAAAGGCCCCTCGGTACGAGAGGAACGGGGGCCTGCGGCCTCTGGTCTACCAGCTGTCCGACCGGGCATGCTGGGCAGCTACGCCGCACGGGATAACCGCTGAAAGCATCTAAGCGGGAACCTCTCCCCAAAACGAGGTATCAATCGAGCACGGGTAAAAGACCCGGTTGATAGGACCGGGGTGTAAGCAGCAAGCTTCGGCGAGCTGTTGAGCCCGCGGTTACTAACCGCTCGGCAGCTCTCGTTAAACAGATTGCGTATGCATTCACTCTCAAAGGAAGGGTTTGACGGCCATAGTGCTGGGGAAACACCCGGTCCCATCCCGAACCCGGAAGTTAAGCCCGGCACGTGATTCCGAGTACTATGGTGCGCGAGCCCATGGGAAAAGTACCCTCGAGAGAGGGCTTGGAACCACGGTTTAGGTGGAGAGCGCTGGTCGTTTGTCCCTTCGGGGACCTTCCGGCGTAAACTTCACTGCTTGAAGACCGCGGATCCTCGGCTCGCTGTCAAGCCCTTCCTTTCCTTTTCCATATTTTAATGAATTATTTTTTTAGCCATCATACACAGATATTGCCGGTGCTTTGTCCTTATAATGTCTGCAACAGGCGGAAAAAGCGTATTTTTATTTGGCCGTTCTTTGTTCAACCTCGGCTATTTTGCTTCGAATGGCGTCTTTGCAGAACTCGGCGATACTGGTGTATCCCAGTTCGGGATGGGCGGCGATGGTGTTCTTTACTGCCTGTTGGAGAGCCTCCGGCAATGCCACTGATGTATGCTTGGCCATGCACACATAATAGCGCAGCAAATATTTAACTTGTTCTAAAAAAAACAATTTTGTCTTGTTGAGACAATTTTGTCAAAAATTAACATTATATTCTACCGCTTCTGTGTGTGGTTTATATGTTACTCAAAAAGTATATGTATTATATTTGTATTATATTTTTGACTCTCTTGAATATCTTTCAAGAGGGTGAAGAAGAGAGGTGACAATGAAAGAAAAATGGGAGATATTGAAAGTATTAGGGATAGTCGGAGTACTTCTGATACCGATTGCCTCTTCAGCAGGAGCAACTCCCCAAATACCAGATGTAGAGCATGAGGGAGATATAATTCTTGCAGATGGGGGATGGACACCAGGAATTCCGGCATGGGACCATGCACAGATATATAGCGGAGACGGCAACTCAAATGTGAATGTGCCACCACAATGGGGAAGTGATTCATGTATAGAATCTGACCCACATGTAGAATATTGGCCTAGTTGGGCACAAGGTGTTCCTCCATCTACATGGGGTAGAACCACATTGAGAAATATATTAGAACCATATGGCGGTGTTGAGTGGACTGACTTATTGGAAACATACTATGATTATAAGGAGGCAGGAGATGAAGGGTTTGTTGCCATGGCTTGCTATGAGTTGGTAAGCAATGGAATTATTCCAGCGCATAAACTACCCTCCATTAGACAGAAAGCGATGGAGTATGCATACGACAAAATAAAAGATCCTGACGAAGATGGTTACGAGGAGAATCCTGAGCATATGTTCGACTTAATATCATACTGGAAAGATGATGCAAAACAATGGCAGGGGACAGACGAGAGGGCACAAAGATATTATTGTTCCGAACTTGTTTGGGCATCTTACAGGAAAGCTGCTGATACACAAGGATTTATAGTAGATTTGGACGACGATGGCGGTGAAGTTCCCCCCCCCCCCCGAGATCTTACCCAGACCTCTTGGGTTAATAAAGCATGGCAGATGGGGAATCCGGAATAACCATGTTTATCCCTCTATTTTTTATATAAACAATAAAAATATATATTGAGATATGTTTGAATATAAGAGAAAAATGGTAGTAAAATTTGCCGTAGTTGTTATCGTTAGTGCTGCTTTAGCTGGTACGACTGGATTTTATCAGTCAACAAAAATCATCCCTTATGAGGAGGAATGGAGTACCAGTTTTGGACCTGGTTCATTTTCTGATATCGTGGCCGTTCACGACGGATATTTTGTGGTTGGGGGCGCGCCAGTTGGAGGAGGCAATGGTTGGGATGGCCGAGTTATAAAAATAGACAAAAATGGAAATAAAATATGGGATAAAGTATATGATATGGGTGGGAACGAGGGTTTCGATAACGTAATAAAAATTGATGATGGCTGTATCATCCAAGGAGTCACTGATTTCAAACAATCTGGAGAATGGAATATTTGGATAATAAAAATGAGCGAGGGAGGAAGTATAGTTTGGGAGAAAGTTTATGGAGACCGTGGAGAATATCAACCTGAAGATTTAGCGGGCACAAAAGATGCGGGGTTTGCCATCGGGGGGAATAAGATAGTCGGAAATCTCTCGATGATATCGCTTCTTAAATTTAATAAAAACGGAGAAAAGGAATGGGAACAAACCTATTATTACAATCCTGGTTTACTTCCTCCACATGCAAAAGGCGTGGTACAGACCCACGATGGGGGATACGCCATATCCGGGGAGATAAGTCGTGAAGATGCAACACAGAGGGATCTTCTGTTGCTCAAGGTGGATGGATACGGAAATGAAATGTTTAATAGGACATATGGACAGGAATATTATAGTTTATGGCAAGGCAACATTATAGAAACTAGCGATGGAGGATTACTATTAAACGGAATGGCATTCCCTACGTATGGGCCGCTTTCGTATACTTACTTAGTAAAAACGGATGCAGTTGGAAATCCGCAGTGGGAGCGTGAGTATCATGGAAGGCATAGATTCGGAGAAGAAAAAGGAGCAGGAATAGCTGACCTAGTTGAAATATCGCAAGGATATGTGTTTACTACATCAACAGAAGAGGTCGGCAAAGATGGAAGCGGATGGCTGGTAAAGATAGACAGGCAGGGCGATGAACTATGGAACAAGACATTTGGAGATATGTACGGATGCGCTTTTTCCGGTGGCGTTGTGGCCGCGGAGGATGGATATGTTGCCTGTGGCTATTGGAACCGAACTGCCTGGGTCACCAAATGCGGGGACTATCCGCCGCCGAAAATAGAGTTAACCCACCCGAGGCCGGGTCATGTCTACCTCTTCGATAGAGAGATAATGCCTGCTCAGCGAACCCTTATTCTGGGTGACATCACATTCCAGGTCGAAGTGGATGACCCGCTGGACAAAGTGGACCGCATAGCATTTTACGTGACCACCCAGGACGCCTACGACAAAGAGCCACGACATATAGACTATGAACCCCCATACGAATGGGAGTGGGATAGCCCGGCTATCGGGATACGATGGCACTATCGTATAATCGTGGCAGCCTACTATGGAAATGCTGGTGGCTCGGAAGCAGATGAGATAAGCACCCAGGTCGTTAACTTCGGTCTGACATAACAACTTGAAGTTATTACTACTATTGCCAACCACTTTTTGCCTTATACACTAACATCTAGCCTTATTTTTTGAATTTTTTAGCAGGCAGTAACTTTTATAATGATTAGCTAAAAGTGTTTAATTTTTTTTGACTCCTACCGGCTATTATATAGTATGAGTAAATTATAAATATTATATTTGTATTATATTTGTGGTGGAAATAATGAAAACAAAATGGGCTGTAGTGGGCGTATTGATTGTGGTGGCGACGTTTGTGATGCCATTGGCGACGATATCGGCGAAAGCATCTATACCCTGGGAAACAGGAGACGTCATAGTTGCTCGTGATGGTCCGAAAGATAATATAGTCAGATGGTATGCCTCGACTTATTGGGGCAAAACGGTGAGTTGGTCTCATGCAGCATGTTATGTGGGATATACGAGCTATGACTCACATACCGTAGTAGAAACAGCTGGTGACATCGGAAAAATACTTGCAGATGTTGTGACATTAAACTACGAAATATATTCTCATAATGGCAACATAAAACAACTGCGCGTGGATTGTAGCAATGTGATTAAAAGCGATGCTGCTGACTGGTTAAAGGCTCGAACGAAGACGCTGGGCGGTGAAACGCACCGATATGACTATGGATCATTAACTAACTTGTATACAGACCATAAACAGGTGGACCCACAGGAAGCTCCAGGTCAGCCAGTGAGAGCGGACAAATATTATTGCTCAGAGCTGGTATGGGCAGCTTATATGAAGCAGGGTGTGAACATCGATGTAGACCAGGACCAGACTAGCGTAGTATGGCCTGATGATATAGACGAATATCTAAGCTAACAACTTTAAATAACGCTGATGAATAAAGAACGCATGAAAAAGACGGTGGTGACCGTTCTTATTCTTGCCTCTTTTCTGGTAGGTGGCTCCCATGCACAGCACCATGGACGGTCAGATGCAGCGGAAGACGTGCAAAATGAGTGGAACCTGAAAATCGTCAGCCCGTATAAGCACACGCATTTAAACCAGGTCATCTCGACGCAAGATGGCTACGTTGCGGTAGGGGCCAAAAGCGAACTTGTCAACTGGACTGACTATGGAAGGATTATAGCAGTAAAATTTGATGGGGCCGGGAACATCCTGTGGAACAAAACCTATGGCGGAGTGGACAGCCATGGAACCGCGGTCGTCGCCGGTGAAAATGGGTATCTTCTGGTGGGCTATCAGGGAAGGGGAAATAATCACATCGTTACGATAAAAATCGATGAAGACGGGCGCGAGGAGTGGAATAAAACGTATAGCGTTACCGGAGACGATCTTGCCGTGGATGCAGTGAAAGCCCCGGACGGGTATGTAATCGGCGGGGAACCATTTTCTGGTCCCAGCCAGGTTTTCCTGTTAAAAATAGGGGAGCATGGCAGCATACAATGGAGCACGATATACGGCGGGCAAAGGCTCGAGGGCCTGGATGGACTTTTAAAAACTGAGGACGGCTATGTGTTTACCGGGTATACGTCCTCCTACGGCAACGGAAACTGGGATGCATGGCTGGTGAAAGTGGACGAGCAGGGCAGCGAGATGTGGAACAGAACCTACGGAGGATCTGACACCGATGAAGCAAGATGCATTGCCGCAACCGACGACGGCGGCTTTATTTTGGCTGGAGCAACCATGTCCTACGGAAACGGGGCGGATGACAATTTCATCATCAAAACGGATGCGGATGGAATCGTTGAATGGACAACCGTATGTGGCGGCATCAGTTTTGACGAATCCGAAGGCATCATTGCCACAAGCGATGGATATGTCATCGCGGGCTATACCTATTCCTCCGGGATTGGTGATTTCGACGCTCTGCTATTAAAAATAGATAACCAGGGAAACGTGGTGTGGCATAAAACATTCGGCACGCGGGACAGTGACAGATTTTATGGCGTTATCGAGAGCGATGACGGCGACGGATACATCGCTGTTGGTGCCACTACCATCTCCCACGAGACGAGAAAGGAAGCGGGCTGGATAGTCAAATCTTCCGATTATTCGCCCCCGACCCTGGAAATCGTGAGGCCCAAAGACCATGTATACCTGTTCGACAGGGAGATACTACCAGCGGGAAAAACCCTGGTCTTTGGAGGGATAACCGTCAAAGTCGAGGTGGACGACCCCGGCAGGATGATAGACACTATCTCTTTTTATCTGTCTTCCCAGGATTTCTATGACGTTGAACCACGGAAAATCCTGCATTCGCCCCCATATGCGTGGAAGTGGAACTCGTATGCTGTTGCTTTGAGAGCCCCCTGGACTGTAACCGTTGGAGCATACTACGGACAGGCAGGGGGAGTAGCCGCCGACCGAGAAACCGTGTATATCATCAACCTGGGACATTCCTCATAGATTTTATCTTTGTCTCGCTTTCGCATTTTTCTGGATAGCGGTAGCTCCGGCTGTGCATCGAAAGCGTTTTTATCGCCGTCCTGATTCGTATATGATGACCCTGAGTGTTGCGACGTGGAACGTGAACTCCATCCGCGCTCGCTTGGATCTGCTGCTCGAATGGCTGCAGGGCAACGAGCCGGACGTGGTCTGCCTGCAGGAGACCAAGGTCCGGGATGCAGAGTTTCCCGTCGGCCCGTTTGACGAGCTTGGATACACCGCAGCTTATAAGGGGCAGAAGGCCTACAACGGCGTCTGCATTTTGTCGACCAGAGAGTTCGACGAAGTCAAAAAGGATTTCGAGGATATCGAGGGCGACGACAGGCGGCTGTTGCAGGCATGCGTCGGCGGCGTGACCGTCATCAACGGCTATTTTCCCCACGGCAGGTCGCCGGGCTCCCCGGCCTTCTATGACAAGCTGGACTTCATCGAGTCGCTGCGGGAGTATATGAACGACACGTTTACGCCCGGCGATGCCGTCGTTTTGGTTGGCGACTTCAACGTCGCCCCGGAGGCAATCGACGTCTACGATGCCGATTTGCTGCAGGGGAGCATCGGCTTCCATCCCCAGGAGCGGAACACGCTGGTCCTCCTCCGCGAGTGGGGCTTCGTCGATGCCTATCGGAAGGTGCATCCAGACGTGGAGGCGTTCTCCTGGTGGGACTACCGCGGTGGATTCAAAAACAACAGGGGCATGCGTGTCGACCATGTCTGGGTGTCCGAGGCGCTCGAAGGGAGCATCGAGGACTGCGTCATCCATCGGGAAATGCGTACCGCCGACAAGCCGTCGGACCATGTGCCTGTCATTGCCACGCTGCAGGTGTAGCAGCCATGTCTTCGGCTGCTCCGATACATACATATAACCACATGGTGTTTAACGGGCGATGAGTGGACCGCTTGAGGAGACAGTCCGTGACGGTAGGGTGCCCGACCGTGAGGAGGGCGAGCTGTTCGCCGTCGCCGACCAGCGGATGGGCGCCGGGCGCATCAAAATCATCTGTGAGGATGGCGTCGCCCGGATGGGCCGCATCCGCGGGAAGATGAAACGACGGCGGTGGATTCGGAGCGGCGACCTCCTCGTCGTCCACCCGTGGGAGTTCCAGGACGAAAAAGCCGACATCGTGTATCGGTACTCGCCGACAGAGCGGTCGCATCTGGCGCGCCAGAACAGGATACCGGACAACATCGATGTGTTCGAAGCATGAAGCGAGGCGCTGAGTTCGAGGGCCTTTTATCTGGCAAGACCGAGGGCGAGGTATTTGAAAAGGCGACGCTGGAGGCCCTCTATAAGCTCATGTCCCGCCGCGTCATCGAGGTCTTCGATTTCCCCATCTCGACGGGCAAGGAGGGCAACGTCTTCCGTGCCCGCAGCCGGGATGGCTACGTGGCTGTCAAGATATACCGCCTCAACACGTCCACGTTCCGCAACATCTCGAAGTACCTTCAGTATGACCGGCTGACCTCGATCAAGAAAAACAGGCGGAGCGCCATCCACGCCTGGGCACGCAGGGAATATGCCAATCTGCAGCGCCTGCACGAGGCCGGCGTCCGTGTGCCACGGCCGGTGGCGCAGCAGGGCAACGTCGTCGTGATGGAGTACATCGGCAGCCCGGAGACGCCGGCGCCGATGCTCAAGGACGCCCGTCTGGAGGCGCCACGTGACGTGTACGAGGCCATCGTGGCCGACATGCACCTGATGTATCACACCGCCGGCCTGGTGCACGCCGACCTCTCGCCATACAATGTGCTCTATCATGGGGAGCCGGTCGTCATCGATGTCGGGCAGATGGTAAAACGTGGGCATCCTGCGGCTCAGTCATTTCTTGAGCACGACGTCGAGACCCTGACGCGTTTTTTCAATCGTTTTTTCAAAGTTGACTGTGACGAGATGCTGCAGTGTGTCATGGAGGAAGATGTATGAAATACGTGAAGATACCGCGTGACAGGATAGCCGTTCTCGTGGGCAACAACGGGGAGACAAAGGAAGCGATAGAGGAGCATGGCGTACAGCTCGACATCGACTCGGAGACAGGCGACATAGCCATCCGGAGCGACAACGCAGTTGTCGAGCTCGACGCGCAGAGCGTCGTCCGGGCGATCGGCCGGGGGTTCTCGCCGGAGCACGCGTTGCGGCTCTTCGGGGAGGACTACTACTTCGAGCTGCTGGACATGCGGGACTACGTCGGCAAAAAAAGCAAGGACGTCCATCGCATCGCCGGGCGGGTCATCGGCAAAAACGGCCGCTCCCGCCGCATCATCGAAGACCTGGCAGACGTGTTTCTCTCAGTCTACGGCACCACGGTCGGCATCATCGGGCAGCCCCGCAGCCTCGACGCCGCCCTTGAAGCAGTCAGGATGCTGCTCAACGGCGCGAACCACTCGACGGTCTATCATTTCCTTGAACAAGAACGAAAACGCATGAAGCTCGAGGAGTTCGGGCTGCGCTAGCCGGCTAGCTGAACTTCAGCTGTTTCATCAGCCGGCGTTGCGCCTTCCGGCTTGACAATCCCTTCATCAGCTTCTTGGATTTGCGGTAGTAGCGGAGCAGTTCCTTGACCTCTCTGGCTTCGACGCCGGCGCCGCGGGCGATGCGGTTGACCCGGGAGGACTTGATGCTCCGGGGGTTGTCCATCTCCTGCTCGGTCATCGAGTCCATCATCACCCGGAACTTTTCGAGTTTTTCCTCCGTCTCGTGCATGTCGGCGCCGCGCATCCGCTGCCCCATTCCGCCGGGGAGCATGTCCGCCAGCTTCTGGAGGGAGCCCATCCCTGAGACCATCTCCATCTGCTCGTACATGTCCCTGAGCGTGAACTTGCCGGACATGATCTGCTGGGCGCTCTTCTCCAGCTTGTCTTTGCCTTTTTCCCGGGCAACCTCCTCGGCTTTTTCCAGCAGGCTTTCGATGTCGCCCATGCCGAGCAGGCGTGAGAGGAAGCGCGTGGAGTCGAACTTTTCCAAATCTTCGAGGTGCTCGCCGGTCCCCATGTACAGGATGGGTGCCTCTGTTTCCGCGACGGCCGAGAGGGCGCCGCCGCCCTTCGCGGTGCCGTCCATCTTGGTGAGGATGACCCCGGTGATGCCGATGGCGTCGTTGAAGGCCTTCGCCTGGGGGCCGGCCTGCTGCCCGGTGGAGCCGTCCATGATGAGGATTTTTTCGTCCGGGTCCGCCGCCTTGAAGATGCGTTTCATCTCGTCGATGAGGTCCTGCTCGAGGCTGTGCCGCCCGGAGGTGTCGACGATGACGACGTCGTGCTTCCTGAACTCCTGCATGCCCTCCTTGACGACCTCGACCGCGTCATCACCGCCCCCATAGACAGGCACGTTGATACGGTCGCCGATCTGCTGGAGCTGGTCATACGCCGCCGGCCGATGCACGTCGCCGGCGATGAGCGCGGGGCGGAGGCCTTTCCGCTGGAAATAGTGGGCGAGCTTGCCGCAGGTCGTGGTCTTTCCCTGGCCGTACAGGCCGACCATCATGATGGTCTGCTGTTTGAGCGGGAGCTCCCGTCCGCGGCCGAGCAGCCCGGAGAGTTCGTCGTGGACGATCCTGATGACGTGCTCCCGGTTGCTCATCCCGGACAGCGGTTTTTCTTCCAGGGCCCGCTGCTCGATGCGCTTTGATAGTTGTAACACAAGCTCGACGTTGACGTCGGCCTGGAGCAGCGCCCGCTGGATGTCCTTGACGACTTCTTTTATGAGCGAGGCGTCGATGTGCCGTGCGTTGGCGATCTTTTTTATGGTACCTCGCAATGAGTCTCCCAGTCCGTCTAGCATCGCCGCAAAAAACGTCCGGGGGTTATATAATCGTTGTCCTCCTCTGGCTGGCAGCAGATGGGGCTGGCAGCCCGGACGGCCGGTGTGGCCTACACGGCTGGCATCTCTTTGTGGTGGATGGAGCAGTCGATTATTTTCCGCATGGCGGTGAAGCCGATGGTCCGGGGGTACACGCGCTTGGCGCCTGCCTCCCGCATCTCCTGGGAGAGCAGCGAGGCGAAGGCGGTGAACCCGTAGATGGTGGCTCCCGGGTCTATCTCCAGGATTTGTTTGGTGGCCTCGACGCCGTCGACGAGGGGCATCTTGACGTCCATGATGACGAGGTCGGGTCGTTTGTCCTGCTCCATCAGTTTTTTGTACATCCGGACGCCGGCCATGCCGTCCCCGGCGTGGTGCAGCGTGACGTCGAGGGGAGCGAGCACACTCTCCATGAGGTCCTGGATGTACGGGTCATCCTCCACCAGGAGTATAATGCCGGTCATGCTCCTCCTATTTGCTCTCTTTTTGCTATCTAAACGATAACAAACTTATAATGCGGGAAACTATATAACCTTTGCGTTTTCCCTGAAACCGGTGAAACAGAAACATTAATAGACCGCCGTCAAATATCTCTCCATGGCCATCGGATTCGTCCTCGTCACCGTTGCCCCGGCATCCGAACACGAGGTCTACGACAAACTCCTCGAGATAGAGGAAATCACCGAGCTCTTCCCACTCTTCGGGCAATACGACTTCATCGCCCGTATCGAGGCGGCCACGCCAACAGAAATCGGCGGTATCGTTGTCAACAAGATGCGCGTCCTGGACGGCGTCGCCGACACCAAGACCCTCACCGCAGCCCGCATCGACCGGTAGCACACGAGCCCCACCCGGTCAAATCTTTTATAAAAGCTCGCAATATATAGCCAGGATGCAATCAGATCTACAGGCCTTTCTGCAGCTCGACTTCTTCAAGCAGCATGGATTCACCCGCAAACAATGCACCGAATGCGGCGCCCACTTCTGGACGACCAACCCCGAGCAGCAGCGATGCGGCGACGCTCCCTGTGTCCCCTACTCCTTCATCGACGACCCGCTCGGCGATCAGGCCTACGATATCTCGGAGATGCGCGAGGCATTCCTCTCCTTCTTCGCAGACAACGGCCACACACGCCTCAAGCGCTACCCCGTCGTCGCCCGATGGCGCAACGACGTCTACCTCACCATCGCGTCCATCGCCGACTTCCAGCCCCACGTCACATCCGGTCAGGTGCCCCCGCCCGCAAATCCACTCGTCATCTCACAGCCGAGCATCCGCCTCAACGACCTCGAAGAAGTCGGACGGAGCGGTCGCCATCTCACCATGTTCGAGATGATGGGCCACCACGCGTTCAACAACCACGAGCAGGTCTACTGGAGCGAAGAGACCATCCGGCTGTGCGATGCATTCCTGGAAAGCATCGGCATCCCCACCCGACAGGTCACCTACAAGGAAGGCGAATGGTACGGCGGCGGCAACGCCGGCGCATGCCTCGAGGTGCTGGCTGCAGGCATGGAGATATCGACGCTGGTCTTCATGAGCCTGCAACTGAGCAATGAAGGCGACATCGAGATCAACAACGAGCGATACACGAAGATGCCGCTCCAGGTCGTCGACACCGGCTACGGCCTCGAACGCCTCGTCTGGCTCACCCAGGGCTCCGAGACGGTCTACGATGCAGTCTTCCCCGACGTCATCGAGACAATCAGCGAGGCAGCTGCCACGATGCAGCAACGCGACATCTACGCCCTGGCGGACCACACCCGCTGCCTTGCCTTCATGCTCGGCGACGGCATCGTCCCCAGCAACGCCGAAGAAGGCTACCTCGCACGCCTCATAGCCCGTCGGGCGCTGCGCTTCATCGACCGCCTCGACCTCGACCTGTCACTCGCTGACGTCGTCGACCTCCACCTCGACCGGCTGGCCGACGACTTCCCAGGCCTGGCGTCGTCGCGCGAGCGGATGCACGAGATGCTCGACAAGGAAACCGAGAAATACCGGGAGACCATCGACAAGGGCCGACGGCTGGTCGCCCGCTACATCCAGAAACACGACCACGTGTCCCAGGACAGGCTCATCCAGTTCTACGACACCCACGGCGTCCCGCCCGACGTCGTCAAAGAAGTCGCCGGCGACGCCGTGACCATCCCCGACGATTTTGCCTCCCGCGTGGCCGAGCTCCACAGCGGTGTACAGCCCGCCGGCGAGAAAGAAACGGAGAGCCAGTACAGCACCGAGCAGCGCTACTACGACCAGCCATATCAGCAGACCTTCGAAGCCACCATCGTCTGGACCGGCACCAGGGAGGGCAGCCCGGCCGTCATCCTCGACGCAACGCTGTTCTACCCCGAAGGCGGCGGCCAGGCATCCGACCAAGGCATCCTCCGCCAGGGCGACACGGAGCGACGGGTGCTCCACGCCGAAAAACAAGGCGAGGCAATCATCCACATTCTCGACGGCCCGCTCGACGAAGGCAGCGTCGAGGGCATCATCGACTGGCAGCGCCGCTACGACATCATGCGCCACCATACAGCGACGCATCTCATCAACGCCGCGGCGCGGCACGCCCTCGGCAGCCACATCTGGCAGAAGGGCTCCGCGCTCGACAACCACGAGGCACGGTTGGACATCTCCCACTACCGGCGCATCACCCCCGACGAGATACGGGACATCGAGGCCACCGCCAACCGATGGGTACGCGAAGCCCGCCCCGTCGACAAGCATCGGATGCCGCGGGAGCAGGCCGAACAGCGCTACGGCATGCGGCTCTATCAGGGCGGCCCTCCCGCCGGCAGCACACTCCGCATCCTGCAGATAGACGACATAGAGGTCGAGGCATGCGGCGGCACCCACGTCGACAACACCGCCGAAATCGGCTGCATCAAGATAACCGGCACTGAGCGGGTGCAGGACGGCGTCGAACGCCTCAAATTTCGGGCGGCAGAGCAAGCCCTCGACTACGTCCACCAGCGCGACCAGTTGCTCCGGGAGACCGCCCGTGTGCTCGACGTCCCGCCAGACGTGCTCCCGCAGACCGTCGAACGCTTCTTCACGGAATGGAAGCAGCTGCGCAAACAGGTTGAGGAGCTGCAGAAGCAGTCGGTCGGCAGCAACGTCGAAGACTTCCACGGCGTCCGCATCGTCACCCAGGACGAGCTCAGCCCCGGCGCCATCCGCGACATCACCGGCCAGGGAGACACCGTCGTCATCTCCAAGCACCTGGACGATGGCGCCGCGGCCATCCACATCGCCCGTTCAGGGGACATCGATCTGGACTGCGGTGTCATCGCCCGCGAAATAGGTGACACCCTCGGCGGCGGAGGCGGCGGCAAACCCGAGGTGGCGCAGGCAGGCGGCCCCAACGTCGAGGCTCTCGACGATGCATTCGAGCAGGCCCTCACGTTGGTCAAAGAGCAGCTCAAAGAAAAACATTTATGAACCACCCGCGTTTACCACAGCACGGAATGGGCCGGTAGATCAGTGGAAGATCGTCTCCTTGGCATGGAGGAGGCCGTGGGTTCAAATCCCACCCGGTCCATCCGGTTTTACTCTAATGGCATTTACAAGCACCCCCGGTTTTTTTATTTCATCGACCTGTAATGTGTCCCCCGCAAGTGGGTCGAATACTTTGACGGGACTGTATGGCGAGTTTGGGGTGCTGTATACCTCGCTCTGTGTCCTCGCTTGCTTGGATGATGTGAGATTTCAATGCGATTTGGGAACCTATTTTGCATAGGCGGAGGGCGTTCGTGAATTTCACGTCAGCTCCATGGTTGAAGACACATATATTTTCCATTACTGTCCAGATAGGAGGGGCGAGAAAGAATAGTAAAGTTTAAAATGAATAATTATATTTATTGTAAAAAAAAAACACGAAATCAAAACGGCCGGCAGGGTATGATGGACAGAACAAGGTCATTTACCGTTATATTTTTTATCGTTCTGCTGCTTCTTTCAGCAGCTGGCACTTCTTTGACCGTCAATGGTCGAGCAGCAGATAAAAAGTATAATATCTTTAAAGATATTGAAATAGTTAATATAACGCATCCCGATGTTATCATTAAAAGCAAGGCAAATTTTAAGATTCGTGTTACACTGAAAAACCACAAATCATGGCCCTGCAAGGCAACAGTATATGTCTTTTTAAAAAGTCCTGGCCACTTTTTTGAAAACAAACAAATCTATGTGGGCAGGGAGTATACCGTGGTTGCTGCAGGGAGACGGAAGGAAATAAAAATTGACTGCCGGACGCCTAACTGGGACTGGCGGAAACAACTATTGAAAAAGAGAAGAGTTACGGATGACGACCACCTCTTTTATGATGGCAGCCTCGGGGTTAAGGTTGTACAAGGCTGGCGCCGTTTGCGTCGGCCACTCGTCGATAGGTTATTCGACGGCGAATTTTTCATGGAGTGGAAAAGAGTCACATTGATAGAGCCCGTCGTATATACCCCGCAGTTTTATCCACTTAGTCTGGAATGGACGGATATCCCGAATGAAACCCAGCCGGGCGGTAAATTCACAGTGAGTATAAATGCCAGTTATACCCTAACAAAGGACAAATGCGAAACATCAATACCTGATACACCGATACCCATGTGTGCGGTGGTCTATATATCGCCTGGTTTCGTTATCCCGGGTGAGTTTCGGATTATGCGGGATCCCTACTATATCGTCGGCTTTCGCATTGATAATATCAGCAAACATTCATATCTCAATTGCACCATTAACTGTACATTTCCACATGAGAACCTCCAGGTAGGAAATTATTATGGAGTCAAGATAATACTCTTTAACTATTTTCCGGTCATCGGAAACACCAATCGCTTGGGGAAACGAATAATCTGGCTGGATGAACATGTGATTACCCCTCCAGAAGAATATGAAAAGTATCCCGCCGCGGTCAAGAAATTTTGGGACAGTCTTGGACGAAATGTAACTTTTTGCCATCCGGGGAGTAAAAGATGGACTTTTGGTGTCCGTCCCAGAGATCGAGGCAAGATATTCTATTCAGACAAAAGTTACATGGTAACGTGCGCCGAAGACGTAGTAGCAAAAGCAGGAAAAGAGGCAGGAGGCTTGATGATACAACTTTACCTTGGCTTGCTTTCGCTTGTGGGATTTGGTTTAATAGGCTACTGGGCGGTGAGAAAATACGGATTCCAATAGGTTGTTTTGAACTGCCAGGCGGAGTGATGACGGTATAACAGGTTATGTTTTTTTGAAAAAGCGTCAGTTTCTTCTATTGTTGTGTGCGGCATCTCCCCACGGTGATCGTCAGCCTCTATGGCACACGCCAGATGGTTTGCTGGTACGCAGCACTCGATAAAGGGCCTGCATATAGTCTTTCATTTCAGTGATACCATACCTTTCATTATCGTTGCCTTCTCTACCGTTGTCCAATTTGTGACAATCGTTCAGAATAGTTTTGAATGGAGAGACACCCAATATTTTGAGTTTCTCTTTTGCCGTTTCGGGATGTAAGCCCGATGTCGCTCGGATCGGCAGTCCTCCACAGGTTCCACCGTCGACAAAACAATGTTCTTCATGTATATCTTCAATGTAGGACCATCCGGGAGTGAAAACGCCAGGGATAGCTATGGATGACCCTACTGCTGTTGCAAGCGACATGCCGCTGTCTTTCTTTACATAACGTCACCTTCGTGCTGACAGGTCTGCAACAACACACTGGAATTGAGGTCTGTCCAGGGATTCTCATGTTATGTGGTACTCGCCGAGGATTTTTTCAGCTTATTTATTATTGTGTTGATGTCAATGAGTCCCCATTTGGTAAGAAAGTTTATTCCTTCTTCCGGGGGCGGGGACCCTTGCTAATTTCCATGGCTGTTGTTCCTTGAATTTATTCCAATTTTAGCCCGACTGCCGAGGTGATTTTACACCAAAATCACCCATTTGGGTGACAAAACAGGCTCCACGGCGCCCGCCGTGGAGCAACTGTCAAACTAATTTCCCCGGCAAAATGAGTCGTACAAAGTGTCAAACACGGGTTATATTCCTGTTGATTCGGAGGGATTTGACGGTATAGATGTATTCTTCGGCGAGGCAGCTCGTTGTTTCAAAATGAGGCAGAAAGCGGGAGATAACCTTGAGGCACTTGTCGCCCGTCAATGATTCAGAGGCTTCCTCCTGTATTGTGATGGACCGCAAGACATAATAACCGCGGCATTCATTACCAAGATGGAGGTTAACATATGCGAACCAAAATATCGACGTTGGCTGCTGCGGCGGTTTTTGTCGTAGCCGGATGTATGGGAGGGCTGACCGCTGCCGAACCCACGGCAGATGCGACCGGGGACGACACCACGCCGCCTGAGGTTACCATCCTGAATCCCGAGGAAGGATCCATCCATGTGGGAGGCATCGAGCTGTTCCCCAATCCCTATGGGGGGACCGTGACATTGGCGGCGTTCATGCTCAGGCCCGGCGTCGCCACCGCGGTCGACAACGTTGACCAGCCCAACGAGCTGACCGTCACCGTCTCTCTCGACGGCGAGCAGCGCACGACAGCATCCTTTGTTCCCTGTGACAACACCTTCGAATGGCAGGGCTCCCTCGGCATCGGCTTCGGCATGCACACCCTCACCGTCGCAGCGGAGGACACCAGCGGCAACGTCGGCAGCACAGAGATGGAGATATTCTACCTCTGCATCCTGCCAGCAGGCACCTAAACCCCATTTCCTTTCTTTTTCTCTCCATATTTCCCGATATATACGTTTTCAAATTCCTTCCGTGACAGCTGTTTCACGGTACCCGCTTTGTAGGCGTCTCATCACAGTCGTTCAGCATCCATCTGGTCCATTACCCCTCGCTATTTCCATAGACGATAAAGATAAAAAATCCGGCGGAGATATCCCATCCATGAAAGAAGAAAGCCCGATAGCCGGAAAAAATGCTCTCGTCACCGGCGCAAGCTCAGGGATAGGAAGAGCTACGGCGGATCGATTTGCCGCCGCGGGCATGAATGTAGCGCTTGCATCTAGAAGCGAGGACACCCTGCAGTCGCTGGCGCGGCAGCTTGAGGGCCGGCACGACGTTCACGCTCCCGTAATCCCGGTTGACATCAGAGAGGAGGCGTCGGTAAAGAAAATGGTGGAAAAGACGATGGGGGCGTTTGAGACACTCGACGTCGTCGTCAACAACGCAGGCATCATCCGGTATGGAGCTATGGAGCATTTTCCGACCGAGGACTACCGGGCGGTAATGGAGACCAACGTTGACGGCGTCTTTTTTACCACCAGGGAGGCGCTTCCGCATCTCAGGGACAGCAATGGAAACCTTGTCTTCATAGGGAGCTTCGACGCGAATCATCCACGCTCGTTCAACCCGATATATGCCTCGAGCAAGTGGTGGCTTAAGGGCTTCGCGCACAGCATCGCCGCCGTTGCGGGCACGGACGGCGTCGCCGTGACCCTTGTCAACCCGTCAGAGGTGAGAACCCCGCTTCAGGACAGCGACGGTGTGCCGTACAGGCAAAAATTCAGCGAGGACGAGGTCACCTCGCCGGAAGACATCGCCGAGGCGATACTGTTTGCAGTCCGCCAGGAAGCGCCGACGACCCTCAGTCAGATTGATATCTATCGGAGGGACAAGCTGAGCGAGTTCTTTTGAACAACCACGCTGGCTATACAGCAGCCGTCTCGTGGTCCGCTTCCATATATTCCATATGAGAGAAAGAGAGGAATGCGAGCTGTAGAGGGACATCGAGAGAAGGCCATGAAACCGGCGCCGTGTCTCCCCCCGCTTGTCTATATCCTGGAGAGCTGTCGCTGTCCACAGCTATCTTTTATATGGGCGAACCCATATGGATACCACGGTGATAGCATGCAATGGGAGCTTTTGCTCGGTCGGAACTGGGGGCAACGGGCACTTATACTCGTCACCATAGCGGTCTACCTTTATCTCTTTCTCGCTCGACCGGACGACGCACGACGCAGCCTCACGGGTGGCCTCAAAATGCTCGCAGGTTTGTTTACCCTCATCTTGGCTGCGGTTCTCCTCGCCAGTGCTATACAAACACTGATACCGGCTGAGGTCATCCAGCAGCATCTCGGTGCCGAAGCAGGCTTTACGGGCGTCCTCACCGGCGGGCTCCTTGGCGGTCTGCTTCAGGGTGGACCGTATGGCGTCTACCCCATCATTCGGGGCCTTCAGGAGGAGGGAATGAGTATCGCCGGTGTCCTCGCGATGCTCATCGGATACGGCGCCATCGGGGGCGGCAGGATCGTGTACGGGATAACCTTCTTTGAATCAAAAATCGTCGCGGTCAGGGTCGCACTCGGAATTGGGTTAACGATACTCGCCAGCTTGATTCTCTACACCGTGTTCACACGCTTAGGATAGACGCATGAGGTGCTGGAAAAAATTTTAGTAGCGGCATCAATTGGAGATATAATGCACGCCCGTATAGCCCTCGTGATTTGCATTGCAGCCCTCTTTTTCGTTCCGGTGAGCGGCTACATGGGGCATTCCACGGTGCAAGAGGACGCCGCCAAAGGTAAGATCGGCGGAACAAATAATACCATCCTCGACAGGTTTGACCAGCGGATAGAAATTCCGCCCGGCGAGGACTTTTACCTCCGCGTTTCTCCGCAGCAGGGGCTGCAGAGCGAGAATCGAACGCCGCTTACCCACAACCTTTCAGAGAGACAACAGAAGGCCGTATGCCGTGCCCCCGTCTGGCTGCGGTCGTCGCTGACCAGACGGCTGCGGCAGCTCAACGATTCCTATGCTGAGCTGTTGCTGCAGGCACCTGCGACGTACGTGGACGAGATAGGGTTTTCCATGGCGTTTTCCCCTGAAGGGGCGGTGCCGTCGCCCGACGTTCTGCTGGATAACGCCCGTTTCATCTACAAACACGATCGCCTGCTTGACTACGTGTCGCTCGTCGAGGGCAGAGGAGAGGCGGGGTCCTACACCACCATCCGGTATCGCGTGCTCGAGTCCGGCCAGGAAAAAATGATGCGATGTCCTCCCTCCATCTACTACTGGTATGTGGTCTCCCCGCGGCTCTCCATCGAGAATGCCACCCACGTCTACGACACGTTCTGGCGAGAGTACCTCATCCACCACAACGACCGGGGGTATCCGCTGCTCAAGGAAAAACTATCCGATATCCGGTACCTCTGGGACCGCACGTCCTACAGGCCGCCCGGCCAGCGGACATGGCAGTGGAGCATGGACCATCATCCCACCGCCGTCGAGACCATCAACTACTGGGTGGGAAAGACACTTCCAGCCCTGGCCACCGGTAACAGGCCGCTGCAGCCCAATCGCGTCTACCACGGGCACAACGGGCTCTGCGGCGAAATACAGGAGCTCTCCGTGTCGGCGATGCGCGCCTCGCTGATCCCCAGCATCCCCGTTGACTGCATGGGGGAGGACCACGCATGGTGCGAGTTCTGGGAGCGCGGCTGGCACGAGTTCGACGAATGGTGGGCGGACGGCGGTGGCAGCATCGACAACTTCGACGAGTACCGCTACGGCTGGGGCAAGATCATGTCGGCGCTCATCGCCTGGCGGGGCGACAGCTCCATCTACGACGTCACCGACCACTATATTGACCCCGGCGACAGGGGGACGGTGACCGTGACGGTGCGAGACACCCTCGGCAACCCGGTGGACGGCGCCAGGGTCATGGTCTTCGGCTCCTGGAAGGCCAACGACAAGAAAGACGCGCTGTGGCAAAAGACCGTCGGCAAACTGTGGCAGCGGCTGCCGGACGACGTGCAGGAACAATGGCGGGAGGAATACCAGCAGGCATGGGGATGGTGGCACGAGCGGGTGCCCGGCCTCGTCCCCTGGGTCGTCCCCAGTACATGGAACTACACCGGCGTAGACGGCGAATGCTCCTTCCAGCTGGGAACCGGTCATTCCTACCTATTTGTCGTCCAGAAAGGCGAGCTTCACCCTCTGGTCGGAAAAAGCAACGCTGTCCGATACAAGGCCACCGTCTTCCCCCGCCATCAACGAGATATATCAGTCAGATTCACGCTGCCGGACCAATGGCCGCGGTTCGACAGACACAGAGAACTCTCCCCGCCGGAAGGCACGGCACTCCAGATCGACGGCAGCTTCGACACCGCCGGCTACCAGACACAGCGGAATCCATGGGACTGGAACATGGCCAGGGAACAGGTGTCCTCCGCTCTCCGGTGCTTCGTCGTGAACCGGGAGAACTTTGAGCGCTACCGAAACGGGAAGCGATATGACTGCTACGGCTACCGGTATGGTGACAGCGGCAAGCTGTCGTTCAACGGCAGCCAGCGGGAATGGTACATGGTGTTCCACAATCCCTCGAAGCGAACACGTATTGTAGCCAATCTCTCTGTCTCTCTCCAGACCGAGGCAGCCGGTGATTTTATTTCACTCACCGAGCCTTGGACCCCAGTTTTTGAGGTGCCAACTGCAAACGTCGGTGACACGGTGACGCTGCAGGGAGTATGCAGCGGCAGCGGCGTGCTGGAGGTCGCCGGCACACGTTATCCCGTGAACGGCAACTGGTCGGTCAATTGGAATACCTCGTCGCTGTCTCCCGGCGTCTACGAGGTGACGGCGCAGTGTGGAGACAGCGTCGAAACACATCACATACACCTAATCGACGCTGCTCCCCCTGCCGTCTCTATAACCCAGCCCGGCGACGGCGCCGTCGTCACGGGGAACGTCACCATTCGGGGGAGAGCCACCGACAACACCGGGATAGCCAGCGTGGATCTCCACCTGGACGGAGAATGGAGATCGGTCCCCGCGAACTTTTCCATCGTTTGGAATCCGCCGCACCATGGCACCTACAAAGTGCAGATCCGTGCAACCGACCGGCAGGGACTGCAGACGGCCAGCGCCGCAACATTCACCGTCGATACGCCAGATCGCCGGCAGGGCCCGGTTATCAACGAGGTGTGGCATACGCCGCCCCATCCCAACACGACAAGCAACGTCGTCGTATATGCAAACGTAACGGCGCGGGAGCCATTCCCAGTCAAAAAAGTTGAGCTGCTGACGGACAACGAGACACAAAAAATGTGGCGCTATGCAGCTCACCCCGTTCAGGAGAGAGACAGCGAGGACCCACTCCGCAATGAGAGCAACGCTCCCGTCTACGGCAGGACACTGGCGCAGCTACCACGCGGCACCATCACCTGCCGGGTGCAGGCTACGGACACCGCTGGCCATACCGCCACGTCGGAGGCCTTCGTCATCGAAGTGGAGTAAAACAGGGGACAATTACGGGGCTTTTGCAGGCCTCTATCCCTTGGGGAAGTGGCTGGCACATTGGCCGTGCAGTCGAAATAGTTGCTCTTTCTGCTGTTGCTCCACCCTTATCAGGCGTCGTGCGTAAACATTCGGTAGATATGCTCTACGATTGAGCAACTCACAATCATTTATTTATCACCGCTAAAAAGCCGCCATCTGCGGTCAACGTGTCCTCACCCTTATCTCTCCAATTGAAACAGACTATTTCATACACGCTCCTGTGGCTAGGAGGACTGCATCGCTGCCGCGCTGCGTATGATGCGGTTGCAGATGACGGTCAGCCATCCCAGCGGTCCGTGCTCCCATGCCGAGGCGGGGAGCCGGAGAGACACGTCGTCCTGCAGCCGGTTGATCTCCCGGAGATGCCGGTAGAGGGTGCTCCGGTTCAGGTCATATAATGCGGCGAAGTCTTTCTTTGGTGGCTCCATGCCGTCTTCACCCGTCTGAGCAGCGACGACATCCCGGTAGGCCTTGTAGAGAGCTGCGATGCCGAGGCCCTTGCGGCTGTGTTTTTGCCCGGCATGTCGTTGCTCGACGGCCTCCATGACCGGGATGCAGATGGCGAATGTCCGTTGCAGCATCTGCTCCCTGAACGTTTTATGCTCGAGGTTTTGGAGGCCGGCCTGCCGTCGCAGCCGGTGCAGCTTTTCGTCGTTGAATACGTCGGTGAACCGTTTGTCTATCCCTACCACGTCGGGCATGTCGACCTCCGTCATGTCGGACATCTTCTTGGCTTCATCGAAAATCGTGTCCCAGCTGTCGAACACCAGCCGCCAGCCCCGCTGGTTTTGGTAAAACAGGCGCAGTAGGTCGTTGTCTCGCTCCGCCATGAAGCAAAGCGCGGTTATTCCCTCCTTGTAGCGGCTCCGCAGCCGCTGCAGCAGCCCTTTCCGGTAGAGTAGCTCCAGCTTCTCCAGCACCCGTTTCTCGATGCGTTGGCCCTCCGTTTCTACCTCCCGCCACACTACACCCTCGACGTAGTTGACTTGTCTGTTGAGCACGATGTCGTCCGCTTCAATGAGGTCCATCGGTTCGGGGGACTGCAGCCGTATGGGTTGTTTCTGCACGCCCTCGGGGAGTCCGAGCAGCCGGAGTGTCCAGCGGACTGTTTCCACGATGACCCGCCGTATCGTGTGGGGAATCTCTCCCTCTTTCGCGAAGCAGCGGCGCAGATGGTCGATGTGGCGGGCTACCTCGAACGACGGTGTGTCCTTTGCTTCCAGCAGCTCCCGCAGGATCTCCTCCTGACGGTAGACATCGCCGCCGACAGACCGTGGCATACAGACCAAGAAACCAGCAGATGCTACATAAAACCCACGGCACCACCTTTTTATATATCTGCACTTGTCCTCTGGTTCTCCCTCCCATCATCCATCCCCCGTGAGGCATTTCGCTGCGCCGGCATTTTTTGGACGCCCGGCGGATGCTGGATGCTGAACACCCTCATTTTCGGGTCTTTCCGGGCCGACCCTCGCCCGGTCCGCTGCATCCCTGGACCAGGATGACCATCGCCGAAGCAATAATTTTATAATGGAGAAGTATCATGCTACAGCGTCGTTGAGCGCCCTGCGGACACGCGGTGGCAGCACGTCATGGAGAGCGTGATATCATGGATATAAAACAGGAGGAAATTACCACCCTTCATCGCCTTCGCGGCGACGAGAAGGCACTCATGGAGCGGGTTCGACAGAATGCCGAAGATCGGCCGGTGTCGGTGGTGCTGCCCATGCTGTACGAGGAGATTGAGCATGAGGCACTGGACAACATCGTCCGTGAGCTCAACGCCTGCGATTATCTCAAGGAGGTCATCGTGTCGCTGTCCGCCGAGACTGAGCAGCAGTTCAAACAGGTCAAGCGGTTTTTTTCACGCCTCGACATTCCAACCTTGGTGATGTGGTGCAACGACCCTGACGTCACCGAGCTGTTAGAGGAATTGAAGGAAAAGGGGCTGGACTACGCCACCGCCCCGGGCAAGGGACGTGACGTCTGGCTGGCCTTCGGCATCGCGACGCTCCGTTCCTACGCCATCGTCGTCCATGACGCGGATATCAAGAGCTACACCCGGATGTACCCGGCGAAGCTCGCCTACCCGCTGCTCGACCCGGAGCTCGACTTCAAGTTCAACAAGGGCTACTATGCGCGCATCAACTTCGAGGAGCGGCAGCTCTATGGGAGGGTGTTCCGCCTGTTCCTCAACCCGCTGCTGCAGGCACTGACCGACGAAACGGAAGTCAGGTCTGACTTTATTCGGTTTCTTCGCTCGTTCCGCTATCCGCTCTCGGGGGAGTTTGCCCTGACCAGCGACATCGCCATCGACCTTGACATTCCAAGCGACTGGGGACTCGAGATCGGCATCCTGGCGGAGGCGTACCGCAACATTACGCGGAAGCGTATCTGTCAGACCGACCTCGGCTTCTACGACCACAAGCATCAGGAGGTCGGCGACGAGACCTCGGGCCTCATCAAGATGTCCCGCGACATATTCAAGACGCTGCTCCGGGCGCTCATCGAGACCGACAACATCCATATTTCAAAGAATTTTCTCACCTCCCTGCAGGTGGTGTACCGGCGTCGGGCGCAGGACTGCATCCGGCAGTACAACGCCGATGCGCAGCTCAACAATCTCCGGTTTGACCGTCACATGGAGGAAACCCTGGCGGAGCGGTTCAGCGACAATCTGCTCGATGCAGGCACCGCCTACCTGGAGAAGCCGGTGGGGACGCGCCTGCCGGACTGGCTCCGCGCTATGTCGGCGACCAAAAACATCCGAAGTCGGCTGCTTGACATCGTGCTCGAACAGAATGACATGTGATATCATGAACGACATGGATTTTTCGCTTGACGAGAATGTGCGAGCGCAGCTGGAGGGGACCGAACCGGTGGATATCCTGGTGGGCGTGCTCTGCAAGGATGTGGAGGCGACCATCCTGCACGTGCTCAACACGGTGAGCGACGGCCTGCACAAGTACTTCCCCGAGTACAAGACCGCCATCGCCGTGACGGATGGCTTCTCCCAGGACCGCACGCTTGACCTGGCGGAGCTGTTCAAGCCGCATGAGGGCATCGACAAGATCATCACCCGGGACATGGCAAGGGGCGGAAAAGGAGCCGGCGTGAGGACCGTCATCGAGATCGCCCACGAGCTCGACGCCAAGTCACTGGTCATGGTTGACGGCGACCTCCTCAGCATCAGGCCGACGTGGCTGCAGGAGTTCTCCTACCCGGTCCTGTGCGGCCGAGCGGAGCTCATCGTGCCCTACTACATCAGGGACAAGCACGACGGCGTCATCACCAACATCCTCGCCTATCCCTTCACCCGGGCGCTGTACGGCCAGGACATCCGGCAGCCGCTCGCCGGCGAGTTCGGCATGTCCCGGGAGCTCTACGAGACGCTGCGGGGGCATCCATTGTTCCCCTATGACTTCGGCATCGATGTCTTCATCGTGACCACCGCCGCGGCGAAACGCATGCGCATTCGGGAGGGCATCTATTCCCTCAAAATCCACGAGTCGACGACGCGCTACTTGGAGCCGGAGGAGCTGCTGGTACCAATGTTCCGGCAGGTCACCGGACAGATGTTCAAGATGGCCGACTTCTACCAGGACGTATGGCGCAATCGATGTAACGACGGCAGCCATCACGGCCACAAGGAGTTTTTCACCCAGAACCCGGTCCCGGTCAACCTCGACCTCCAGAAGCTCACCCGGTCCTTCCGGCAGGAGTTCCCTGAGCGCCGGGAGTACATGCGGCAGGTCATGCCGGCCGCCCTTGTCAACCGGCTTGCAGAAACGGTCGAGGACCTCGATCGATTCGATGCCGAACTCTGGGCGGAAAGCGTCTACACGTTGGCCACCGCCTACAAACGGGCGGATGTCACGTCGCAGAAGGAGACCATCCTTGACGTCATGAAGACGCTGTGGTTCGGCCGGTTCGTCAGCTACGCACACGAGACGGCGGACATGGACATGGACGAAGCGGAGAGCGTCATCCAGCATCAGGCCCGGGTGTTCGACGACCTGTTCGAGGAAAAGATGCTGGCGCCGCGGAACCAGTGAGGCGTTGTATCCTCATATTCTTGGCGTAGAACGGCGGGGTGTTGCACAACGTTAATAAGAACCGGCTGGATAGCGGTACCGGTATGCAGGTTGTGTTCTCCGACCTCGACGGTACGCTGCTCGACGCCGACAGCTATTCCTTCAGCGAGGCACAGGAGGGGCTGCAGCTGCTTCGGCAGCAGCATGTCCCGCTCGTCATCTGCACCAGCAAAACATGCAGCGAAATCCTGCACTGGCGCCGCCGCATCGACAACAGCCATCCCTTCATCTCTGAGAACGGCGGCGGCATCTTCATCCCCATGGATTACTTTGACACCCCTGTCGAACACGACCGGATGCAGAGCGGCTACCTGGTCATCGAACAGGGCGTACCATATCATAAGCTCACCGCCGCGCTCGACAGGCTAAAGGAGCGCTTCAACGTCCGTGGCTTCCACGACATGACTCCGGCGGAACTCGCCCGGGACGCCGGCCTCTCCCCTAATGAGGCGCGGAGGGCGATGGACCGCGACTACGACGAGCCGTTCATCCTCAACGACCCGGGGCAGGAGGCGGGGCTCCGTGACACTGTCCGAGAGATGGGGCTATATCTCTCCCGGGGTGGCCGCTATTTTCATCTGACGGGCGGCCACGACAAGGGCCAGGCTGTCCGCATCCTGACGGGCATCTACAGGCAGAAAAGCGACGGCGTGGTGACCGTGGGTATCGGCGATGCATCCAACGACGAGCCGATGCTCGACGCCGTCGACCGGCCGTATTTGGTCGCCCGGCCTGACGGCTCATATGCCTCCGATGCATATCGCCATGCAGGGGCGGCCGGCCCGGTCGGCTGGACTCTGGCCGTTCGACGTGAGGTCTCTCCGGATTGAGGGAGACTGCTGACAGCCCACTTTTTATAAACCGGGTGTGCGTTTGTAGAAATGGAGGAACCGGCATGAAGCGAAAGATGTCCCTCTGCATGGCCGTCATCGTGCTGCTCGCCATGCTGGCGCCTGCCATCGGGAGCCAGCCCGCAGAGATGCCGCAGCAGATGCGTCCATCGCCAGTGGAGAACGACACGGTTAAGAACGACGAGCTCCTGCCGCTGCTGTCGCTTGCAGGAGTTACAGCGCAGAGCTCATTCAATGAAGCAGTGACCGCCGTGATGCGGATGGGGCGCATGTCCGCCATGTCCGCCGCCATCGTCAAGGACGGCGAGCTCGCCTGGAGCGAGGGCTACGGCCTGTACGACCGGGAGCGCGGCAGGGAGGCAGCCGACGGCACCGTCTACCTCGTGGCCTCGATATCGAAGTCGGTGACCGCAACGGCTCTCATGCAGCTCTACGACCGCGGCGCGTTTGACCTCGACGACGACGTCAGCAGCTATCTGCCGTTTACCCTCCGAAACCCGCATCATCCCGACGAGCCCGTCACGTTCAGGATGCTGCTCGCCCATCAGTCAAGCCTGGCGAGCGACGATCCCGCCGGCCTCTGGACATATATGCCCGGGGAAGTCGAGATACCCGGGTATCCATATCCATGGCTGGCGGAGCATCTGCAGCCCAACGGCAGCCGATATCGCCCGCAGGCCTGGAGCACCGCCGCACCCGGCGAACAGATGCGATATGCAAACGTCGGATTCGGGCTGGTGGGATATCTGGTCGAGGTCCTGTCAGGGCAGCCGCTTGAGGCATACTGCCAGGAAAACATCTTCGGGCCGCTCGGCATGGAGCACACCAGCTTCCTGCTCACCACGCTCAACCGCAGCACCATCGCCCGCCCCTACGTCATCCAGGACGGCGATTACTTTCCCCTGTTCCATTACGACCGCATCTACGACGCAGCCGGCGGCCTCCGTACCACCGTCCTCGACCTCTCCCGGTTTCTGCTGGCACACATGAACGACGGCAGCTGCGACGGGGTGCAGCTCCTCCGGCCTTCGACCGCCCGGCAGATGCACATCATCCAGTATCCAAGCCAGGCGTACAATTTCCAGTACGGGCTGGGTTTCCAGATATGGGAGACCGCTAGGGGCGTTGACGTCGGCCACACCGGCGGGCTCTACGGCGTCTCCACTATGATGAAGTTCCACCGCGGCAGCGACACAGGCATCGTCTTCTTCACCAACAAACAGATAACCACGCTCCGTGAGCTGCTCGCCTTCACCCTGATCGAGAAGCTCCTCTTCTGGAAGGCAGAGCATCCCGGCAGCCTCATCCCTGCCCTTCGGTCGCTCGACCTCGTGGGAGGCCAGCGCTGCAACGTCCACCTGCTGTCAAAGCCGGCGTCCCGTCTGCCCCGATGACATGCCGGGCTTGCCGTGGGGGAAAAGCATGTACTTTGCAGGTGTCGATCTGGCCTGGTCCCGGCGCAACCCGAGCGGCGTCGCGCTGCTCGAAAGAGCCGGAGAAGGCGCCCGGCTGCTTCGACATGCAACGCTGCAGAGCGACGGAGATATCCTTGCATGGCTTGACGACCATGTAGGTGACGACCCGGCACTGGTCGCCATCGACGCCCCATTGGTGGTCCCCAACGAGGAGGGACAGCGCCCCGCTGAACGACAGGCCGGCAGACTGCTCCGGCGATACAAGGCCGCGCCGTATCCTGTCAACCGCACGTTGCTGACCCGGTGGAGCGACGACGTACGCGGAGAGACACTCGCGGCGATGCTTGAACAACGCGGGTTTGCACACCGCCCCTCCATCGATCGGCGGGAGCGATGCAGGGCTTTCCTCGAGGTCTACACCCACGCCGCCATGATCGTTTTCTGCAGCCTCGACGAACGACTGCCATACAAGGAACGAGCAGGCCGCAGCCGGACGGAGCGGATGGAGGCGTTCCGGCGGCTGCAGCGCTGCCTTGCAAGCCTGGAGGACGCCGAGATCCCGCTGCTGCTGCCCGATAGCCTGCTGCGCAGAGACGTACAGGAGCTACACGGCGGCGCTCTGAAGCGATACGAGGACGTGCTTGATGCAGTGCTATGCGCCTACACTGCCTGCTATGCATGGCGTCACCCGGGACGCTGCATGGTGCTCGGCGACCGGGAGCGCGGCTACATCCTCACGCCTGTCTCTCCCGGGATGCGACGGCAGCTTGCTGACGACGCCTCTGGATGAGCGCCCCCCCTGGCTCGCTGTGCTCGGCGACCGAGGATTAAAGAGTTTCCTCGCGATAGAGAGTCATGAAGGTCGGAGACCTCGCGTTTGAGCCCGTCTGGTTTGACTCGATGGGGGCAAAGTCGACCTGCTCGTTCATCACAACGCGTGACTGCTCGATATGCATCGACCCGGGCGTCGCGGCGATGCAGCCCTCCTATCCGCTTTCCGACAGCCGCAAAATGGTCTACAAGATGCAGGGTCTGCAGCGGGTCCGGAACGCGGCAGAGCGGGCTGACCACATCGTTGTCTCTCACTACCATCACGACCACTATTCCAGGGACGCTCGCCTGTACAGGGATGCAGCACTGTGGATAAAAAACCCGAATCGGTGGATAAACAAGTCTCAGTGGAACCGCTCCCGGGAGTTCCTCCGGCTGCTGGCCGACGCATACGGCGAGGAGCTGACAGAGACGGAGCCAGGGCAGGATGACTTCCCTGATCCCTATGAGTCGCTGCCGGCGGCACGGCGGAAAGACTTCGGTGACTACCAGGAGCGAAGGGAGGAACTCCTCGAGAAATGGAGAGACAGATTCCGGCGGCTGACGGAGCACTGGCAGTCAAACCCCTGGATACAGGAACCCGGTTTTTGCCGCTACGCTGAAGACGGCTTCCAGGACGGAGACACCACGATCAGGTTCAAGGGGCCGCTGTTCCACGGCATCGAATATGCGCAGACGGGATGGGTGACTGCGACGGTGGTCGAAACCAGCGAGGCGAAATGTATTCATTCATCCGACCTGCAGGGCCCAACCATCGAGGACTACGCCGACTGGCTTATCAGCGAACAGCCTGACATCCTAGTGCTTGATGGACCAGCGACGTATCTCCTGGGATACATGCTCAACCAGACGAATCTGCAGCGCTCCATAGACAACGCTGCGCGCATCCTGAAAAACGTCGACCCCGCCCTCATGATATGGGATCACCATCTGCTGCGGGAGAAGGCCTACCGGCGGCGCACCCGGCAGGTCTGGGAGTTACGGGATGAGGGATATGCTGTCATGACCGCCGCCGGAGCAAAAGGCGAAACGCCCGTGGTCGAACAAACAGGATAAGCGGATGAGGGCCGGCCGACTCGACATCTGCCTCTTTGACACGATGAAGGTCACACTCTCTCGCCTGCCTCTCGCTTTGCTTCACCGGCGGCCATGTCGGCCTGCCGTATCGGCTCCGGAACACGATAGCGACGCCACTGATCTACCAACGCTGCCGCGGTGTCCACTGATATGCGGTGGCCCGGCGACACGTAGATTGGCCTGCCGTTCCCGGAGCATACAGCCGCTTTTTTTCCGTGGAGATAGACGTATCCGTCGTGCACCTCGCCGCAGAGGAGAGACTTGGCAACACCGACCGCCGGCAGGTCATGAAGCACGCCAAGATGCGACGCCAGGCCAACGCCATAGGGATGCAGGATGCCGTTGCCGTCGACCATGACCAGCGACGGCGTTTTTCCCGCCAGGAGTTCGTTGAGAACGGGCACCTCCCGATAGGAGAGATAGGTCGGAATGTATGGAAAACGGGTTTCCATATGCATTGTCTCGACGGCGGCTCTCTCGCCGTCCGCGGTGATCTCCACATAGGCCCCATACGCCACGTCGCCCCGATATGCAACGTCGACACCGGCAACCGATGTTATCTCCCCGAAGCCGTCGCAGGCTTGTACCTGCCCGCGGAGGAACAGCTGCTCGGCTCGCAGCCTCCGCAGCGGCGTACAGCCGGAAAAACCGGTGAACACATCCATTCCGGCGGCCCGATCTGCGTTCATCACGTTGTCGCCATCGCCACGTCGACCGAGCACCCGTTTGACAGCCCGTGCCGCCCGACGGTCCCCCAGAGCGTCGGCTATCGCCCCGTAGGTGGTGACCGCGTCGGATGGCACCTGGCCAGCCAATGCAGCGATTTCACTCTGCAGGTCCACGTCGTTCAACCGAGGCATCCTTTATCAATATAGTGGATGCAGCGGCCCATCGGCGGGTTTCTGCGGGGTGTACGCTGGCTCCGGTTTGACTGGCAGCCGCTGCAGGACCCATCTGACGCTTGCCGGTCCTCCCATCCGCCATCCCGATCATCTCCCCCGACTCTTTCGCCCCATCGGTGGCGGTAACGCCGGGCAGAGAACCCGGTGTCCAACCCCTGGAGGCTGCTCTATCCGCCGTGATGACCTTTCTGCCGACAGAAGTACGCTTATATATTATAGTCCATTATGGTGTCGGGTACACTTCACCATGCCAGCGATGTCTCTCTCACGTATAGGCGCCGTCGCCGTCATCTGTTCGCTGTTGCTTCTCCCTGTACATGTACAAACGTCCATACACATGTCACCTGCGCTGCACTCGTCGGGCAGCACAGGGAAGACTCAAGATGCCACGGTTATCTCCGTGGCGTTGTATGATACCTGGGGGCGCAACAACCGCTACATCGAAGAGATCCTGAGCTACAACTGGAGCGCCGGCGATGCATCCTACCGGTTCAATCTCACGACCATCGACGTCGACGACGTCACCGGCATAGCGAACGTTACGCTCACCACCGACCGGTTCGACGTGTTTATCATCGGGGCGAGCGCTGACTCGTATCTCGTCGACGGTCTGGATCCGACGTGGAAACAAAACGTCCGGCGGTTTGTCGCGAACGGCGGCGGCTATCTGGGTATCTGCGGCGGTGCGAACGCCGCCAGCCTGGGGTTCGAGCATCCGAGGAACTGGTTCCAGCGGCGGGTCAACCGGGGGGCGCTGGGGCTCGCTGACGTCTACATCAACGACCATTTTCTCGGGGAGTGGCAGTACCTCCTGAAATACGGCTTTGGGGGACCGGATGTGGACCACGGCGACAATGATACGTCGTCCTACATCAGCGTCAACACCACGGTCCATAGGACGCCTGACAACGTCATATTCGAGGACTTTTCGGGCGGCTATCGATACATCTCGTATGCAGGGGGGCCGGGCATGTATCCCGCCGGCACCGCTAGCCTGGGACGTGGTTCTCTCGTTCCGCTGTTGACCTACAACGAGGAACCCATGGAGACGAAGCCGATCCATTACTGGCGGCCATCGCTGTCCGGATGGAAAATTCTTGCCAATGTGACCACGCATCTCCAGGGCACCTATGCAGGGGTTGCCACGACCTACCACGATGGGCGCGTCGTGCTGTATGGCCCGCATCCCGAGGACGGCGTCGTGGTCAACGGGACCATCTATGAATACCGCGGCCACGGGATGCTGACGTTTTTCTTACCCTTCGAGGCCTACGTCTTCAACTATGTCGGGACCTCGCTGGGGGAGACATACAACTGGTGGATCGTCCGTCGCAGCGTTGCCTGGGCAGCGGACGTCCCCGCGGAGGGTCTCCCTCCCGTCGGGTAGGATGTCCCCGTTTTATCGATGTATGGCTTTTTGCCGTATGAGCGACGGCGATGGCACTGTTTTTCTATCGATAGTGACGGCGTTGCACCCTGGTTATCGGTAGTCCTCAAGGGTCCGCTGCTGCTCCAGCTCGAGTTCGTGCTGCCAGCCGACCTCGTGCCATTCAAGGCTGTAGTCGTCGAGCAGCCGGCGGACCATCTCGGGCACCTGTGGAGCGCAGAGGATGCCGCGAACCCGGGCCGCGGGGTTGTCACGGGTGAGATCCTGGATGTACATCCGGAGCTGCTGGACGGCACTGATGGTCGCCTGCCCTCGCTTTACCTCGATGATGACCGGGGTGCCGTCGGCGTCGTGGCCGTAGAGGTCGATCAGGCCGGACCGGGTC
>CAYPWJ010000009.1:0-51648 GCA_964414415.1 uncultured Thermoplasmatales archaeon | reverse complement strand
TATGTTCATGAATCTCCTTGATAACCGCGATTATTTCCGCGGTGGAAAGAATAAGGACGATGGACGAAAGAAAAATGAGCGTGACCTTATGGTGGGTCCAGGCATAATAAAAAATATCTGCATCGATGATGAGGACGACAAAAGGAATAAAAAGGACAACTCGCTCCCACTTGGTGGTCGTCACCAATTCCCGGCATATTTGCCTGAACAGTCTATGACGCATTCATCTGGCAATATCGTTCCTATGTAAAAGTTTATCGTCATCATCATATCCAGTCCCAGTTGCAGTAGACCACGAGCGATATGTTTTTTAACGCATCGTCTTTATGTCATGATGACCCGCTACGAAATCATCAAGGTCAAGGAAGATGGAAAGATAACATTTCCGTCGGACTGCGCCGTCCAAATCGGCGTCGTAAAAGGAGCATATTTCCTGCTGGAGATCAGCCCAGATTTAAATGAAACCAGGCTGGAGAGAGTGGCGCTCCCCGGGAAAAACCTCGCGGAAATCGAGTTCAGGCTAAAAGATGAGCCAGGTGTCCTTTCAACGATAAGCAGCATTTTTGCACGGCACAAGGTCAACATACTCTTCAACGAAAGCGAAGAAATACGTGGCGAGGAGGCCGTACTAGTAGCTGTCGTAGATATCAACGAGATGGATATATCGCTGGAAAAATTGCAGGAGGAAACAGCTGCCCAGGATGCAGTAATAGAGATGTCAATAAAACAGCTGGACTAAAAACAGCACGTTTATGAAAACCAGGACGCCCGTATACATATTAATCTCCCGTCCGAGGCTGTCAATGACAAAGAACCGAGGGACGTTTTTCCTGAAAACTCCGAGATATCGCAATGCAAAAAATATCGCTATCGCTATCAAAATGAGGACCACATCCAGATATTTTAGCTGAGGATAGAAGTACACCCCGAAAATGAGCGTGAGCAGCGCCAGCGCAATAGTCGCTATCTTTTCGAGGTGAGAGGCTGCCACAGCTGTCCTTCCAGGCCGCAGAAGCTTGTAATTTAGTTTAATGAAGGAAACCAGCGTTCCTATTCCCGCCATATAAAACAGATATATTTGGAAGCCAGTGAGACTCGACAGCAACTCATTTTTGCAGAATGCGCCAATAAATGGAGCAATGCCGCCGATAGCTAAACTCAGCAGGAGGATGGCAACCATGATTATCTTGTTACTTCTGTAAGAAAGCTTATTCAGGTCTTTCGTGTGGTGAGAGCGGACCAGGGTTCCCACTCCGAGGAATAGCCCTGACTTGAACAACGTGTGGGCAAATGCATAAAAAATAGCCGCATCAACATCCAGGGCGGCCACTGCCAGCAGCACAAATCCCAACTGGGAAACGGTATGATATGCCAACAATTTCTTGGCATTATCCTGGAGGATGGCCATGAATATACCGAAAAACATAGAGGCAAAAGCAATCAACATTACAACATCAGCAATAAATTCTATCTGTAGATACACCAGAAACAATATCGAACCATACATCGGGACTTTGACCACCACTCCTGACAGCACCGCACTTATCGGTGCGTCCGCTTTGGAATGGGCCTCTGGAAGCCAAAAATGGAGCGGAAAAATCCCTGCCTTCACAAGAAGAGATACCACGGCGATAGCGATAGCTGCCTGTATCTCCGTGGACAGCACCATATGCTCCCGTATCAGGACAAAATTGAGATACCCTGTTTTCGCATAGATAATCCCGATTGCAAAAATAAAAAAGAAAGAAGACACGAGATACAGCAGAAGATACCTATATGAGGCCCGTTTTGCTCCCGCTTCGGCGGAGCAGGAGACAAGAACGATGGAGGAAAGCGAAGCTATTTCCATGTACACATAAAAATTGAAAAGGTCACTGCTGGCCAGCGCCCCCAATATCCCGCCGTGCAGCAAGAGCATCAGAGCTAGGATGTATTTGACGGAAACACTGTTTGATCCTGATCCATCCCTGGCGTTATAGTAGTGAAGTGAGTAGAGCCCGACCAACGAAAAAACAATCAATTCGCCGAGGACAAAGTAATAATTATACTCGTTCAAAACCACCTCGATGCCCGAAATCCTTTCCCATCCGCCAATGACGGCGCTTACCGGCATACTCTCGATACTCATAAGAAAAACAGGCCATGGAGAGACGATCCCCGAAATAAAAAGACATCTATGCATCCATTCATCTACGTCCAATGCATTCACAAGAGCAGTTAAGAATGCGAAGAGCAGCGGGAGTGCTACGATAAATGGGATCATGATTCATCCTCCCTGATTCGCATTATGAGCGCCAGTCCAAACGAGGTAATGGCAACATCGATGACGAGCGTCGTAAGCATAAGCGTAGCAGGAAGAGGATCGACCATCGCCGAGCTGGAAATAAGCGGTGCTTCTCCGCCCTCCACGTATCCCAGATTCGTAAAATAGAGCACTACACCGGTAGAGATGACGTTTACTGCGAGCAGCTGCTTGACGAGGTCCGTTTTTGTCATCAGTCCGTATAGGCCAATTACCACAAGGATAATGCCGGCGCTCTCTCCAGTAACGTATCCAGCGGTCAGGGATTCAATCACGTTCCGCCCTCCGCAGCAACATGTAGAAGAGCAGGGTGAATGCCGCCCCTACTTCGAAACCAATGATGGTGTTTACCACAACTACGGTGCCACCGCTGAATAATGTCCCCGTCGTGCCACCTCTCAGGAAATTCAAAAAGAATGAGCCCCCGATTGCGCCCAGACTTGCCAGCACAATCAATAATACAATGGAGGTACTTTCCATCACTTTTACTATCTCCGCCCTGAATTTCTTTCGCACTGCATGGTACCCGTGTGAGGTTATCAACAGGATAACGCTGACCGCTAAAATTACTCCTCCCTGAAAGCCGCCGCCCGGGCTCACGTGTCCATGTATCATGAGGTAGGCTCCATAGGTAATCAGAAATGGTGAAACGAGCTTCGCGCTGTTCCGCACGATGGATGACATCTTCATGTATCTCGCCTCCCCAGGGCCATGTAGACGCCTAAGACGGCCGTGAACAGGACAATGACCTCCCCAAGCGTGTCGTATGCCCGCCAGTCTGCCAGTACTGCTGCAACCAGATTGCTTATCCCGACTTCCTCTGGATGGGAAATATAGTATTCGTAGCTCCCTCCCTTGCTCCTTGAATAGTCAAGATGCAGCAGTAGTGAGGCGAGGACGACTAGGAGCACGATGGCTATTATCTGTTTCTTGATGTGCTCACCTCCTCGATGGTATACAAAAAGATGCCGATGAGTAACGCGCTGACCACGATGGCGGAGAGCGCCACGTCCGGTGCCTTCAGCTGAAACAGGGCAACGGTGAGCATGAGGTTGAGCAACGCAAAGGTGATGACCGCCTTTATCAGGTTTTTTTGCTCGATGACGACGACGGCGAGCAGTATCATCGCGATGAGCACTATTTCATGGATTATCCCGAGCATACATATCTACCTCTCCTTTTGGCTTAACGCCTGATTTATGGGCACCTCGTGCGATGGCGTGCGACACCATGGGGTTTATCATCACGATGAGAAACGTCAGCACCAGGAGCTTGATTTTCACCATCGTGGGGGCGGGGATTATCAGCGCCGTCGCGATTAATATGCTCATGGCGCCGCCTGTATCGCATTTCGTCGACGCGTGCAGCCGCGTATAGACGTCTGGAAAGCGCAGTATTCCCAGAGCACCGAGCACCATGATAGCGGCTCCCAGCAGCAGCAATGCGTATTCAATCATCTTTTTTCCCCCTCTCGAAATGTTTCGCAAGGATGAGTCCGCCCACCGCGTTCACCATGATGAGCACGATGGCCAGGTCTATCAAAAAATATTCTTCCAGGAGCCCGGCCATGAGGGCTATGACAACCACCACTTTCGTGGTGATGGTGTTGAGCCCGACGATTCTGTCGGGCACCGTGGGCCCTCTAAGCACCCGGTAAAAGAGCGCGAGGCTGGTGGCCAGCAGGATGAGTATCGTCCATCCCAGCGGGTCTACCAGAAGATCTTCCCCAGCCATCGTTCCACGTCTCCTTTAATGTCGTCTCCGGCCTGGTCCATGTTGAGCGTTTTGAGGTGTATCCAGTGCACGTACAGATACGTCTTGTCCATTTTTTTGCCGATGTCTATGGTAAGGGTTCCCGGGGTGAGCGTTATGGAGTTTGCCAGCAGCGTTGTCCCGGTGTCGGATCGCAAATTGGTTTCTATCCGTATGACGCCTGGGTTGATGTCCATGAGCAGGGCGTGCTTTGCTACTCTAAAGTTGCTTTCCAGCAACTGGAATATCATGATGAACACGTATTGCGGGAGATGGATGAACGAGAGGCTGAGAATTTTTTTGGCCAGGCTGCCCTCGCACCGCAGGTCGTCCGTCAGGTTTTCGTACATGAAGGAGGCGATGACGAGCGAGACGACGCCACCGACCAGGAGGCTTTGCCATGAGAGGTCGCCGCTGACGATGAGCCAAAAGATCAGTATGGCGATCCACGTCAGTATTATTTTCTCTGACCGTGGCAACGTTCTGCGGTATTGTCTCTCCCGCACATACCTTTTTTTAACCTCTGCGATTCGTTCCTTCAGGTAAAAAGGCATCCTGCTCATAACGCACGTTATTATGTTGAGAGAAGGTTTATACTTTTTGGGCGCCCATTAGCTCTGCGGTTGGGAACGTACACATCTCCTGCGGGTGGAGAGCGTCACGAAAGCAGACATGCGCTCCTGGATGGTGTCGCGCCACGCATTGTACGGCCAGCGAACAGAGAGCCGCTTGACAGGGTGATTCATGGTACCGAATCATTTTCCAATCAGGCTTCGCGATTCGAAGCCCTCGTGTTCCTAGGGCATCTCGAGCTGGCGGCTCTGTGCAGCTGTTCTACCGGGAGGGCCGTCTTTTTCCTGAAGGGAATTGTGTAGCCCTGCTATTATAGAGAGCTCCTGGGGCAGGGAGACGTTGATGCGCCGAATGAGAACGTCTTTTCGTGGAATCTAATGGTGACGTCCTTGCTTGTCAACATTTATATGGCCGTCGCTGTTTTTAAAGAGATGTCCTACAGCCTGCCGAGCAGCGAGGAAGTTGTCGTCGCCATCTACAAGGTGTTGCGCGACCACGGCACCGTTGATACGCAGCAAAAACTGCGGCAGGAGGTGTTGCACGAACTCCGGGCGTGGGACAGCAGCTACACGGTCAGCGAGGAGCGCGTTCGGACGCTCGCCGCCCGGGCGAACTTCACCCGCGTCGATGTTCACTCCCGCGAGGGTCACACACCGGCGCGTCGGTGCCCTGTGTGCGGCGGCACCTTGCAGCGCGTCAAAAACCTCTCGCTGTGGGGCGAGGAGGTGACCGTGGGGTATACCTGCGACATCTGCTCGTATAAGGGAGGTATGAGGCAGCGGGTGCCGACGAGATACGTGTTCCATCTCAACGAGCCGCGATAGGTCCGTGTAATGTATTCACACGATATGTGTGCTTCTCCTTAATATAAACGACGAAATACTTATATATAACCTCGCTATTCGTGGAGCGAAAAGTTTAAAAACTTTGGGGATACCATGTCACGTAATAAAAAAGTTGAGGTAGATGAAATAGAGGAATGCCCCGAATGCGACTCCACACGGCTGGTGCAGGACTACCGGCGTGGAGAACTTGTATGCAAGGACTGCGGACTCGTCATTGACGATTCATACATCGATCCCGGCCCGGAATGGCGTGCCTTCGACCCCGAGCAGCGCGAAAAACGCGCTCGCACCGGCGCGCCGATGAACTATGCAGTCCACGACAAGGGCCTGTCCACCATGATCGGCTGGAAAAACAAGGACAGCTACGGCAAGTCGATTCCCACCCGCAACCGTGCGCAGCTCTACCGGCTGCGTAAATGGCAGCGTCGCATCAGAGTCGGCAGCGCCTCAGAGCGCAACCTTGCATCAGCGCTATCGGAACTCGACCGCATCTCCTCCGACATGGGCCTCTCCCGCAACGTCCGCGAGGCGGCGGCGATGGTCTACCGTCGGGCAGTCGAGAAAAACCTCATCCGCGGTCGCTCCATCGAGGGCGTCACCGCCGCCGCGATTTATGCCGCCTGCCGGCAGTGCGGCGTCCCCCGCACCCTCGATGAAATAGCCGGTTCATCGCGCGTCGACCGCAAGGAGATCGGCCGCACCTACCGCTTCATCGCCCGTGAACTCAAGCTCAAGCTGATGCCCACCTCCCCGCAGGATTACACGGCGCGCTTCTGCAGCAAGCTTTCACTGAGTGAAGACATCAAGACCAAGGCCATGGAGATCCTGCAGCAGGCCGAAAACAAGGAGCTCACCTCCGGGCGTGGACCGACCGGTGTCTCCGCAGCAGCCATCTACATCGCCTCCATCCTCTGCGGCGAGCGGAAAACCCAGCGTGAGGTTGCAGACGTGGCGGGCGTCACCGAGGTCACCATCCGAAACCGCTACAAGGAGCTCGCTGAAAAGCTCGACCTCGAGATCGTCCTCTGATGCCCACCCGCTGGTACCGCGAGCGCAAAAACGAGCACTACTACAAAAAAGCAAAACGGCAGGGATACCGTGCTCGCTCGGCCTACAAGCTCCTCCAGATCCAGGAGAAATACCACGTTATTTCTCACGGAGACGTGGTTATCGACCTCGGAGCTGCCCCCGGTGGATGGAGCCAGGTGGCCGCCGAGCTCGCGGGCGAGGTCGTCGCGGTGGACCTGCAGCGCATCAAGCCCATCGACAACGTGACGTTCATCCAGGGAGACATCACCGAGCAGGAAACCATCGAGCGGCTCCGGCAGCACGTTGACGAGGCAGACGTGGTTATCTCCGACATGTCCCCGGAGCTGACGGGCAACTACACGATGGATCAGGCGCGAAGCGTCTGGCTTGCCCACAATGCCCTGCAGGTCGCCCGGGAGCTGCTGCACTCCGATGGAAACTTCGTCTGCAAGGTCTTCATGGGCGAAGACTTCGAGTATCTCCGCGACGACGTATGCAATAGTTTCAACATGGTCAAGTCGTTCACGCCGAAGGCGTCGCGGAAGCGCAGCTCCGAGACGTATCTGGTGGCCAAGCAGTTTACAGGTGATCGATAAGCCAGCGAGCCGTCATCCGTATCGCGTCGGCGCTGTCATGCCGGGGCTGCCATCCCTGTTTTTTGAGCGTGTCGATGGCCAGTCGCATGACCTTGACGTCGCCCTTCCAGCCGCGGCCGCCGTCGACGCCGCCAGTGAACTCGTAGTTGGGCGTCAGGTCCATCTCGTCGGAGACGATGTCGGCGATGCCCCTGACGTCGATCCAGTCCTCGGAGCCGATGTTGAATATCTCGACGCGGTCGCCGCGGTGCTGCATGCCGTGGAGCATCGCCTCGATACAGTCGTCTATGTAGAGATATGATTTTTTCTGCGTGCCATCTCCAAGAATCTCCAGCGTGTCGGGGTCGCGCTGCAGTTTTTTGATGAAGTCGTAGGTGACGCCGTGGGTGCTCCTGGGGCCGACGACGTTGGCGAAGCGGTAGACGACGGCTTCCATGTCAAAGGTGTAGCAGTAGGAGTCGATGAGTGATTCGGCGGCGAGCTTCGAGGCGCCGTAGAGCGAGATGGGCACAAGCGGGCCGTAGTCCTCCGGCGTCGGTATCTCGTCCGCCTCGCCGTAGACGGTGGAGGAAGAGGTGAAGCCCAGCCGGTCGATGTTCTGCTTCCGCATCTCCTCGAGCAGATGATAGGTGGCGAGGATGTTCTGCTCGAGATGGATGTAGGTGTCCTCGGCGCCGCGCCTGACGTCGGGGTTAGCCGCCAGGTGATATACGAGGTCGGTACCCTTGACGGCCTTGCGGACATGGTTGGGGTTGAGCATGTCGCCTTCGACGAGCCGGAGCCCTCGCTCCAGGCTGTCCTCGATGAACGCGCGTTGCCCGGAGGAAAAATTGTCGATGGTGACGACGTCGTGCCCCTGCTCGAGCAGCGCGTCGATCAGATGGCTGCCGATGAATCCGGCGCCGCCGGTGACCAGTATCTGCATGGAAGGCAATGCCCGCGGCGTATAAAAATGTTATACCATGCCTTCAAGAAAGCTCAGGAAGCCATACCACCAGAGTATCCAGATGGATGTGGTGAGCGTGGAGCCGACGAGACAGATGGCAACGGTCCGCTTTGCCTTCACGCCGAGGAGCCGGGCCAGGATGGAGGTGTTGATGCCCCCGGTGCCCTGGAAGGGAATGGCCATGAAGACGACGAGCGACAGGGTAAGCCAGGTCTTTTTCCGGTACACCTCGGCCTTGCGCTGCAGCCACGCGTAGCCACGGTCGAGGAACGGCACGTGCTCGATGATCAGCTCGGCGAGCCACCAGTTGTAGGAGATGATAAACGAGGCGATGACGTCCATTAGGATGAGTGTGCTCCACACCACCCACGCGGGGATGCCGGCGGAGAGCATCAACCCCGGGATGGATTCCTTGCCGAACGGCGGGACGAAGTAGGCGACGACCAGGCCTCCATACCGGGCGGCCAGGCTGCCGGGCAGGTACTCGAACACGAAGACAAAATAGTATGCGATGCTGAGAAACGGCACCGCGAGGATCAGGAACTTGTAGATGGTGGCGAGGTTGCTCCGCATTCGCTGCAGCTGCTGCCACCCCTCACGTATCAGCTTCGGCAGCTTCATCACGTTCCTCCTTTTTCAGGTCCTCGTACGCCCGATCGATGATCTTTTTTATCGTCTGGTAGACCTCGTCGATGTCGACGTCCTCTCCCGTCATCCTGGACAGCAGATGGGACAGCTTGGTGGCCGTGTGCACGAATATGAGGTAGAACGCCAGCAGCATGCCCCAGGTGAAGGCCACCAGGGCGGTCAGGAGGAGGAGCACATAGTTCACGGATGGTCAACGTTCCCGGGCTAAAAACGTTTTGGTTTCTCTCCCCGAAATGATAAACACCTTAAACCCGCCGGCGATATAGACATGGGAGAGACAACCATGAGTGAGACACAATATATCCGCGTCACGGCTATCTTCATGGCAGTGGTTTTTGTGACCGCCGCCGTTCCGATGGTGCCGGGCAACGCTGCACAACAACAGCTGGAGCTTCCATCCCCGCAGCACCTCGATGTGCCCCTGGAGCGTGCCATCTGCCGGCGGATGTCCGTCAGGGCGTTCACCGACGAGCCGGTCAGCGAGCAGCAGCTGTCGACGCTGCTGTGGCATGCCTGCGGCCACGCGGATGGACAGCGCACCATCCATCCCGTTGCGGCGACCTACGGTCTGCATGTCTACGTGCTCATGGACGACGGCGCCTATCGATACCATCCCGGCAGTCATTCACTCGAGCTGTATCGGGAGGGCGACTACCGCCGGATCGGGCAATACGACACCGCGTCGGTGAAGCTCGGCATCGTGTGGGACCAGCAGCGCTGCTCGAGCAAAACGGTAGCTGGAGCGAACATCGGACAGCTCGGGCAGAACGTCTACTACACGGCGAACGCCCTCGGCCTGGGAACGGTCACCACCGCCAGTGAAGTCGGACAGCTCCGGCTTCTTGGGCTGCCAGCGCACGAGCAGCCCATGGTCATCATGCCCGTCGGTCATCCCGCGCAGTCTTACAATTTCACCTACGACCCTGTTGCATCGTCGCTGCCGGTTCCGGCGAACTCCTCTACATCGCTGTCCACGGCCATCGCGGAGCGTGCGGAGGCCATCGCCTGGCAGGGCTCGCTGTCGCGGCGGGAGCAGACCCAGCTTCTCTGGTCGTCCTACGGCAGCTCTTATTACCGCGACGAGGTCAACGACATGCGCCATCGGACGGTGCCCAGCTCGCATGGCACCTATCCGTTGCGCATCCTGTGCTGCAATGCCACCGCCGTCTTTGAGTACCTGCCCGGGAGACATGCCATTGCATCGCGCTGCCAGGGAGACCGCCGCGGTGACGTCGCTGCCGCGTCGCGTTCCTTTGTCTCGTCGGCGCCGCTCATCATTGTGCCGGTGCTGAACACCAGCATGGTCGACATGCGCTTTCCGTGGCCCTGGTATTACGAGGCGGCGGCCGCGGGCTACACGGCACTGCTCGAGGCGACGGCATGGAACCTGTCGGGGAACCTCATCGCTGCAGTGGACGGCGAGGCGCTCCGCTCCGTGCTTTCGCTCGGCGAGCCGTATCTGCCGCTGTTCGCGGTGCCGCTCGGTCGAGCGTCCGGCGCCGAAGACAGCCAGCCGCCCAAGGTGGCCGTCGAGCAACCCGAGGAGGGCCACCTCTATCTGTTCGGCAGGTCCGTCATGCCCACGCAGGATACCGTCGTGGTGGGATCGATGGAGGCTGTGGCGTCGGCGAGCGACGACCACGCCCTGCAGACGACTCGCTTCCGGGTTGACGGCTCAGCCGTTGGATACAGCCACGACGGCGAGCCGTCGGTGTCGCTGCCTGTCTCCGTGCTGCCGGCCAGGCACGAGCTGACGGTGACGGCCCGCGACTATGGAGGCAACGTCGCGAATGCATCGCTCCGGTATCTGAAAATACTGTAACGATGGACACGGCGGCGACTGGTCATCCCGGGCAGGGTGCGGCCGATTGTATGCCGGACGACCTGCCGTTACTTTAAATAGGGGATGTCTTTACCATTATGAAATTAGTGGTCGCTCTGGGCGGCAACGCGCTCGTCAAGCCGGGTCAGGAGGGAACGAGCGAGCAGCAGTTCGAGACCACGCGGCAGACCGTCGAGGCAATCGTGCAGATGATCGAGCACGGCCACGAGGTTGTCCTGACGCACGGCAACGGCCCCCAGGTCGGCTCCATTTTGCTGCAGCAGGAAATCGCCAAGGAGGTGACGCCGCCGATGCCGCTCGACGTCTGCGGAGCGATGTCGCAGGGTCAGGTTGGCTACATGATAGCGCAGTGTATGACGGCGGCGCTGCGCGACCGGCGGCTGGACAAGCAGGTTGCCACGGTCGTCACCCAGGTTTTGGTCGACAGGGACGACCCGGCCTTCGAGCATCCCACCAAGCCCGTCGGCCCCGTCTACCGCCACGACGACGCATTGCGTCGCATCAAGGAGGGCTACCGGATGACGCAGCAGAAGGGCGGCTGGCGCATCGTCGTGCCGTCGCCGAACCCGCGCTCCATCCTCGAAAGCACGGTCATCGAGCAGCTTATCGATGCAGGCCACGTCGTCGTCGCCGTCGGCGGCGGCGGCATCCCCGTGGTGGAGCAGGACAGCGGCCTGGCGGGCGTCGAGGCGGTCATCGACAAAGACCTCGCCGCCGAGGAGCTCGCCAGCGAAATCGAGGCAGATGCGTTGCTCGTGCTCACCGACGTCGAGGCGGTGTATCTCAACTACGGCGAAGACGACCAACAGAAGCTGGGGGAGGTCACCCTGGAAGAGATGGAGCAGCATTATCAGGATGGCCAGTTCCCGCCCGGTTCCATGGGGCCAAAGGTGCTGGCGACCATCCGCTTTCTCAAAAACGGCGGCAGCACCGCCATTGTCGCCTCGATAGACAACGCATGGCAGGCCGTCCAGGGAAACGCGGGAACCCGGATCGTCAGATAGCGTCGGTGAGCTCGTCGACCGCGACCTCGCGCTGCTCGCCGCTTTCCATGTCCTTGACTATGGCCGCCTTGCGTTCCCATTCGTCGTCGCCGACGATGACGGCATAGGTGGCGCCGAGGCGGTCGGCGTGCTGCAGCGACTTGCCCATACTTCTCCGTCGCAGGTCGAGCTCCACGCGCCTGCCGCGGCGGCGCAGCTGCATGGCGAGCCTGGCCGCAGGGCGGCGCATGGCGTCGCTGACCGGCGCCACGTATATCAACTCGCGTTCGGGGACACTGCTCCGCCCTTCCTTTTTCAGCGCCAGCAGGATGCGGTCGAAGCCCAAGGCGAAGCCTGCCGTCGCGACCGATGTGCCGCCCAGCAGCGGCACCAGGCTGTACTCGCCGCCCCCGCATATCTGTTTTTCGGCGCCAAGCGACGGTGCGTCTATCTCGAAGACGATGCCGGTGTAGTAGTCCAGCCCCCGCGCTATGGAGGTATCGAGTGTCGCCGGGACGTCGAACACATCGAGCCAGTCGAGGACCGCCTGCAGCCGCTCGACCTGTTCCCCGCCGGCCATCGACGCCACGTCCTCCATGTCCCGGCAGGCGAGAAATGACCGAAGCGTGTCGACCTGTGTACCGCTCAGCATCGCGTCCAGCCCCTCGCCGTCGCGCTTGTCGATGAGCCGCATGACTTGGCTCTGTCGCTCGATGCCCAGGTCGTCCAGCAGCGATCGGAGCAGCGTCAGGTCGCCGAGCCGGAGTTCGATGTCCTGGAGACCCGCCTCTCGTAATGCCTCGTAGGCGAGGGAGACGAGCTCTGCAATGCCTTCGGGCGTGTCGGTACCGATGAGCTCGCAACCCATCTGCCAGAACTCGCGGTAGCGGCCCGCCTGCGGGCGGTCGTACCGGTAGCAGGGACCGAAATAGTAGAGCTTGAGGGGCTTGGGCTCCATCTGGAGCTGCTCGACGTAGAAGCGCATGGCCGGCGCGGTGAGCTCGGGCCGCAATGCGAGATGTCGCCCGGACTTGTCGTGGAATGCGTAGGTTTCCTCGATGATTTCCTCGCCGGATTTCATCGTGAACAGCTGCATGTGCTCGATGGTGGGCGTGGCTATCTCGCCGTAGCCGTAGCGCTCGAACACGTCGCGCATCGCCGCTTCGACCGCGCGCCGTTGCTGCATCTCCGAGGGGATGAAGTCCCGTGTTCCCCTTGGCTTGCCTATCTCGGCCATGCGTGAGAAGTATCGTTGCGTTTATTATTGTTACTATCAGAACCTTTTTATGTCCATCTGGAATACACCTGCCATGAAGCTGAAACGGTGGGCTGCCCTGTTCATCGGGCTCGTCGTCCCCTGGCTGATCGTCATCGCCGCCCTTGCAACGGAGACCTACGCTACGGTATGGCTCTACGTGGGCCCGCTGGCCTGGTTTCTCACCGCTGCCATGTTCACCCTTGCGCTTTATGAATGAGCAAAGATTTTTAAAGAATTATCTCTTCATATAATGAGATACTATGGCCATCATAGCGGGACTGTTTAACAAGTCAAAGAGGAGGGATGGAGACTATATCGACCTGGCCGAAGAGGTCGAGGAACACGAGATGCCGGAGGCGGACACCCAGGTGAAGGTGGCGGAGCTGCAGGAATACGACGACGTCAAAAACTTTACCGACTACGTCTACGGCGGTAACATCCTCCTGCTGGATCTCTCGCCTGTCTCGTCCGACGACATGGAACTTGAGCGGACGACCAACGAGTTGAAGCGTGTGGTCAAGGACATCCAGGGCGACATCGCCGGCCTCGGCAGAAACTGGCTCATCGTCACCCCCACCGGCGTCAAAATCGATCGACGGAAGATGCGGGGAACGTTTTAGCCCTGCAGGAACCCGCCTGTCTCTCTGCTATCCAGCCATTCTTCCCTGCAGCTGCAGCGTATGCCCTCGAAGGCGTCATGTTTTCCATGCACCGTAAACTGCTCTATCGCGCCCAGCAGCGCGGCGTCGCAGTCGCCGCAGTTGTGTGCACCGCGCTGTTTCCCCCCGGCAACCACGGCACACGTCAGCTGACCGTCGAAGCGGGCTGATGCCTGGTCAAGCACCGCGGCGACGCTCCACAGCCAGGGCGGACGATACCGATCGCGCTTCCAGAGGTATTCAACGAGCGTGTTGCCGTGCACCGCCACCGGGTTGAGCGAGATAGCGTCGCTGAGCCCGCCGGCTGCGTCTATCGTCGCGACGGCATCCTCGAGGGCCTCCTCCTCCGTCAGGAACGGCGGCTTCAACAACACGTATGTCTTGACCTGGAAGCCTGCGCCGCGCACCGTTTCGGCCGTCTGCCGCCAGTCGGCATAGGTGAAGCCCTTGTTGACGGCATACTCGAGCACGCGGTCGTTCGCCGACTCCAGCCCCATCGCGACGGACAGCGTCCCCCCGGATGGCACCACGTCGGCGATGTCCTCAAGCCCCGACACGAACGACGGCCGCGTCTCAACGATTATCTTTTCAGCCTGCCCGTAAAACGCCTGCAGCACGTCGCGTTGCACCTCGAGGGGCACCTCCCGGCTGTCAAGGAAACTACCCGAGGTAAATATCTTGACGACCGGCTCGCCCTGGTAGCGCTTGGCTGCCATCGTGAGCTGCTCCCGGAGCTGCCCTGGGTCGATGCCGGGGATGCTGTCCGAGTGGTAGCCGCACATGGTGCACCCGGAGCGATGGCTCCAGCGGCAGCCGCCGGTCTGCATGATGAAGACAAACGCGTCGACGACCGCGCCGCTGAGGCGATCTTTTTCGGTCCACATCCGCGGCTCGGGGCGACGCTGCCGCCGCGGCCGGCGCAGCGAACGGCAGAACTGCTCCAGGGCGTCCATACACGCCGATGCTCTGCCTGGTTTATTATGTTTTCTCCGGATGCCGGCGTCCCGTGGCTGACGAGTTTCTTCGGCAGTCTCCTCGCTGGACCCATATCTATAAAGCATCCCGTCCGTTTGTGTAGACATCCATGTCACCTGATGGCGGACGGCGGCACGGGGACGGCAGCCCGGTCAAACGTGTCATCAATCCATATGCCGACACCGATGCCGGCCCGGCGAAAAAATACGACCGCTCCAGCTCGTTTTATCACTTCATCATGGGCATCTGGGAGATCAAGCCGAGCCGAGAGGCGCTGGAGATGGCCGGACTGCAGCCAGGCGAGCGTGTCTTGGACGTGGCCTTCGGCACCGGCTGGTGCCTGGAGCGCATCATCCGGCAGGTGGAGACGACGGTGTACGGCGTCGACTACTCTGCAGGCATGTGCACCGTCTGCCGCGGCAACCTGGCGAGGGCGGAACTGGAGCATCGAGCCGTCCTGGTGCGCGGCGACGCCACCGCGCTTCCCTTCGCTGACGGCTGCTTCGACGTGGCGTTTTCCACGTTTCTCCTCGACCTGCTGCCCGCCGACGGCATCCCGGCGGCGCTGTCAGAGATGCGGCGGATGCTCACCCCCGGCGGCCGGTTGGTGGCCATGACAATGACAAAGCAGGGAGACGGACTGCTGCATGCGTCGCGCCGCCTCTATGAGTGGTTCTACGACATCTGGCCCGTCATCGGCGGCTACCGGGCGTCCAGCCGACCGATTCATCTCGAACGGGAGGTACGCCGGGCGGGCTTCACCATCAACGCCAGCAGGCTTACCCACATCCCGCTGTTTCATTTTCCCGTCGCCATCGTGGTCGCCAGGCCGACATCGCTGTAGCCCGCAATATTTTTACAGGTCCCGGGACTGCATACACATGGACCGCGTCGCGGTGAGCAAATACATGTCCTACATCCTCCGTCATGAACCAGGCGAGCTGGACATGGACCGCCATGGCTTCGTGCCCGTCAGGCAGCTCCTCGCACGACTCCGCGAGCGCTTCCCCGGCATCGACCGCGCTCGGCTGCGGCAGCTGGTCGACGGCGGCGACAAGCAGCGCTTTGAGCTCCACGGCGACGTCATCAGGGCGCGCTACGGGCACTCCATCCCGGTCGAGCCGGAGCTGCCGGTCGCGGAGGACATCGCGGTGCTCTACCACGGGACGAGCCACAAGGCAGCACGGTCGATCCTCGAGGAGGGACTCCAGCCGCGTGGCCGGCAGATGGTGCATCTCTCTACAACGAGGGAGGAGGCACGCCGGGTGGGACGGCGGCACGGCCCGCCGGTCGTCCTCCGCGTCGACGTTGCGGCTGCCCGCCGGCAGGGCATCACCTTTTACCGGGCGACGGAGAAGGTATACCTGGCTGCATGGGTGCCTGCCTCGTGTATCTCACGTGTCGGCGAGAGCGGTTATTGACGCTGCTCTATCGCCTGGAAGAGCTCGTCGACGTCGTCAAAGACGGGGATGCCGATGTCCCAGCTTTTGTAGCCGTAGACGGGTTTGCCGTATTTGACGGCCATCGCTATCTCTGACAGCGTGCCATGGTGCCCGTCGACGGCGATGACGACGTCGCCGTTCAAAACGACCAGTGCATTGCGGGCCTGCCCGAGACCGGTCACGATGACATGATCGAGATACGGGTTGCCGTCCGCCCTGCTTTCCGTGGGGACGATGCCGATGGTCGTGCCACCCGCCTCGCTGGCACCCCTGGCTGCTGCCTCCATGACGCCGCTGAGGCCGCCGCAGACGAGCACCGCGGGCAGCTGAGCGATGCGTTGCCCGATCTCGACCGCCGCCTCATACACCTCGGGGCTGCACTGCTGCCCGCCGACAACGCTGACGTACATAGATACGCAATGCCCTGCCGGTAAAAAGATTTCCGGACATGCTGTACCTCAGTGCGATGTCATTCTCCGTGTTCCTCCGGCGCTCGGAACCTCTGGTAAGCCGAGCAAGCAAGCAAGCCGCAAATATTTATATACATACGGTCAATAACTTTGTCCATGGAAGAGAAGCGGGTACGTGGGGCTGCCGTCATTACCTTTATCTCCATCCTCTATTTTATATGGCTCATGGTGGCGGTGCTCCAGGACCAGGGATACATCCTGGCAGGGACGGACGTGCCGCTCTCCGTGCAGTGGTGGGCCGTCATCGGCATCATCCTCTTCGCCGTGTTTTTCCTGGCGGAGCTATATCTCTACCTCACGGCGCCCCGCCCAGAGCCGCGCAGCGAGGGTATCAAGCTCGTCTCCGCCGTCACCACCAAGGTGATGTGCAGCGACTGCCACACCGTGTTCACCATCTCCGACACCGGTGCACGGCCGCTCAGGTACACCTGCCCGAACTGTGGGCAGAGCGGTGCACTCCGCAAGCACATGGCGTCCGGCGTCCGGAAAAACGTGCAGTGCGAGCGCTGCGAAAACGTGTTCGAGATACACGACACCGGCGATCGGCCGCTCAGGTACACCTGCCCCGACTGCCACCACGTGAACGCTCTCTCGGCATAGATACCATGTATACCGCGCGGGTAGAGATACAGCTAAAAAGAGGTATATCTGACCCCGAGGGCGCCAACATCCGCAAGGCACTGCACCTGTTGGGCTTCGACGAGGTAGACGGCGTCACCGTCGCCACGGTCATCACGCTGCAGGTGGACGCCGACGGCGAGGCGGCGGCGCGGGAGCGCGTCGACGAGATGTGCCAGCGGCTGCTCACCAACCCGGTCATCCATGACTACGCCATCGAGCTTCACGGGGACGCAGATGACTGATCATCTCTTCGAGCGGGACGGCGCCGTGTATCGGGTCGACCTGTCCGCCGCTGACGATGACCGGCTCAGGGAGATCAGCCGGGAGATGGGACTGGCGTTGAGCCTCGACGAGATGCGGCGCATCCGGGACTACTTCGAGGTGAAGGAGCGCCGTCCGACGGACGTGGAACTGCAGGCACTCGGGCAGGCGTGGAGCGAGCACTGCTGCTACAAGTCGTCGACGCCTGTGCTCCGGCAGCACGTCTACGGCATCGAGGAGGACCGCATCGTGGCTCGGGAGGACGCCGGCGTCGTCGAGTTCGACGATGACCACTACTACGTGGCGGCGCTGGAGTCACATAACCATCCGTCGGCCATCGAGCCGTACGGCGGTGCAGCCACGGGCATCGGCGGCATCGTCCGCGACGTGCTGTGCATGGGTGCGCAACCCGTCGCTCTGGTAGACCCGCTGTTTTTCGGCCCGCTTGACTACGAGCATGACAGGCTGCCGAAGGGCGTCAAGCACCCGCGGTATCTGTTCAAGCGTGTCGTCGAGGGTATCCGGGATTACGGCAACCGCATCGGCATCCCGACGGTGGCGGGGCAGGTCTGCTTCCATGACGGCTACGTGGGCAACTGCCTGGTCAACGTCGGGTGTGTCGGCGTCGTCGAGAAGCGACATCTGACGCACAGCCGTGTCAAGCGGCCGGGCAGCGTGTACGTCTACGCCGGCGGCCGGACGGGCCGTGACGGCATCCACGGTGTCACGTTTGCATCTGAGGAGCTGCATGAGGAGTCAGAGGAGGAGTCGATCTCGGCGGTGCAGCTTGGCGACCCGATTACCAAGGAGCCGCTCATCCACGCCTGCCTGGAGTGCGTCGAGGCTGACCTTGTTGAGGGCATGAAGGACATGGGCGGCGGCGGACTCTCCTGTGTCTGCGGTGAGCTTGCACATGAAGCAGGCTACGGCGCCGAGATACAGCTTGACCGGATCCCGCTGAAGGAGGCAGACATGGAGCCCTGGGAGATATGGGTCTCCGAGTCGCAGGAGCGGATGATGCTGGTCGTCCGTCCGGAGAACGTCGAGGCTGTGCTTGACGTCTTCGACCGGTGGGACGTCGAGGCGGTGGAGGTCGGCGAGGTCATCGAGGAGCCCGTGGTGCGGCTCAGCTATCACGGGCAGCAGATCGCCGAACTCGATCTCCAGTTCCAGGTGTCAGGTCCCTGCTATCAGCGTCCATGGGAGGCGCCGCCGGATCGCGAGACGCCTGAGCCGTCGTTCGACATGCCTGATGATCTCAACGAGGTGCTGCTCTCGCTGATGGCTATGCCCGCTATCGCGTCGCGCAGCTGGGTTGTCCGGCAGTACGACCATGAGGTCCGCGGTGGTACCGCCCGCACGCCGCTGCAGGGTCCCGTCGGACGGCAGACGCATGGCGACGCGGCGGTCGTCAAGCCGCTCCGTGGCTCCTATCGCGGGCTGGCGCTCACCGCCGACGTCAATCCGTTCTATCTATCCCGCAATCCCTATCATGGCGCCCGGGCAGCCGTCGACGAGGTATGCCGCAATCTCACGGCGGTCGGTGCACGGCCGGACAGCATCGGGGACTGCCTCAACTTCGGCAATCCCGAGAAGCCACAGCGGATGGGTGAACTCCACGAGGCCACCCGAGCCCTCGGTGAGATGGCCCGCGCGCTCCACCTGCCGTTCATCTCCGGGAACGTCAGCCTCTACAACGAGACCCCGGCCGGTGCCGTCCCGCCCACGCCGACGCTGCTCGGCGTCGGCATCGTCGACGACGTTCGCCGCACGGTGAGCACGCCCTTCAAGGAGAAAGGCAACGCTGTCTACCTTGTTGGTGGCACCCGGCGGGAGATGGGCGGAAGCGCCTACCGGCGGATGCTGCAGCAGAGCGGCGGTCGGGTGCCGCGCACCGACCCGGCGCAGCTGGAGGACAGCATGACGTCGCTCCGGCAGGCCATCGAGGATGGATGCGTGGCTGCCTGTCATGACGTCTCCATGGGTGGCCTCGGCGTCTGCCTGGCCGAAATGGCGATGGGTGGTCTTGGGGCAGACGTATGCATCTACGCCATGGGCGACCTCCGGACGGACGTCAAGCTTTTCGCGGAGTCAAACACCCGATGGGTGGCAGAGGTGAAAAAAGACGCTGTCGATGCATTCGAGGCGGCGATGGCGGGCACGTCATGCCTGAAGCTCGGCTCGGTGACGGGCGGCCATCTCACCATTTACGACGGTGACGACATGACTCGCTACATACATCTCTCTGCTGCCGAACTGCGGCAGTCGTGGCACGCTCTGCTTCCCAATCGGATGGGATAGAAGCCGTTATTCCTCGACGACGTCCACGTTGATGGCTTTGGGTCCCTTTGGTTCTTCTTCGACCTCGAAGGTGACCTTCTGTCCTTCTTCGAGCGGCAGACCGGAATTGACGTCGGACAGATGCACGAACACATCCTCCTCGAACTCCGGGGCGCCGATGAACCCGTAGGAGACAAGCCATCGCTTGATGGTTCCTTCCATGCGTTCACCTCGGGTGTGCAGAGAGCCAAACATGTGTTTCTATAAGTATGTTGTGTTCTCGTCGTCCCCGTCGGCACCTACACATTCTTATACACGGGCGGCATACACATCCCATGTCTCTCCCCGACAGCCTCACCAACGTCATCGTCACCGGGAAAAGCGGCGCTGGCAAGCAGCCGCGCATCGACGTCCTCGTGGAGGAATACGATCTCGAGCAGCTCTCCACGGGCAACATGTTCCGCAGCTACCTGGGCGCCTTCGACGCCCACAGCTACGACGGCTCCCTTGAGCAGTTCTGGGACGACGACGCCGGCCGGTTTGTTTCCGACGAAGACATCATGGATGCACTCGGGACAGACGACACCGAGGTCATCCTCGGCCTGAAGGCCACGTACTTCGTCGAACGCGGCCGCTACGTCCCCGACCGCATCACCAACGAGCTGTTCAGGGAGGCGTTCGCTGAGCGTGACTACCGGGGCCAGGCACTGGACGGATACCCCCGGACCGTGGACCAGGCTCGCTTCATGCTCGACTTGGTCGACGAGCAGGATACGGCCATAGACTTCATCCTCTGGGTGACCAACACCGACGAAAAAATCATCGAGCGGACCACCAGGCGGCGGATCTGTACTGACTGCGGAGCAGTCTACCACCTCGACTACAGGCCGCCCGACGACGGCCGCTGCACGAAATGCGGCGCCGCGGTGGTGCAGCGCTCCGACGACACGGAGGAGAAGATACGCTCCCGGCTGCAGGAATTCAAGACAAAGACGCTGCCGGCCCTTCGCTTCCTTGAAGAGCGAGGCGTTCCCATCGCCAGAGTATCCGGCCACCTCGAGGAATTCACCCAGGAAAACATCCGGCGGAGCGTGCTGCAGGCACTCGAGCAGATCTACGAGCAATAGCAGGTCGATAAAGCTATGTAGGCGTGGCTATTGTAGATACATGCAACGCGTCGTGCTGGCCATCACCGGTGCCTCCGGCGTCATCTATGGCATCCGGACGCTTGAGGAGCTCAGCCGGACGGACACCACCGTTCATCTCGTCGTGTCGGAGAGTGCCCGGACGATTCTGTCACATGAAACCAACTATGCCGTTGACGACTTGGCGGCCATGGCCGACGAGCACATCGCAGTGGACGACATCGCCGCCAGCGTGGCGAGCGGCTCCACTCGCTTCGACGCAGCAGCCATCGCACCCTGCAGCCTGAAGACACTCGCCGGCATCGCTCATGGATACGCCAGCAACGTCATCACCCGGATGGCGATGGTCACCCTCAAGGAAGACCGCCCTCTGGTTGTGGTGCCTCGGGAAACGCCCCTCGACCTCGTCAGCCTGCAGAACATGGCCACGGTGCGGCAGAACGGTGCCACCGTCCTGCCGGCGATGCCTGGATTTTATCATCTGCCGGAAACCATTGACGACCTCGTCGACCACGTGGTTGGAAAAATACTGGACCAGCTCGACATCGAGCACGAGCTCTTCGAGCGCTGGGGCTAGTCGAACAGCCGCTTGAGCATCCACTCCGGGGTGAAGATAATCTGGTCGTCGTACTCCTGCCCGTTGCCGATGAACAGCAGTGGTTTCCCGATGGTGTAGGCGATGGACAGCGCGGCGCCGCCCTTCGCGTCGGCGTCCACCTTGTTGAGGATGATACCGTCGATGGGCACCACCTGGTCGAAGCGTTTCGCCTGCTCCACGGCATCGTTACCGGTGAGTGCATCGCCGACAAAAATGATCCTGTCGGGTTCCGCCACCCGCCGTATCTTTTTCATCTCGTCCATAAGGTTGACGTTGGTCTGCATGCGCCCTGCCGTGTCCAGCAGAACGACGTCCTTGTAGGCAGCCTTCGCATGCTGGATGGCGTCGTATGCCACGGCTGCAGGATCGCTGCCGATGTCGTGTTTTATTAGCTTCACGTTGAGGTTGTCGGCATGCTGCTGCAGCTGCTCGATGGCGCCCGCCCTGAAGGTGTCACAGGCGCCCATGACGGCTGTGTATCCTCGTTCCTGTAGCTGATGCACCATCTTGGCGATGCTCGTGGTCTTGCCGGTGCCGTTGACACCCACAAACATCAACACCACGGGCTTGTCGCTTTCCTCGATGAACGTCCAGAAGTCTTCATCCGACGACGACAGAATATTGGCGATGGCCTTCTTCAGCGTCGCCCGGACCGCCTCACCAGGCTGCCTGCGGGCCATGGCGGGCAGCTGCCGCTTCACGGTCTTCTTAATGTCCTCGACTACGGGCAGCGCGACGTCGGCCTCCAGCAGCCCCACCTCGAGCTCCCAGAGTAGCTCATCCAGTTTTTTTTCGCTCATCGGGAGCTTTTTGCCGCTGCCTGGTGTACCCTCGCCCAGCTGTTTCTCCAGCTCAAGCTGCTTTTCCAGCTCGCTTTCTACTTTTTCCTCGACCCGGCGGTCGCGCTCGGCCTCCTCCGCTACCTCGGCCTCCTCGACTTCCTGCTCGAGTGCGTCCTCAAACTTTTTGAATTTCTTTTTCAGAAAATCGAACATCTCAATCGCTGCCCTGGCCCTGCAACCGCTGTTGCAGTTTCTGCACGCGGGCTTTGATGTCCTGCGACGCCTCGATGAGCTTTTCCTCCCGCTCCCGGAGCTCCTCGATGCGCTCACCCAGGAAATCAGCGGCCGGACTGACTGATTTCTCGGTGACCACGTCGCTGCCGACGCCTGTGAGCACCTGCTCGGTGTCGGCGATCGTGGCGCGCATGAAGACGTTGCCGCCCAGCGGGACAAGCATCTGCTCACCCTCGTCGCTCTCGGCTATCTCCTTGAGCGCGTCCTGTGCCTGCTGGCATTCACCGATGAACTCGTCGATGACCTGTACCTGCTGGTAGAGGGCGTTCATCTGTTCCTGGTATTCCTGCATGCGATACATGTCGTTTTGCTGTCTATTTCCTGCTTCCATTGGTTTCACCTTTCACGTTCAAGCTGATATCTGACGGCGAGGTTTTCCACGTCTTCAGCCGACAGTTCCGTCACGGTGTCGATGCGAACGTTCTTTCGCTTGACTCGATGGTTGCTGCCGATGAGGGAGAGCACCTTCTCCGTCGCGCTCTCCTCGTCCTCGCTGACAACCTCTTTCTTGAAGGGCTGCCATGTGTTTTTCATGTAGAAGGTTCCTTCAACACGGTATGCGTTTGCCATTTCAGTCACCTGCTAAATGTAATGCTTCCTCTATCCTGCCCATCTCGATGCCCGTCGTCGCGGTGCCCATCACCGCGCCGTTGCGGTTCGCCACGATGCCCGCTCCCACGTAGGGGACGCCATGGTTGACGGTGCCGATGTCGACGCTGACGTCGAAGAGCGCCTCGAGCTGCTCTTTTTCCTCGTCGGCCACCTTTGGATGGCACAGGAGGCCTTTGTTGGTCGCGACGGCGACCATCCCAACGGTCTTTATCGACGAGATGGTGCCGCGCTGTACCTCGACATCCAGCACGCCCTTTATATCATTTATCGTGCCGTCCTCAAGCATGGGGTGGACGAGGGCGCCGGTGTCGTTGACGAGGACGTTGTTGCCGGCGGCGTTGAACTTGTCCTCCATGACGAGGACGTTGCCATCGAACTGCTGCTGCAGCGCCTCCAGCTCGCTGTCTGTGATGAAATCGGTGACGACCGCGCCGCGGGAGTTCATGGCGAGCAGCGAGCCGGTGATGGGGCTGCCACCGATGGCCAGTGTGGCGACGTCCACCTCCAGCGATGCCGCCACCCGCTCTCTGTTTTTTTTGCCAAGGAATGGGTCGATAAACGCGACGTCGTCGTTTGCCTTGCAGTATACGCCGAGGTAGGGATTGTTGTTAAAATCCAGCCGTTGCAGCATGGTCACGACGCTACGCCGCCTCCTTCTCCTGCTCCGCCTCGTCGCCTGTTTCTTCCGCTTCCTCCACCTCGGGTGCTTTGCCCTCCGCCTCAGGTGCCTCCTCAGCGGGCTCCTCTGCCATCTCTTTTGAAGTGTCCTCCTCTGTTCCAGGCGATGCCGTTTCTTCTTCGATGGGTTTCTCGACGGCCGCCTCCTGTTCAGGTTCCTTTCGCGGCTCCTCGGTTGCTTCTTCTTTTGCTGGCTCCTCGGGCAGTTCGGGGGAGGGTTCTTCCGCTACCTCCTCCACCTCGGAGGGTTCCTCAACGGGAGTCTCCTCCGGCATCTCCTCTGGTGCTTCTTCAACCGTTTCCTCCTCCACCGCTGCTGTTTCTTCTGGTTCTTCCACTTCGCCGCGCTCGACGACCTCCGCCTCAGGGGCATACGCCCAGACGACGCCGTCGTCGCCCTTGACGCCCTTCACCCTGATGCGGCCGGGAATGTTGCCCCTGCCGCGGCTCCAGATGACCTCGTTCAGGCTGGCGTCCAGGCGTACCTCGTCGCTCTTCATGTGCTTCGCCAAAAAGCGGCGTATCTCCTTCACTGCCCGGTTGGTGCGGCGGGGTCGCGGCAGTGACTTTACCCGCATCAATGGAATGGTGTAAATCTGTTCTTCTGGCATTTCATCACCGTTTTATTTCTTGAGATTGCTGCGGCGCCAGTTGCGGCGCTTGGGGTGGCGCAGGAACCGCCGGTTGGTCTTCATGATAATCCAGGCGGGAACGCGCCTGTTCTGCTTGGTCGCCTTGTTCAGGCGTTTCTTTTTCCCCAGAGACTTGTTTCGTGACATCATTTCCTCCGTATAGTTATATCTCGCTTTTTCGGCGTCAGTTGTTTGATGACCTCTTGAAACTGCTCGTCGTCAAGCTTCTCCTGAATGCGTCCCAGCTGATAGAGACGGATGAGCTGATTCTCCATTTTTTCCGCCCGCTGCGGCTGCGCGATGCGGATGCGCCCGAGCCGCTCCCGGGCCTTCGGCGTGAGAATCTGGCGAAGCAGCGCCTTTTTCTGCGCCTGCACGTATTCCTCCTGCTCCTCCTGCTGCTTCTGCTGCATTTCCTTCATCATGCGTCGCTTGATATCCTCTGCGTCATCCATACTTTCACACACCTTATTTTATTTAAGGTTTATTATGCCGCGATGTCGTTGGCGACGTTGTCGACGAACGACCGTCCCTCGGGCGTGATGACGCGCCCCTCGCCCTTCACCGTTGAGACGAGGCCGGCGCCCTCGAGCTGCTGCAGGCATGTCCGGATGATCGAGCCGCTGCCCTTCCGGCTTTTATGTGGCTTGGTGTCGCGGTCGCGCTTCCCGCCGTAAAAGCTGCGGAGCCGCTCCGTCCCGATGGGTCCCTGCATGTAGACCTTGCGGAGGATGGCGGCGATGCGCGTATACCACCAATCCGGGTCGTCGGGCTGTCGCTCCCGATGCACGCCGGTCTTTACCCAGGCAGCCCACTGGGGCGGCTCGATGTCGTAGTCGCTTTGCAGCTTCCGCGAGAGCGACGCGATGAGCTCATCTGCTTGAACGTCATATGCAGTCGTCATTTTCTCATCGCCCAATGCGGAAGGTATATAAAATCTTTTCACCGCCTGTCAGGGAAAGCGGCACGCAGGCTGTGGCATACCCCATTTATGCACAGGCCGCCGTCACAGTGCAATATCTCCGGAGCGCACGAATGGCAAAAACCTATATGCCCCTGTGGCATTGCTGGTATGATGCCTTTCAAAAAATCGAAGCTGATGGAGTTTCCCCGGGACGTCATCGCCGGTCACAACGTCATCGAGGAAATCATCGACCTCTGCGAGAAGGTCAACCTGGGGACCCATCCGCTCGTGGTGCACGACGAGACGACCAAGGAGCTCGCCGGCGACACGATCATCAACATCCTTCAGGACCACGACTACACGGTGGACGACGTCGTCGTCGAGCAGGCCACCATGGACGAGATACACCTGGTGGAGCAGCACGCCACCAAGTGGGGCATCGAGTCGCTCATCGCCGTCGGCGGCGGCACCGTCATCGACATCGCAAAGCTCGCCTCATTCAACTACGGTGTACCGTTCGTCAGCGTGCCGACAGCTGCATCGCACGACGGCATCGCGTCACCCCGGGCATCCATCAAGGAAAAGGAGGGCTCGGTGTCAAAGCAGGCGCGCTCGCCGGTCGCGGTGCTCGCCGACACGGCTATCATCTCCAAGGCTCCCTACCGGATGCTTGCGTCGGGCTGCGCCGACGTAATGTCCAATCTCACCTCGATTATGGACTGGCAGCTTGCCTGGCGCCTGAAGCGGGAGTACTACAGCTCATTCGCCGTCGCGCTGGCCGAGACGGCCGCGACGCTGTTGATGGAAAACGCGGAGTACATCAAGCCGGGCATCGAGGAGTCTTCATGGATTGCGGTGAAATCAATGATCGTCTCCGGAGTGGCGATGAGCGTCGCGAACTCGTCCAGGCCGGCGAGCGGCGCCGAGCACATGTTCAGCCATGCCCTTGACAACATCGCGCCAGGCAAGTCGATGCACGGCGAGCAGTGCGGCGTCGGCTCCGTCATGATGATGTATCTGCACGGCGGCGACTGGAAGGGCTTCCGGAAAGCCTTGAAGAAAATCGGGGCGCCGACCACTGCACGGGAACTCGGCGTGTCGGAGGAGGAAGTCGTGAAGGCCCTGCTCATGGCGCAGAAGGTTCGGCCGCATCGCTATACCATCCTGGGCGCCGACGGTCTGTCTGCAGATGCGGCGGAGCACCTCGTCAAGGTCACCGGAGTGGCCTAGGGGATACCATGACGTTTGTGACACTGATAGGAAAAAAACTGGCGCATGAAGGTGCCGATTTCATCTATGTCGGCGTGACCTCTGAATGCCGCGGCTGCCGCCTGAAGACTGTCTGCTCCAACCTGAAGGAGGGCCGCCGGTACCGCATCACCAGAGTGCGGGACAAGCATCACGAGTGCGAGCTGCACGCCGATGGCGTCGTCCCCGTCGAGATCGAGCAGCTTCCCATCGACACCACGGTCCCCAGCGACGCGACGAAGGGCACCGAGGTGAGCTACACGGAAGCGCAGTGCGACAACGTGGGCTGCGAGCTGTACGAGATATGTCATCCAGGGGTGACAGAAAAAAAATACCGCATCCTGGAGGTCGTCGGGGATGTCGACTGCCCCGAGGGCTACGACCTGAAGCGCGTACAACTGGACGACTGACCCCGCCAGAGTACCAATATTTAACAATATTTATATAGGGCCGACGGGTTTTACCGGATATGCAGGGATGGGAACATATAAGCACCTTTGGGAGTACCCTTCAGATTCACGGCAAGGGCCACCGCCGCCGCATCGTCGACCCTGACGGCCACGTGGTCGTCGAATACGACATGAGGACATAAATAGGCTTTTTCCGTTACATTCGGCATGATGGAACGGCAGGCGCTCCGGCAGGCGCTCGCCACGATGCGACACATCCTCGAGGAGAGCGACAGCTTTTCCGGTGAGGCGACGGTTGACCTCGGCACTGCATCGTGCACCGTTGATCTCTCGTCGGACTGTTTCACCGGGCTCGCGCCGACGTCCGTCGCGACGGTCGCGGCTGTCGACGGGAGCTCCATCCGGGCACTCGACGGCCTCTCCTTTGCAGTTACGGTGAGCCGCGCGGCTGCCGTCGTCGCCGACGAGGACGACGTGCAGCACACGAAGGCATCGGCCATGCAGCCGACGGTGCTCTCCAAGGAGACAGCGGCGGATGTATTCAGCGACGCATACCGGGAGCTATTCGATGCACCAGCCCCGTCGATGCCGGAGACGATGGAGGAGGCCGCAGGGGCGATGCGCGACCTGCAGGAGCAGGCGCTGGCCTGCGACATGCTCAGGCAGCTCAATCCGGGTGACCTGTGCCTGCTTGACGGCGCGCTGCACGGCCATCGATGGCTGCAACCCGTCATAGATGAGGCCTGCAGGATGGCCGCCAGGCACGGCGTGCATCTCGCGGCGGTCTCCAAGCGGAGTGACCTCGCAGCCGGTGGTGTTCCGCTGCTGTACCGGGTGAAACGGCAGGGCAACGCGGCGATGCCCGGGCAGCGGTGGCTCTATCCGCTTTCAGAGGAGCGAGGCATCTACATCGCGAAGCTGCATCCCGCCGCCCCGTATGCCTTCCGCGTCGATGTCAACCCGCTGGATGAAGCGAGGAGACAGGTGCTTCGGCAGCTCGCTGCGCTGTCGGACGACGTCGTCACGCTCGGCTACCCGTATCCGCTCGCCGCTGTGCATCGCGCAGCGGTGATCACCGCCGGGGAGGCCTCCTACCAGCGACGGCTGCTCCGCGAGCGGATGCTGCACGAGGGCATGACCCGCGATGACTGGGAGGGATTGTTTTATGACTACCATACCTATTTAGAGTGATAGCATGCTTGGACGAATCATCGGCAACACCGTCACCGAAATCGTGTTTCGCTGCCCCTACAGCCGGGAGGTCACCCTGGGCGAGATCGTGGTCGCCGACGATGCAGAGCGCGACGCTCGTTTTTTCCTGCGTGTCGTCGACCTCCGCTACGGTCAGGAGGGCTCCGACCAGTGGGGACTCCGCACCGCCGGGGAGATGCTCGCGCTCGATGCAGGGCAGCATGAATACCGGATGCGGGACAAGGAACGCCGGCTCTTCAAGCTGGCGGTCTGCGCACCGTTGGGCATGCTTCGCGACGGTTCATTCGAGCGACCCAGGATGTTGCCCGCGCATTTTTCCAGGGTGCGACGCGCCGCGCCGGACGACTACAGGTTCCTGCAGCAGCAGATGGGCGACATCGAGATCGGCTGCCTGCGAAGCGGCCGGCAGGACATCGATGTCCCCGTCGCGGTCAAGGGAGCGCTGCTGTCCCACCACGTCGGCATCTTCGCGACCACCGGCATGGGCAAGAGCAACCTGATGCGCGTGTTCGCCGCCTCCGTCATGCGGCAGGGCCGCTACGGCCTCCTCATCATAGATCCCCACGGCGAGTACTACGACGGCGGCGACGCGGGCAAAGGGCTGCGCCATCACCCCACGGCGGAGCGGGCGCTGGCCGTCTACTCGCCGCATCGTCTCCAGGGGCCGCACACGACGCTGCAGCTGGCCGCGACGGAGATAACCGTTGGTGACGTGCAGAACATTTTTTCGTTCTCGGATGCACAGCGCGACGCTCTCTACGCCCTGACGGGACGCTACGGCAAACAGTGGCTGCTCAGGCTCGCCCGGATGGACATCGACACCCTGGTCGAGGCGTTCGGCCAGAAGATACACGAGTCGACGTTCGGGGTGCTGCAGCGCCGGGCGGAGCGCATCCTCGCCTCCGACATCGTGCACACCGACGAGAGCGTCCAGGTGACCGACGACGTCCTGGCCCGGCTGCGGCAGGGCGCGACGGTGCTGATGGACACCTCCGGGCTGTACGAATACGAGGAGCTCCTCGTCAGCGTCGTCCTGGCGCGCCGCATCCTCAGCTGCTACAAGGCGCTCTACCGTGACAGGGAGCGGTTCCGCGAGCTGCCGCCCGTCCTGGTGACGATGGAGGAAGCCCAGCGGGTACTCAGGGAGCGGCAGGGCGCCTTTGCCCGTATCGCCAGGGAGGGCCGAAAGTTCAAGGTCGGGCTGTGCGCCATCACGCAGCAGCCCCGGCTGATACAGGAGGAGTTGCTCTCCCAGTTCAACACGTTTTTCATCCTCGGCCTGGCCGACGAGTCAGACCGCACCGTCATCAAGAGTTCCGCCAAGCAGGACCTCTCGAAGCTCGAAAAAGAGATACAGACGCTGGAGGCCGGCGAAGCCCTGATAACCTACCCGGGAGCGCCGTTCGCCATCCCCGCCACGATACACTGGTACGACGACTATCTCGAGGACATCGATCCGCCCGCCCGAGATACGGAGCGACTCGATGAGGGCTTCTACTGATGGCGCTGCACGTCAAACACCGTGGTGTTGTGGCGGTGCTGTCGGCAAGCGTCATGTGGGCCATCGAGCCCGTAGCGGCCCGGCTGTCCTACGGCAGTGCAGACGCGATGCACACCGTCGCCATCCGGGCCATGGTGGTTGCAGGAGTGGCGCTGCTCTATGTCGCTGCAACGAACCGCGATGCTTTCAGGGTCGCCCGCCGCGACCTACCGCCGCTGGTCTACCTCGCCGTGGTGGGCACCCTGTTCGCCGATGCGTTGTATCTGCTCGCGCTGCAGCGGACCGCCGTCGTCAACGCGGTGCTCATAGGCCATCTCCAGCCGGTGTTCATCGTCGCGTTGAGCGTTCCGCTGCTGGCAAAGGACCGGCTCACGCGCTACGACGCCGGCGGCATCGCCCTGATGATGCTTTCCGCCTGGCTGGTGAGCACCAGGACGCCGATGCGTGCCGTCAACCTCGCATTTGGCACCTGGGGTGATGCGTTCGTGCTGGTGGCGACAGCTGCCTGGGCGTCCACCGCGGTGGCTATGCGGCGGTACCTGACGGGGCTGCACGCGGGCGCCATTACCTTCTACCGCTTCGCGCTTGCCTCGCTGGTCATGCTCGGCTATCTCGCCGTCCGTGACCTCCTCTTTGTGGCAAACGTCTGGCAGATACTGGTCGGCCTCGTCGTCGGCGTAGGCACCATCCTCTACTATGAAGGGCTGAAGCGGCTAAAGGCGGCCCAGGTATCGGCGCTTGAACTCGCGTCGCCGTTCTTCGCCGCGATGCTCGGCTGGCTCGTCCTCGACGAGGCGGTGACGGCGCTGCAGACCGCTGGCCTGGTGCTGCTCTGTCTCGGTGTGCTGCTGCTCGCCCGCCGGGAACAGCTACCGTGTGAGGCGCCGTAGCTGCCGGCAGTTCTCCGGTGCATGGGCGTTGTGTCGTTGTTGAAGTAGCCGTAGACGTGCTGCACCGGCAGGTTGCGGATGATGTCCGCCCAGCGCTGCAGCTCATGGCGGCTGTACCGCGACGAGTACCATGCTTTGCTCCCGTGCCACCGGATGTAGGCGAACGAGGCCGTCGTCGGCCTCGTCATGGCCGTCATCTACATGGTGGGATTCAGCTACTATGCCACCTCGTTCACGCAAGGTGGCGACGTCGACCTCGCTGCATATGGACTGCAGTTCACCGCCCTGGACTACGGTCTCATCACCCTGTCGCTGTTCGTGGCGTTGACCGCCGGCCTGTCGCTCTGCATGGTGCTCGGGACGTTCGCCAAGAACTACTAGAGCGCGCAGATGCTGACCGTGCCGGTGTCGGTCCTCGCATTGATTCCCATGTTCCTGGTCATGTTCCGCGACTTCGCGACGCTGCCCCTCTCGTTGAAGGCGCTGCTCTTCGCCATCTACCTGCTCGTCCTCGGCGGTATCGTCTATGTGGCGTTGATAGGCGTGGCCGTCTGGATATTCGGCACCGACCGATTGCTGACTGGCCGGCTGCGGCGTGGGGGCTAACCTTTTATGACCTGCTGCAATGATGCCTGTGGCCAACGAATGGGACGTCATCGCTGAGAGCTTCGACGAGACGAGACAGCACCCCTGGCAGGAATGCGTGGACTTCACCGCCAGGCAGCGTGGCACCGGGGTAGCCATCGGCTGCGGCAACGGACGCCACCTCGTGCTGCTTGCACGGCATTGCAGCAGGGCTATCGGGCTGGACGGCGCTCCCGCCATGGCCGCCGTTGCCCGGCGAAAGATGCAGGAGCAGGAGCTGGACAACGTCGCCGTCTTGGTCGCCGACGCGGCGTCGCTTCCACTTGCAGGCGACGTGGCGGACTGCGGGCTGTTCATCGCCGCGCTGCACAACATCAACGGGCATGGCAGGCGTATCGCCTCCCTTCGGGAGCTCCGGCGTGTGCTCAAGCCCAACGGTGCAGCATTGATATCGGTGTGGTCGAAATGGCAGGACCGCTTTCGCTGGCGCTCGCTGCGGCAGCTGCTCACGCCGTGGCGGACGGCCGGCGACGTCATGGTGCCATGGAAGAAAGACGGGATGCACGTCCAGCGCTTCTATCATCTCTACGGCTGCCGGGAGCTCCAGCGTGACATCACGCGGGCCGGGCTTCACATCGCCCGCATATGGAGCGTGAAGAAGGTATCGGAGCGCCACCCGGATAACCATTTTGCCGTCGTTACAAAAACAGGGGAAGCAGCAGCCAGAGAATAATAGCTGCGGCGATGCCGACGATGAGCAGCGCCAGCGCCAGTTTTTTGTCGCTTGCGATGACGACGGGGATGGGGCCGATGAGGATGACACCGCCGGCTTTTTTCTCTGGATGCGGCGGGTCCCGCCCGGGCGGCATCCGCCCGACGGTCCTCGAGGGCAGCGCGGTGAACATGAAGGCACCGACGGAGAGGAAAACCAGCGCGACGCCCAGCAGCATCAGCCAGCCGGAGCCGTATATAAAGGGAAAAATGATGAATATGCCGGCTTCTCCCTCGCCGGTGACGACGCCCGCTATGATGCAGGCGACGCCGCCGAGGAACAAGAGACAAGAGAGTTTACGTGCCATAGCGCCGCTGTCGTTTCTGGTACGACTGGATGACGTTCAAAAAATCCGTTTTCTTTAGAGCTGGCCAGTAGACGTCGGAGAAATAGAACTCTGCGTAGGCGAGCTGCCAGAGCAGAAAATTCGAGATGCGCTCCTCGCCCGAGGTGCGGAGGATGAGGTCCGGGTCGGGGCTGTCCGCCGTGTAGAGATACGACGAAATGAGCTCTTTTTCTACCTCTCCCGGGTCGACTTTGCCGCCTTCGACGTCCCGGGCTATCTGCCGGACTGCTTCGACGATTTCCTCGCGTCCGCCGTACCCGATGGCGACGTTGAAATAATGCTGCTCGTAGCTCCGGGTTGCCTCCTCGACCTCTGCTGCCGCCTCGACCACCCGGTCGGGGAGCACGTCGGTTTCGCCGATGACCTTTACCCTGACCTCGTGGTCGTGGATGCGCTCGTTCTCGGCCAGCCGTCGCAGGTCCTCGGCGAACAGGTCCATGAGATGCCGGACTTCTTCGTCGGAGCGCTTGAAGTTGTCGGTCGAAAAAGCGAAGACGGTCAATCCCTCGATGCCGACCTCGTGGCACCATTTGACGACGTCCTCAAGCTTGCTGCCGCCGATGCGGTGTCCCTCCTGCGGTGTGAGCCCCTCCTCGAAGGCGTAGCGGCGGTTGCCGTCCATTATCACGGCGAGATGACGGGGCACCGGATGCTGCCTGATGTCCTCCATCATCTTTTTCGCCCGGATGCGCTGCATCTCCTGATGGATGAGCTGGAACAGCTTGTTCCGCTTGAGCTGGTGGATGACGCCGCGGGCGAAGTCGGTCTCTATCGCGCGCTCACCCAGCCGCTCGACACGCTTCCGCACCGCATCCGTCTTCATCGTCATCTGCCATCCCCGGGGCGGTATTTAACGTCTTTGTAACGGAAAAGGCTTTGTAGCACCCCTGGTTGTCCCTCTATGCCTCCAGCAGGTGAATCCTCAAGCAGGGAACGGCGCCGTCGGCTTTCACCCCGTCAATACCATGTCCTGCGGGAGCAGGGCACCGAGCCCCCGTTCTCCGGCGCATACATTGGCCATCACGAGGCAGGGGTCTACAGGTGCGCGGGCTGCGGAGCACCCCTGTTTTCATCCGACGACAAGTACGACTCGGGCACGGGCTGGCCGAGCTTCACCGCACCGGTATCGGCGGATGCCCTCGAGGCGCGCTCCGACGACAGCCACGGCGTGCACCGCACCGAAGTCCGATGCAAAAAATGCAGCGGTCACCTGGGCCACGTGTTCGACGACGGTCCGGGACCGACCGGGAAGCGCTACTGCATCAACTCCGCCGCGCTGGACTTCCAGCCAAAGGAAAAAAGTGATTAACACCCGGGCGTTGTGAGCACATGACCGAGCTTCTCTACATGGACGACATCGCATCCAACTACATCAAGGAGTTCGACGCCGTCGTCACCAAGAGCAAAAAAGACTACGTCGTCCTCGACCGAAGCGCGTTCTACCCTGAGGGCGGCGGCCAGCCCGCCGACCAGGGCATCCTGCAATGGGACGACCATGAAGCGAGGGTGACGCACGTCGCCAAGAAAGGCATCATAAAACACGTCTTGGACGGCGACCTGCCGCTCGAGGGCACCGAGGTGCGCGGCATCCTGGACTGGCAGCGGCGCTACGCCCACATGCAGATGCACACCGCCCAGCACATCCTCTCCGGCGTCGTATATGATTTATATGAAGCGCGGACGGTCGGCAACCAGGTGCATGCCGATTACTCCCGCGTTGACTTTAAACCCGCGTCGTTCACCGACGACGACCTGCACCGCATCGCCGCCAGCTGCAACGAGGTCATCGCCGCCGACGCACCGGTCACCATATCCCAGGAGAAACGGTCATCGCTCGAGCAACGGGTCAACCCGGAGCGCTGCAACCTCGACCTTCTGCCCTCGTCGATCAAACAGTTGCGCATCGTGGAAATCGGGGATTTCGACGTCTGCCCCTGCGCCGGGACACACGTCCGGAGCACCGGAGAGATACCGCTGATTTCCAGCGTCGCGCGGGAGAGCAAAGGCGCGGATACAGAGCGCGTCGTGTATCACCTTGAAAGCGACGGCCGATAACGCTTTTATAGCAGCGAGAAATGCATTACTATGCATCGTTTTCACCGGACACCGGCGGCCGCGGCAGCTGTCCTTGCGTTGCTCGTCATGGCGTGGACGCCGGCGGCGTTGAGCACCACCCATATGGAAGACAGCACGGCGGGGCTGCCTGAAGAATACGACCTCCGTGCCGTCAACGGCAGCAGCTACGTCACGTCGGTGAAAAGCCAGACCGGCGGGACGTGCTGGACGCATGGCGTCATGGCCGCCCTGGAGGGCAACCTGCTTATGACGGACGTGTGGCATCACTCCCGGGAGCCCAACCTGGCCGAGTATCACCTCGACTGGTGGAACGGCTTCAACCAGTTTTTCAACGGCGACCTCGACCCGCCTGAAGGTGACGGCCTCGAGGTCCACTACGGCGGCGACTACCGCGTCGCGTCGGCCTATCTCACACGGCACGGCGCCGTCTACTCACCGGCGGCCAATGACGACACCGAGAGAGACGACCCATGGTATTCTCTTCCGCCGAAGCGGTACAACGATAGCTTCGAATACTATTACCCACGGACCATTGCATGGTACACCGCCGGCGAAGATCTGCAGCGCATCGACGCCATCAAGCGGGCGGTGATGAACCACGGCGTGGTGGGGACCTGCCTGTGCGTGGACGGCTCTTTCATGCATGAAGGCTATGTCCATTATCAGCCGCCGTCGAGCGACGCGATGCCGAACCACGCTGTCGCCATCGTCGGCTGGGACGACGACAGGGAAACGCCGGCACCCCAGGATGGTGCATGGCTCATCAAGAACAGCTGGGGGAGCGGGTGGGGCCTCGACGGCTACTTCTGGATCTCCTACTACGACAAATGGTGCGGCCATCACCCCGAGATGGGCGCCGTCTCCTACCAGCAGGTGGAGCCCATGCCCTACGACACCATCTACAGCCACGACTACCACGGCTGGCGGGACACGATGCAGCGGGCAGACCAGGCATTCAACGCATTCACGGCTACCAATGATACGCTCCTTCAGGCCGCCGGCTTCTACACGGCTGCCACCAACGGCTCCTACACCCTGACCGTGTATGACCGGTTCACGGACGGCGAGCTGCGCGATCCGCTCACCAGCGTCAGCGGCAGCTTCCAGCACGTGGGCTACCACACCGTCGCCGTCGGCCCCGTCGCTTTCACCGAGGGCGACGACTTCTACCTCCGCCTCTCATTATCCGCCGGCGGCCATCCATACGACCGGACGTCGGAGGTCCCCGTGCTGCTGGGCTGCCAGCGCCAGGCAACCACGGTCACCTCGACCGCGAGCCGCGGACAGAGCTACCTCCGCGTGGGCCAGCGATGGCTCGACATCACCTACCTCAAGCCATCCGCCAACTTCTGCATCAAGGGCCTCGCCAATCCATGGACGCCCACCACGCCGGACCTCGCATGTAGCGGCTCACTCAGCTGGAGCGACATCCGGCCCGGTCGACAGGTCACCGGGGAGTTCACCGTCGAAAACGTCGGAGAGAAGCTCTCCAGCCTCGACTGGGAGATAACTGAATGGCCCGACTGGGGCGACTGGACGTTTACCCCGCGCAACCGCAGCGACGTCAAGCCCGGCTGCCCTGCAACCGTCGACGTCTCCATCGACGTTCCCGGCCAGGAGAACACCACGTTCAATGGAGCGCTCACCGTGGTCAACATCCACAACCGCAGCGACACGGCCACCGTTCCGGTCAGCGTCACCACACCCAAACGCGGGTCGCTGCCGCCGCTGCTTGCGCTGCTGACGGAGCGATTTCCCCTGCTGCACCGGCTGCTTTCCCTGGCGCTGTAGCGCTACGACCCGAATCCGAAGCCCGTCGTGACGGGCAGACTGGCGGCTTTCCAGGCGACGATGCCGCCCTCCATGTTGTACAGCGTGCCGTCAAACCCCTCGTCAACGAGCATGTTCCCGGCGATGCAGGAGCGATTGGCGCTCCGGCAGTACAGGATGACTTCGTTGCCCTCGAAGGCGAGACGGAATAGCTGCCTGAACAGTGGCACCTCGAGCAGCTGCAGCGGATACAGGATGGGGCTGTCATACCGGTGCGGTGTCGCGATCCGCTCGCTGAACCATTCAGGCAGGGTGCGGACGTCGACGACGACCTCGCGCCCGTCACTCTCGTTCTGCAGCATCGCCCACGTCTCATGGACGGATATGTTGACGAGGCCGTTGGCGGCAGCGTGGTGCCGCAGCGATGGACTGGCAGCCTGGGCGCCACCGTCGATAGATGGAAGCGACGCCAGCATGAGCACCGCGACAACGGCGACTGCTGTCTTGTTCATGTCCCTCTATCGCCGCTGCTTTTTTTAAACGTTGCCGCGGCGAGCGGCACGTCAGCCGACATGCCTGGTGCCGCAAAACATTTTTATGGGAGGGGGCATACGATGTCTATGTTTTGTCCGGAGTGCGGCTCGCTGCTGTATCCCGACGGCGACGAGATGGTCTGCCGCAAGTGCGACTACCGGGAACAGAAGACCGGCGACCGGCGCATCGTCGCCGACCGGGAGGAGCAGGAACTGACGGTCATCGACAGCGACGAAGACCTCGAGGTGCTGCCGAAGACACAGGTGACCTGCCCCAAGTGCGGCAACAACGAGGCCTACTGGGTGCTCAGGCAGACACGGGCGGCCGACGAGCCGGAGACGCGCATCTACACCTGCACCGAATGCGGCCACAAGTGGCGTGAATACTGACCGCGCTGCCTGTCACAGCCTGCCCCACGGGTAACGGCAAGAGAAAAAAGAGGGTGAAGGAAAGAACCGCCGCTCAGCCGTCGTTGACCGGCTGATAGGGATTGAAGGCAGGGTCGCCGTAGAGCGCGTATTCCAGATAGGTATTGTATTTCTTGGGGAGCACGCGCGTGCCGCGGCTGCTTGGTTTCAGGATGCCCGTGTCCCCCCTGTAGGTGGTGCTCGTGTCGCCGCCGAGCGGCGGCACCCAGAGGAACGTCGAGTTTGCATCCTTGCGGAGATAGTCGTTGCGGGCGTTGCGGAGCGCCGTGCCAATCGCGCTGTCGTTCTGCGCCATGTCCCTGAACATCTGCTTGTGCATCACCATGCCGAAGTTCAGGCGTGGATACTCGCCGTTGACCAGCAGGTTGTACCAGGCCTTCATGTAGGCGTAGACGCCGAAGCTGTGGATGAACGGCCGGGGCTTGAGGTACCCGGCGACGTTGGTGAACGTCGTCGATGCCAGCAGCGAGTTGACGCCGGCGTGGATGTAGGCCTGCCCGATGTTGTTGGGCACATACATCCCGTCTATCTTGCCGTTGACGCAGCTCTCGATCATCATCGTCGACGGCCCGAGCTTCATGTTTTCGACGCCGCGGGCGCTGTAGGTGCCCAGCGCTGCCATCGGCGTCGCGAACATCGATATCCTGGTCAGGAAGCCCATGATGAGCGGACCGAAGAAGTAGCCGATGCCGAGGCCCCACATGGCGACGTCGCCGAACTCGTAGAGGTGCATGCTGCCGTGCCCGTTCTCGTAGAGGATGTTGCACTCGTGTTGCAGCTCACCGCCGCGCACGACCTCCTCGCCGCTGATCATCTTTACCTCGAGCTTGGGGAACAGGAGCATGTTGAGCAGACCGCTTCGCTTTATCTCCGTCAGGGCCTCGTCGCTGAATCCTTTCCGCTGCGAGACCGTAAAGTAGGTTCGCTTGACGTCGTAGCCGCCGTTCTCGATGCTGGCGGCGATGGCGTCGCCGGCGAACCGCGTCGCTCCCGACGGAAACTTCATCGGGTCGCCCGCGTGGCCGCCGAGCAGCGGCGCCAGGATGTTCTTCACCTGCTCTATCACCGGGAGCTTCTGGAAGTCGGTGCCGCAGCCGGACTGGACGGTGGCGCTGCGCTTCCAGTCGCCCTTGTCCTGGATGATCTCGTCGTAGAAGATGGTGCGGCAGACCAGCGCCGAGGCGTCCTGGACGTCCCAGCCGGTGATGCGGCCGACGACGTTTTCCTGCTGCGGCCAGTAGCTGTAGGTGTCGTTCTTCGGCTCCTCCGGGTCAGGGTCGATGTTGCCGTAGACGATGTCGCTCGGGGTGCCGTAGCCGAAGTAATTGACGGCCATGGCGTCGTCCTTGGGGGTATCCGGGTTCTCGTAGATGTACTGCGGCAGCATGGTGGTGCCGCCGACCAGCGCGATGTTGATGGGGTCGTCGTGGTAATGCTGCTGGAGCGCCTTGGTGTTGTCGGCGGAGACGTTGGAGATGTTGCCAAGCAGCCTGTTGAGCTCCTCATGTCGCTCCATGAGCTTGTCGTTGAGTGGCTTTGCCAGCTTGGGATTTTTCCGGGGGACGTAGTAGCCGGGGCAGGTCTCGCCGTTGACCGTCACGTTGTCGGTGGCAGCAAACGCAAAATCACGTTCCGCCCAGAGGACTCCCCTGCGGTAGGCAGTCAGATATGGGGCGATGGCTGAGAGCTTCGGCATCGTGGAGATGTAGGGGTCGCTGAGCTGCTCGACGGTGACGTCGACCTCGTATTTGCCCTGCTCGTCGGCCAGCCAGGTGCCCAGCAGCGACAGGTCGTAGGTGACGCCGCCGCGGTCGTACAGCACCGTCTCATAATGGACCTTGTCGGTCACGATGTCGCCGTTTTCGTCTCGCTCCGGGATGCCGGCCATCGTGTTTATCTGCATGAGCTCGTAGTTCTGCTGCGCGGCCGGCAGATCCTCGATGCGCGGTCCGCCTGAGATGGTGATGTAGTCGCCCATCTCCGCCACGTTGTCCGCGTTTTTGTTGACCAGCGTGACCTTTACCCGGGCGTACTTGTAGCCCTCGGGGATGGTAAAGTTGTGTGACTGGGGCTGCAGGAAGCCCTTCGCCGTCGAACTGAGCGTGGATGGCAGAATGGCCACGGAGTTCAGGGTGCCGCTGAATGCAAACGTCGTGGTGTTCAGCACCTCCGGCGGATATGCGTCGCGGGGATTGGTGATGGAGAGATAGTCAACGGAGCCGAACTGCTCCTTGACATAGGTGACGAGGAAATTGGTGATGGCCTGGTCATCGGCGAAGCGCCAGGTCCGCTGGTGTCCTTCCAGGTCGCCGCACAGGAAGGTATACTTGACGCCGAGGTCCTTGAGCAGACCGCGGACGTCGTCGGTGTTGTCGGTCACGACGACCGGGATGTTGAGATACGAGGCGATGGGGGTGGCCGCGACGCCGAGGCTGTAGCCCCGCTCGCTGCTCTCTATCAGCACGACCGCGTCGCTCTTCTTCCATATCTTTGGAACCACGTCAAGCGACACGTTCTCCGGCGTCTCCTCCGCCATGGTAATCTCGCCGGTATACGCGTATTGGCTGTCGAAGCGAGCGACGGGCTTCGACGGCTCGGTCATGTTTTTCACGAGCAGCGGCGCAACCATGCTCTCATTTCCTTCATAATAGGAGGCGATGGGGGTGCCGATGAGGGCGTAGAATGGCGTGTGCTCTGCAGCGACAACCGGTGTGACTCCTTGCTTCCGCTCCGCGTTGATGTTTTCGATGTCGTCCATGTCGAAGCCTTTTACCTCTTTGACACCGCCATTCTCCATGCAGCCGCTAAACGCGGCGCCGATCATAATGGCGATAGCGAAGACAACCATTACCTTGGTCTCTTTCGTGTTCATTGGCATCACAGTGATTACCATATATGCTACGTCTCTATAATAATTTCGGACGCCTGCAACGCGATGCGGCGGGGAAACATTGATTACCGCCAGGCCATTCCCTCTCCATGCAGCGAAACGACACCGAGCAGGATGCCAAAGTAGCCGGCAACCTGGAACAGATCGATCATACGCTGGCGGTCATCAGCGGGAAGGGCGGTGTCGGCAAGAGCACCGTGGCCGCCAACCTGGCAACCGCCCTCGCGATGAAAGGCAACGAAGTCGGGCTTCTGGACGTTGACATCCACGGCCCGAACATCCCGAAGCTGCTGGGCGTCGAGGACGTCCAGCTGTCCGGCGACGAAGACAGCATCATCCCCGCGACGACGCCCGCTGGTCTGAAGGTGATGTCGATGGCGTTCCTGCTGCAGGACAAAGACCTGCCCGTGATATGGCGCGGCCCGCTCAAGATGAACGTCATCCGGCAGTTCCTGGGAGACGTCCAGTGGGGGAGCCTCGACTACCTCGTCATCGACCTGCCGCCTGGCACCGGTGACGAGCCGCTCAGCATCGGCCAGCTCATCCCCGGTGGTCACGCCCTGGTGGTCACCACCCCGCAGGACGTCGCATTACTCGACGCACGCAAGGCGGTCGGCTTCGCCAGGCAGGTCGACATGTCCGTGCTGGGCGTCATCGAGAACATGAGCGGCTTCACCTGCCCGCACTGCGGCGAGCGCATCGACCTGTTCAAGCAGGGCGGCGGCGAGCGGGCAGCTGCACAGCTTGATGTTCCCTTCCTGGGGGCGGTCCCGCTGGATCCCGTCGTTGTCTCCTCCGGTGACACAGGGAAGCCATTCGTCGGCCACGAGGATTCACCGGCCGCCGCAGCGTTCACGGACATCGTGAAGCGCATCGAGGCTGCCGTTGACGAGGAGCGCGATGGAGCCTGATGCACCGGGCACCTATGTGCTGGGCATGGAGCTGCCGTCGCCTGCCGTCATCACGATAGGAGCCCTCGGCGACATCTCCTTCAAGGCGGGCGTGTATGCCTACGTTGGCTCCGCCATGAACGGCCTGCGGCGGCGCATCGCCCGTCATCTCCGCAGCGAGAAAAAAATACACTGGCACATCGATTATTTCCTCCAGGCGGCGGCGGTGCGGCGGGTGTGGTATGCTCCCGGGCAGCAGCGGGAATGCGAACTCGCGACGGCGCTGGCCGACCGATGTGCGCCCGTTGCCGGTATCGGCTGCAGCGACTGCCGCTGCCGAAGCCACCTGTTTCGGGCGCCGGGCGACGAGGAGCTTTCCCGATGGCTTGCCGCTCTCGGGCTGTCTGCGTCACCGCCCGGCGCGTGGCGGTAGACGGGAGCGTCGTTTTTCCGAAACGTTTATAGCAAAGCAACCTGCTTTAGGTGGATACATCCTGCCGTATCAGGAGGAAGCATGGCCAGCGACCGCACTACAGGCATGTCATCCGACGATGACCGCGAGCAGATATATCATACACTCGTCGAACACACGCTCGACGCCATCTACATCATCACGCCGTCCGGCTTCGAATACGTCAATCCGGCTTTCGAGGAGCTCACCGGCTACGAGGCTGACGAGGTCTGCACCGAGGATTTCGACTTCTGGGAGATTATCCACCCCGACGACCGCTCGCTGATTCGGCAGCGGGAGCAGGCCCGGGAGCGCGGCGAGGAGCTGGAGCCCGCCTACCAGTTCCGGATTGTCTCGAAGGACGGCGGCATCCGACATGTGGAGGCCAACACGGTGGCGCTGCCCGGCGAGGACACCCGGGTGGTGGGCATGCTCCGCGACGTCACCGAGCGGGAGCGTTCGCTGGCGCGGCTGAAGACGAGCGAGCGGAAGTACCGGACGCTGTTTGAGTCGGCGAACGACGCTATTTTTTTGATGACGGAGGACGTGTTCATCGACTGCAACCAGAAGGCCCTTGCGATGTTTGGGTGCAAGAAGGAAAACATCATCGGTCATTCACCCGGGGAGTTTTCGCCGCCGCGGCAGCCCGACGGAAGCGAATCCGGGCCTGAAGCACGCGCTTACATCAGGGCGGCGCTGCAGGGCGAACCGCAGCGTTTTTACTGGAAGCACGTCAGGATGGACGGCACGCCGTTTGACGCGGAGGTGTCGCTCAACCGGATTGAGCTGGAGGACAGCTCGATGGTCCAGGCCGTCGTGCGGGATGTCACCAAGCAGAAACGGGCGGAGGAGGCGCTGCGCGTCGCTGAGGAGAACTACAAGAACATCTTTCGGAACGCGGTCATGGGCATCTATAAGAGCACGGCTGAGGGCTACCACATCAGCGTGAACCCGGCGCTGGCCCGTATCTATGGCTATGATTCCCCCGAGGAGTTGATGCACGGCATGCGGGACATCGCCACGCAGCTCTACGTGGACCCGGAGCGGCGGGCGGAGCTGGTGCGCCGTCTCAGGGAGGAGGGCCGGGTCATCGACTTTGAGTCGCAGGTGTACCGGAAGGACGGCGAGGTCATCTGGATCTCGGAGAGCGCCCGTACCGTCCGCGACGAGGACGGCGAGATTGCCTATTTCGTCGGCACGGTGGAGGACATCACCGACCGGAAGCGGATGGAGAAGGCGCTGCGCGAGAGCGAGGCCCGCTATGAGGCGTTTTTCGACCGGACGATGCTCGCCGTGTACATCCATGATTTTTCAGGGAACTTTATCGACGCCAATCAGGCGGCGCGGGACCTGCTGGGCTACTCGGTGGAGGAGATCCCGACGCTTGTCTTCGCCCGGCTCCTCGACGGCGAGGGTCAGGTGGAACGGATGGAGGAGACCATCGAGGAGATACGGGAGACCGGGACCCAGGAGGAGCCGACCGAGTACCGGCTGCGCACCCGGCAGGGTGACGTGGTGTGGGTGGAGACGGAGGGCTCCCTCGTCTACCGGGGCGGAGAGCCCTACGCGGTGCAGGTCATCGCCCGTGACATCACCAAGCGGAAGCGGGCGCAGCTGGCGCTGGAGCGGAGCGAGACGAAATTCCGGAATCTGGTGGAGAACGCCAACGACGCCATCTACATCATTCATCCTGAGGAGGGTTTCCAGTACGTGAATCCCGCCTTTGAGGACATCATCGGGTATGACGCCGAGACGATATACAGCGACGCGTTTTCCTTCTGGGATGTCATCCATCCGGATGACCGCGCAATTGTGAAAAAGCGGGCGGCGGCCCGGGAGGGCGGCGAGGACATCCCCAGCCGCTACGAGTTCAGGGTGATGGCGGCGGATGGCGCCACGCGGGTGGTGGAGGTGACCACGGTTGCCATCGGCGCTGGCGATGAACCGCTGGTCATGGGTATCCTCCGGGACATCACCGACCGGATCGAGATGGAGCGTGCACTGAAGGAAAGCGAGGAGAAGTTCAGGCTGCTGGCCGAGGCCTCCGCCTCCGCCATTTTCATTCACCGCGGCGACGTATTCGAGTATGGGAACCCGGCGATGGAGGAGATGCTGGGATATGACCGCGAGGAGCTCGAGCAGATGTCGTTCTGGGAGGTCGTGCATCCCGACCACCGGGACCTTGTCAGGGAGCGCGGGAGACAGCGGATAGCCGGCGAATCATCAATCCCGGAGCGGTACGAGATCAAGGTGACCACCCGGGACGGCGTCGTGAAATGGATCGACCTGACGGCGACCGCCATCATCTACAATGGGGAGCCCGCCGTCCTGGGCACCGCCTACGACATCACCGAGCGGAAACGGGCCTACGAGGAAATGGAGCGAGCGCTGGAAAAAGAACGTGTCTTCAAGCTCAAGACGGCGCATCACTTCTTCAACCCGATCTCCATCGCCAAGGGATACATCGACCTTGTCTCGGAGGACATCTCCGAGGAGGACCGGCAAAAGATCCTGGCCGCCCGCGGGGCCATCCAGCGGGTCGAGTCCGTCGTGAAAAATGCAACCCAGCGGGGTGAGATATGTGAGTAAGACAGTCCTGATCGTCGACGATGAGCCCATGATCCACGAGCTGCTCGGAGCGCATCTCGGCCGCATTGACACCCCGGTGGAGCTCCACCACGCGGAAAGCGGCAGCCAGGCCGTCGAAACGTATCAGTCGCTGGTGGAGGAGGGGAACCGTCCCGACCTGGTCGTCATGGATCTCAACCTGTCCGGTGCGGAGGACATGGATGCCGTCGAGCAGCACCGGGAGGGCAGCGGCGGGATGGACGGCGTGCGGACCACGGAGGCGCTGCTTGACGTCGACGACGAGGTGCGCATCTGGGGCTACACGGCCTGGTTTGGCACCGACTGGAGCGACGATCTCGATGCATATGCGGAAAAAATCGTTGAGCGGACGGTCCCGTTCCACGAGTTCGCGGAGATGGTCGACCGGTACTTTCAGCGGCAGGACGCCTAAACAGGCGTGAGGCCAAAGTTTTTGTAGCGTTGCCGCATTACACGCCCATGAAAACGACGTTCAGCATCATAAAGGCAGATGTTGGTGGGTTCCCCGGTCATTCGTCGGTGCATCCCAAGCTCATGGAGACCGCTGAAGCGCATCTCTCCGAGGCAAAGGAAAGCGATCTCCTCGTCGATTTTTGTGTTGCCCATTGCGGCGACGACCTCGAGCTCCTGATGACGCATACCCGGGGCGAGGACGACGAGGAGATCCACTCGCTCGCCTGGGACACCTTTCAGGACGCCACCGAGACGGCCCGTGAGCTGGGCCTCTACGGGGCAGGTCAGGACCTGCTCAAGGATGCGTTTTCCGGCAACGTCCGGGGGATGGGCCCCGGTATCGCCGAGCTGGAGTTCACCGAGCGGGCATCGGAGCCGCTGGTCGCCTTCCTGATGGACAAGACCGAGCCCGGCGCCTTCAACCTGCCCATCTTCAAGATATTCGCCGACCCGTTCTCGACCGCCGGCCTCGTCATCGATCCCTCGCTGCACGAGGGCTTCCGCCTCGAGATATGGGACATCAAGGAGCACACCCGCATCTTCATGGACATGCCGGAGGAGATGTACGACGCTCTGGCGCTCCTCGGCGCCAAGTCCCGCTTCGTCATCAAGCGCGTGTTTCCCAAGGAAGGCGGCAAGCTGCCCGCCGACGAGCCCGTCGCTGCCGTGTCGACGGAAAAGCTGTACCACATCGCCGGTGAATACGTCGGCAAGGATGATCCCGTCGCGGCGGTCCGGGCGCAGTCCGGGCTGCCCGCCCTCGGCGAGGTCCTTGAAGGCTTTGCATTTCCGCACCTCGTGTCAGGCTGGATGCGCGGCTCTCACAACGGCCCGCTGATGCCCGTCAGCGAGGCGGAGGCGAGATGCACCCGGTTCGACGGTCCGCCGCGCGTCGTCGCCCTCGGCCTGCAGGTGACCAACGGGACGCTGACCGGCCCGGCTGACCTGTTCGACGACCCGGCCTTTGATGACGCTCGGAGGAAGGCGCAGGATGTCACCGACTACATGCGCCGCCACGGCCCGTTCGAGCCACATCGACTCCCGCTCGAGGACATGGAGTACACGACGCTGCCCAAGGTCATGGAGCACGTCAAAGGCCGCTTCGAGGACGTCTGAACCGGCCTATCATCTGCAGGAGGCGGGAGAGTGACCAAGCGCAGGGGACTGTCAGCGGAGCGGATTGCCCGACGGATGCTCGACAGCATGGGCTATGCCATCGTCGAGGCGAACCACGAGCTTCGCTCCGAAGGCGAGACCATCGCCGAGATAGACATCCTGGCTGAAAAAGACGATGAGCGCTACGCCGTCGAGGTCAAAGCCGGCCGGGCCAATCTCAGCTCGGTGCGGCAGGCCTACGCCAACGCGCAGCTCGCCGGCATGCACCCGATGCTCATCTGCAAAAAAGCCGACGACGCCGTCATGGAGTCAGCGGCGCAGCTCGACGTAGCCGTCGTCGAGTTCAGCGAGTACCACCTGTTGCTCGAGCCCGAGGAGCTCGAAGCCATCGTCAAGACCTGCATGGAGGAAGTCATGGAGGAATACGGCTTCTTGCCCTACACCGTCTCGCTCGACGACCACGGCAGGGAGGTGCTGCACGCGCTGGCCACCGCCGGTGACTTCCAGAGGGCGGCAGCGCAGCTCGACATGAGCGACGACGAGCTCGGGCAGGAGCTGGGCCGGCTCTCCGACAGGGGTGTGCTCCCCAAACGGTCGCTCTCCTTCCGTGACCTGAAGCGCTGCGCCGGCTCCATCCTGGCCCGGCAGCAGATGCTGGAGCGGCTGGACCGCATCGAGGCCATCCTACGGGAGCGACGATAGATAGCGGGCGAGTTTCCTGACGGCGCTGCCGCGATGAGAATACCTGTTTTTTTCCGCCTGCGTCATCTCGGCGAACGTCAGGTCGCTGCCGTCGGGGGTGAAGACAGGGTCGTAGCCGAAGCCGCGTTCGCCGCGCATCGACGTGGCTATCGAACCGTGGCATTCACCGGTGAAGAGATGCTGCTCGCCGTCGTCCAGCCCGACGACCGAGCGGAACGTCGCCGCTCTCCCTGTGGCGTCCTCCAGCAGCTGGAGGAGCCCCTCGTTGCCGATGGTCCCGTAGACGTAGGAGGAATAGACGCCGGGGAAGCCGTCGAGGCCATGAACGAACAGGCCCGCGTCCTCCAGGATGAACGGCCCGTCTATCCGGGTGTGGAGCCAGTCCATGCCGAACCGTGCGACCTCCCGCAGCGTGTCAGCCTGTATCTCGGGGTAGCCGACGTCGTGCTGCACCACCCGGCAGGGCAGCGTCGCCCGCGCCTCGCGCAGTTTGCCCGGGTTGCCGGTTACAAACCTGATTTTCACGGTTTCACCACGTATCGACCACGACCGGCGATGTCCTCCACCGTCTGCCGCACCGCCCTGGCATCCGGCGCCACCGCGGTGTAGCCCTCCATCACCCATCCAAAGAGACGGGGATTCGTATGCGCCGCCGTCAGCGCCTCCATCAGCAGGTGGAGGTCGACACCCCGCTGCTCCACGCTCTCGCTCTTCCCGCCGAGCCCGAAGTCGATGAAGGAGATGTGCTCGCCCTGCAGGATGAGGTTCGACGTCGTCAGGTCGCCGTGGACGATGCCGCCCCGGTGCAGCCGTCCCACGTCGCTGCCGATCGCCCGGCAGAGCTCACGCTGCCGTCTGCCTGCCAGCCCGTCGATGACGTCCTTGACGCGCTGGCCGTCGAGATGCTGCATGGTGATCGCCATGTCGGTCAGGTCGACGTCGTAGACAACCGGGGTGGCGACGCCCGTGCAGCGCGCCTCGTGCAGCAACAGCGCCTCATTCCTGGTCCGCTGCTCGCGCAACGCCTCGTCTATCTCGGCGATGCGGTACCGCTTGGGTACACGGCGCTTGACGACAACCGGGCGGCCGAGCCACTCGCCGCGGCATATCTCCGCTTCGGCGCCACGCTGGATCACTGTCGCCATACCACGTCCACCTCGTCGGTTCGAAACCGCTGCCGCACCCTGGTCTCGGCGACGTCCATCTGCACGCCGGCGTGGTGCATCAGCAGCGCCGTCCACCCGATCATGGCGCCGTTGTCGACCAGCAGGTCCCGCCGGGGCACGAAACACCGTGCCTCGCGCGCCTCGGCCATCGTGGTGACCATCTCCTGCAGCCGCTTGTTAGAGGCGACGCCGCCGCCCAGGAGCACCTCCTGCTTCGCCGTGTGCGCCATCGCCCGCTCCGTCACCTCGGTCAACATGGCGAAGCAGGTCTCCTGCAGCGAGTAGCAGACATCCGGGACGTCGCCGTCGTTGCTGTCGACCATGGAGAGCGCGGCTGTCAGGATGCCGGAAAACGAGACATCCATCCCCTTCACCGAGTACGGCAGCTCCAGGTACCGGTCGCCCCGCCGCGCCAGCTGCTCGACCCGCGGGCCGGCGGGAAACGGCATGTCCAGCTCGCGGCCGAACTTGTCCAGGCAGTTGCCGATGCCGATGTCCAGCGTCTCGCCGAACACGCGGTAGCGGCCGTTCAAAAACGCGATAACCTGGGTGTTGCCCCCCGAGACGTACAGCAGGACCGGGTCACGGGCCCCGGTCACGGCACGCCCGACCTCGAGATGCGCGATGCAGTGGTTGACACCCAGCAGCGGCACGTCGAGATGCAGCGCCAGCGACCGCGCCGCCGTCGCAACCGTGCGAAGACACGGGCCGAGCCCGGGCCCCATGGAGAACCCCACCAGGTCCAGGTCGCCGGCGTCCATACCCGCGCTGGCGAGCGCCTCCTCGACGACGTCTACAAGCATCGAGGCGTGATGGTTCGCCGCGTCCCGCGGATGGATGCCGCCCTCCGCCGGCCGGTACATCCGCATCTCGTTGGACAGCACCAGCGGCGCATCGTCCCGGACGACGCCCGCACCGACGGTGTGCGCCGTTCCCTCTATACCAAGCGCGATCATGGTGCCTCTCTGTATAGGTGCGGTCGGGGAACCATCCAGGGGCACTTACCGGTATCTGTCACAGCTGTCACAGGTTGAAGGCCATGAGGTATATGTTTGTGCTCGCGGTGCGGCCGGCGTTGTCCGCTGCGACGACCTCGATGGTGTAGGCGCCGATAGCGCGCATGTCCCATTGCCACATGTAGGGAGCGCCGCCGTCGGTGTGCTGCAGTTCGTCTTCGAGGTAGAAGGATACGTCCTGTATTCCTGCACCGGTGTCGGATGCCGTGACCTCGATGTCGAGGCTGCCGATGACCACAGCTGCTCTGTCCATTCCCTCCAGCGGCATGACCTCCCGGCCGAAGAGGTAGAGGTGGGAGGCGCGGGGCGTCGTCACCTGCAGCTCAGGTTGTGCCGTGTCGATGTGGAGCGTGACGTTATGCAACGTTTCTGCGTTGCCGGCCCGGTCGCGGGTGAAATATTGAATGATATGGGTTCCCTCCTGGGAGATGTTGAGCGGCTCGCTGTATTGCTTGAATTCCCGTGTTTTGCCGACGACGCGGTAGTAGGTGGTGCTGCCTGAGACACCGTCGTATCCGGCGAGTGACAGCGTGACCGGCTCGGTGTACCAGGTGCTTTCGTTTATCGACGGGGAGAGCGTCGTGGATGGACGTGATGTGTCTATCTTGATGGTTGCGTTGCTGGCAGCTTCTATGTTGCCGCTTTCGTCGATGCTCCGGTAGGAGAGGACGTGGACGCCGGCTGTGGTGAGCTGGATTGGATCGGTATATGTGTTCCAGCTGGAGGTGTCATCGAATCTGTATTTGGTTGTGGTGTTCTCGGAGATGGTGTCCGTAGCGTCCAGGGTGACGGTGACGCTGGTGACGTACCAGCCGTTGTGGCCGTTGGGGCTGCCGGGTGACAGCTCCATCGCGGTGACCGGTGGCTCGAGGTCGACGGTGACGTTTGTGTGTGTCTGGTTGCTCTTGCCTTCGTTGTCGGTCACGGTCAGCGTGACATGGTAGGTGCCGCTCTGGCTGTAGGAATGAGTCACGTTTTCGCCTGTCCCGGCGGCGCCGTCGCCGAAGTCCCAGCTGTAGCTCTCGATGGAGCCGTCGGGGTCGTGGGAGCCGGAGGCGTTGAAGGTCACGTTGCCTTCCTCTATGGTGTAGGTGAAGCTGGCGACCGGTGGAGCAGTGACGGTGATAGTACGGGACTCGCTGTCCGTTCCTCCGTCGTTGTCTTCCACGGTCAGCGTGACCTCGTAGCTGCCGTTGTGGGCGTATGCGTGGGTAATCTGTTCCCCCGTCTTGGTGACTCCGTCTCCAAGCTGCCAGGCACACTCCGTTATGAAGCCATCGAGATCATATGAGGTGTCTGCCTTGAAGGTGAGCGTCTCGCCCGGTATCGTTACCGACGTGGTAACGGTAAATGCAGCAGTTGGAGGAGTGTTGGATACCGTGACCGTCTTCGACATCGTGGATGCAGTGCCGTCATCATCGGTCACGGTCAACTCAACGTCATAGGTTCCGTCGTCGGCATAGGTATGGCTTGGGTTCTGTGCGGTGCTCTCGTTGCCGTCGTCGAAGTCCCATTCCCAGGAGTCAATGCTGCCGTCCGGGTCGGTTGATTCATCGGTGAACGTGATGCTGTCCTGGGTATCCGGCAAGGAGGGAGTGTAGCTAAAGGCCGCGGTGGGCCCGACGTTTTGCACGGTTACCGTGTGTGACACGCTGTCCGTTGCCCCATCGTTGTCTTCCACGGTCAGCGTGACCGTGTAGGTGCCGTCGTCGGCATAGGTATGGCTTGGGTTCTGTGCGCTGCTATCGTTGCCGTCGTCGAAGTCCCACTGCACCGAGACAATCGTTCCGTCCACGTCGTCTGAGGTATTGATGAACGTGATGCTGTCCTGGGTATCCGGCGAGGAGGGAGTGTAGGTAAAGCTGGCTGAAGGAGGTGAATTGCTGATGGTGACGACCACCGTGGCATTGTCGGTGGCACCGTCATCGTCCTCTACCTGCAGTGTTGCCGTGTAGGTGCCCGCCGCAGTATAAGAGTGGGTGGCTGTTGCCGCATCGCTCTCCTGGTTCCAGCTTCCGTCGCTGGTCCAGTCCCATCGATACACGGTGATATTACCGTCGGAGTCAGTCGATGCCGACCCATCGAAGGTGATGTCTTCATACGTATGTGCCTCAACGGGCGGCGTGTTGCCGATGCTGGCCGTCGGAGGAACGTTTCCCACGCTCACCGTTTTTTCGACGGTGTCGTTCTGTCCGTTACCGTCGGTGACGGTCAGCTTGACGGTATACACCTCGTTATTTGCATACTGGTGCGTTGGATCCTGCTGGCTGCTGCTATTCCCGTCCCCGAACGCCCACTTGTAGCTCTGGATGGGCGCATCGCCGGGCGTAGACTGGTCGGTGAACTGTACCACGTCTGAAGTGGTGGGATGGTGAGGGGTGAAGGAAAAGTTGGCAACGGGAGGCACAGGAAAAATCCTTATTGTCTGTGACACGCTGTCCGTTGCCCCATCGTCGTCTTCCACGGTCAGCGTGACCGTGTAGTTGCCGTCGCTTCCATAACTATAGCTTGGATTTGGCTCAGAACTCGTGCCGCTTTCGTCGCCGAAGTCCCAGCTGTAACTCGCAATGGTTCCGTCCGGCTCGGAGGATTGGTCGGTGAACTTGACGGAGTCTGTCCGCACCGGATGTTCCGGGCTGTAGCTAAAGGCCGCGGTGGGCCCGACGTTTTGCACGGTTACCGTGTGTGACACGCTGTCCGTTGCCCCATCGTTGTCTTCCACGGTCAGCGTGACCGTGTAGGTGCCGTCGTCGGCATAGGTATGGCTTGGGTTCTGTGCGCTGCTATCGTTGCCGTCGTCGAAGTCCCATTCCCAGGAGTCAATGCTGCCGTCCGGGTCGGTTGATTCATCGGTGAATGAGATGCTGTCCTGGGTATCCGGCGTGTCGGGTGAAAAGGTGAATCCTGCCGACGGGTCACGGTTGGAGACGGTGACTTTCTTGCTGCCCGTGGCCTGCTTTCCTTCATCGTCGGTCACGGTCAACTCAACGTCATAGGTGCCGTCGTCGGCATAGGTATGGCTTGGGTTCTGTGCGCTGCTTTCATTTCCGTCGTCGAAGCGCCATTTCCATTCCTGTATTGCGCCGCCGTCCGGGTCAGATGATTGGTCGGTGAACTGGATACTTTCGCCGGTTTTCGGGTTTGACGGGGTAAAGGTAAAGTCGACATTGGGGACATTTCCCACCGCTACCGACGTGGTGGTTGAGTCCGTTGCCCCATCGTCGTCTTCCACGGTCAGCGTGACCGTGTAGGTGCCGTCGTCGGCATAGGTATGGCTTGGGTTCTGTGCGCTGCTATCGTTGCCGTCGCCGAAGTCCCATTCGTAAGTTGCTATGGAGCCGTCCGAATCACTTGAATGGTCTACAAAAGAAACGGTATCGCCGGCATCCGGATGTTCCGGGCTGTAGCTAAAGGCCGCGGTGGGCCCGACGTTTTGCACGGTTACCGTGTGTGACAC
>CAYPWJ010000008.1:0-62233 GCA_964414415.1 uncultured Thermoplasmatales archaeon | reverse complement strand
CCATAACGGTATGACTGCCATAAAAATCCCGACGAAATTTTTGGCAGATAACACACTCGCTGGCTGTGCGGACAAATCCATATATAGCCCGGGTTGTTTCACGGCACATGCAGGTGTCAGCGGTCCCGGGCGCCGGCTTCGACGCCAACGTCTATCTGGTCAGCGACAAGCGACACGTGCTCATCGATGCAGGCACCGGCTCCAACGGCCGGTACATCCGCCGCGCCATCGAGCAATCCGTCTCTCTGGAGGAAATCGACGCCATCGTGCTCACCCACGAGCACTTCGACCACTGCGGCGGCGTCGCGCAGCTGCGGGAGCGATGCAATGCGGAGGTTTACATGCATGAAGATGGCGCGGCGGTCGTCGAGGAGGGACGGAACTGGTCGGCTGACTGGTTTGGAGCCTCGCAGGAGCCAACCACGGTGGACCGAAAGCTGCAGGACGGCGATGTCATCGATGTAGGCGGAGCAGCACTCCAGGTGCTCCATACGCCGGGGCATTCGCCGGGCAGCATCTGTCTCTACGAGGCAACTTCGGCGTCGCTGTTTTCGGGCGATCTCATCTTCGCTCACGGCGGCATCGGCCGCACGGATTTCAAGGGAGGCAGCAGACCAACGCTGGCTCAGTCCATCCATTCGCTTGACCTCCCCGTCACGGACCTCTATCCGGGGCACGGCCCCTACGTGGAGAGAGAGGGACAGCGTCACGTCGAGATGGCCGCCCGGTCCGTACAACAGTGGCTTGACTGAAGGCCGGGCGGCGTCATCTCCGCGGCACATAACATTTATAATAGTTTCTTTCTTTCGCTGTCGGTGACATCGACTGACCTTGCTCCCCTGTTTAACCCGCGCAGCGTCGCCGTCATCGGCGCCTCACACGACGAGGGAAAGATAGGCCACACGGTGCTCCGGAATATCATCGACTCCGACTACCAGGGCGACATTTATCCGGTAAACCCGAAGGGCGGCGAAATACTCGGATACGAGGTAATCGAGGACATCGGCGATATCGACGGCGATGTGGACCTCGCGCTCGTTGTCGTCCCGGCCAAGATTGCGGTCGACGTCATCCGTCAATGCGCCGCGCAGGGCGTCAAGTTTGCCATCGTCATCACGTCAGGCTTCTCGGAGATCGGGAACATCGAAGCGGAGCGGGAGATGGTGCAGGCTGCCCGCGAGCACGGCATGCGCATACTGGGTCCCAACGTCTTTGGGCTGTACTCCGCCGCTGCCTCCATCAATGCGACTTTTGGCCCCTCGAACATCCGGCCCGGCAACATCGCCGTTATCTCGCAGTCGGGTGCCCTTGGCATCGCCATGATCGGCAAGACAGCCGAGGAGAACATGGGGCTGTCAACCATCGTCTCCATCGGTAACAAGGCCGACATCACCGAGGCGGAGCTGCTCTCATACGTCTTCGAGGACGACATCACCGACGTTGTCTTCCTCTATATGGAGGGGCTTGACAACGGGCGGGAGTTCATGAACCTCGTACAGCGGAAGCCGGAGGACATGAACGTTGTTGCCATCAAGGCCGGCCGCTCGGAGGTCGGCGCACGCGCCGTTGCATCACATACGGGCTCCCTGGCCGGCGCCGACAAGATATTCGATGCAGCCTTCCGGCAGGCCGGCGTACTCCGTGCCGAGAGCCTCGAGGAGGGATTCAACTGGGTGTCGACGCTGTCCGCCTGCCCACAGCCGGCGGGCGACAAGGTGGTCATCGTGACCAACGGCGGCGGCATCGGCGTGCTCGCTGCAGATGCATGCGAGAAATACGGCATCGAACTGCTCAGCGACATGGAGATACTCGAGGATACCTTCGGGGACGTGCTCCCCGACTTTGGCTCCTACCGCAACCCGGTCGACCTGACGGGGCAGGCCGGCGGCGATGAGTACCGGGAGGCGATGGAGCGCGCGCTGCAGTGTGACGACGTCGATGCTGTCATCGCCCTCTACTGCCAGACGGGCCAGTCGCCGCTGGACCCCATCAGGGAGACGTTTCTGGAGATGCAGGAGAAATACGGCGACGAGAAGCCCATCGTGTATTCGCTGTTCGGCGGTGACCAGACCGACGAGGTGCTCCGCGATTTGACGACCAACGGGCTGCCCGCCTTCGACGAGGTGGAGGATGCGGTGTCATCGCTCAACGCGCTCTACACGGCCTATGCGCCCCGGAAGACCGAGGTGACCGAGGATGTCTCGTTCGACGAGGGACACATCAGCGACGTCATTGCACGGGTCAGAGACGAGGGGCGCGGGCAGCTGCTTGGTACCGAGGCCAAGGAAATCATGGATGCATTGGGACTGAACGTCCCGCCGTTCAGGGTCGCTCGGACCATTGACGAGGCCGTCGAGGCGGCGAATGACATCGGGTATCCCGTGGTCATGAAGGTCGTCTCGGAGGATATCGTGCACAAGACCGACAGCGGCGGCGTGCTGCTGAATCTTGAAGATGAAGACGAAGTCGTCGAGGGCTACGAGGCTATCATCCGAAACTGCCGGCAGCACGTGCCGGATGCAAACATTCGCGGGGTCGAAGTCGTCAAGATGGTGCCAGAGGGCGTGGAAACCATCATCGGTTCGACGACCGATCCTTCCTTTGATAAGACGCTCATGTTTGGCCTCGGCGGTATCTACGTGGAGGTGCTCAAGGACGTGGCCTTCCGCGTTGCCCCGGTCAGCAGGAAAGAGATAGCGAAGATGATTCGGGAGATCAGTTCCTTCCCGCTGCTGCTCGGCGTCCGCGGCGAAGGACGGAAGGACATCCAGGCGACCATCGACGCTATCTACCGTATCGGCATGCTCGTCGATCGATTTCCAGAGATATCAGAACTGGACATAAACCCCCTCATGGTCTACGAGGAGGGGGCAAAAGTTATAGACGCTCGTATAAATATAGAGGTGGAAGAAACATGAAGACAATAGTGACGGCATCGGTGTCCCCCAACGCGGGGAAGAGCACCGCTGCCCTCGGCATCGCACAGCACATGGACGGCTCGATCGGGTACATGAAGCCGCTGGGCGACAACCAGATCTACAAGAAAAAACGGCTGGTAGACTACGATGCAGCCCTGTTCAAAAAAGTGTTCTCCATCGGGCAGCCCATCGAAGAGTTCACCATCGGGTTCCACTACGCCAAGATCGTCCACGCCTATCCGGACATCGCCGACGAGCTCACCCGGCGCGCCGAGGTGCTCTCCGCAGGCACGGACTGCTTCATCGTCGAGGGCAGCTACGACCTGGTGCACGGCCGATCGCTCGACCTGGACACCCTCTCTGTGGCCCGTCAGCTCGATGCCGGCGTCGTCCTCGTTCTCACCGGCGAGTCATCCGACATGCTGGATGACCTCATCTTCGCCCACGATGCAGTGCAGCGCGACAAAGTGGACATCATCGGCACCGTGATGGACCGACCTAAGGAGGAAGACCTGCATCACGTAGAGGAGGCACTCGAGGAGCGCAGCATACCGCTGCTGGGAACCATGCCCTACCTCGAAGAGCTCGACACGATGCAGGCCAGCTACCTCGCCGACAAGCTGTTCGCAAAGGTGGTGGCAGGCAGCGCCGGCCTGGACAACCCCATCCAGCATATCCTCATCGGCGCGCTCTCCGCCACCGAGATACAGCGGCACCCCGATTTCAAGAAGAAAAACAAGCTCATCATCACCGGCGGCGACCGCACCGACGTCATCGCCGCCTCGCTGCAGGATCCCAACACGTCCTGTATCCTGCTGACCAACAACATCGTCCCGCCCTCCAATCTCACGGCACACGCAGACAAAAACGAGGTGCCGCTGCTGTCCGTCAGGCTTGATACCTACACCGCTGCGCAAAAAGTGGAACGCATCGAATCAATCATCCTGCCCGATGAGACAGCAAAGGTTGAGACCATCAAGCGTGCAGCGGCGGAGTTGGACCTGTCACCGCTCACCGGGTGACGCTGCCGCGTTATTTCTCCTGCAGGCGCTCTTCCACCATGCCGACAAAGTCTTTGAACGGCACGATACGGTCGACGATGCGCTGGGCACCGGCGTCCCGCAGCCGTCCTCCCCACTCGGTATCCGACCAGGCGGTGTATCCCCATATCACGGCATCGCCGTCGATGGAAAAGATTTCCCGCGCGGTTCTGACCCCGTCCAGCCTGTCGTCTTCGCCGCGTCGATGCGCATCGACGATTTCTTGGTCGGCATTGCTGCCCGACAGGTTGAGATCCATGATGACCACGGCGGGTCTCTCTCCCTGATGAGCCATATCCATGTAGGTCTCGACGGCTGTTTCGCCGGTTAGCGCCTGTGTTACCTCGACGCCGTCGATACGTTCCAGGTATATCTTCAGTATCTCCTGGATGTCGGGCTCATCGTCTACCACTAACACGGTTTTATTCACGTATTTCACCTTTTTCGACGATGTTTTTGATGACCGCCTCGATCCGCATGATGGCCTCCCGCGCCATTTCAACCTGTTTCGTCTCGCGGCCGTCGAGCTGGTTCATGTGGAGCTCGAGATAGCCTTTACAGATGGCGATGGGATTGAGGAAGAAGTGCGCGGCGTCGGCCTTGAATCGTTTTTCGAGCTGCAGCGCGCGCTCCATCTCCTGGTAGGCACGCTCCCGCTCCTGTTCCGCCCGCCAGCGCTTGGTGACGTCGCGGAGGATGCCCATGACGAGCACTTCGCCAGTGGCGACGTCAACGGTGGTGGCCTCGACGATCTTGACGTCGCCGTTTTGGGCGATGATGCGGAACTCGTAGCGGTCGGGCACCTCTTCACCTCGTGCACGGGCTTTGCCTCGTTCCTCTATCATCGCAACGTCGTCGGGGTGGATGATGTCCCAGAAGGAAAACGTGTCGCTGTATATCTCGCCGGCGCTGTACCCGGTGAGGTCCTCAAATGCGGGGTTGACGTACTGGAAGCCCTCTTCGGGATGGATGAGATAGATGGCGTCGTGGGCGTTTTCGACGACGCTGCGGTAGCGCTGCTCTGCTTTTTTCCGTGCGGTGATGTCGGAGATGAATCCTTCGAGGATTGCCGGCTCCTCGCCGGATGATACGCACGTGCCACGTTCCCACACCCATCGTTCTTCTCCCTGCTTGGTGATGATTCTATACTCTAATTCAAATCGCTCTCCCGCGTCCACTGCCTGCTGCACCGTCTTCCAGACCATGTCCCTGTCGTCCGGGTGGATGACGTCTCCGTAGGCAACCACGGTGTCGTTCATCACCTTCTCCGGCTCGTAGCCTGTCACCTGGCGGCATCCGTCGCTGACGAACTCCATCGTCCAACTGGGCACGTTCCGGCAGCGGTAGGCCATGCCGGGCAGGTTGCCCATCAGCGTCCGCATCTGCCGCTCGGATTCCCGGAGATTCTCCTCCGCCTGCTTGCGGTCGGTGATGTCTTCCACCAGACCCATCCCGGCATAGATGTTCCCTTCTTCGTTGCGCATGCCCTTGAATAACACACGGACTGGCGTGGTTTTATCTGCTGTTACGGAGGTATATTTTCCTTCGTAGTATCCTTCGCCGTCCGCTAATGAATATTTTACCTCTTCGACCAAGTCCTCGTCTTCCAGGTCGTGCATCATGTTGAGACCGATGAGGGCTTCTTTCGACGAGCCGATGATGTCGACAAATGTCTCGTTGCAGTCGGTAATGACGCCGCGTTCGTCATAGCGGAACGTGCCCAGCGGCGTTCCATAGAACAGGCTCCTGTATTTTTCCTCGCTCTCGCGCAGCTTTTCTATAGCTTCTTTTCGTTCCGTGACATCTTTTACATGTTCAATGACACCGACGACCTGGCCTTGCTCATCCTTGAGTGGGTACGCAGAAATCTCGCTCCAGAAGGCTCCTCCGGGGGTTGGAACCCGGATTTCTTCGGTATGCACCTCTCCCGTTGATAGGGCCTCCACCGATGGACAGACGGGGCATGGCGAATCTCTCCGCTGGTACACCTGGTAGCATTTCTTTCCTTCCAGCGGCAGTTCATCGTGATGTCGCTTCTTTATCCATTCGTTCACCCGGACGATGGTGAGGTCTGGGCCCAGGACGCTGATGCCATCCTGGATGCCGTCGAACACGTCTTGAAGGAATCGTTTGCTTTCATGCAGCGCCTCCCGCGTCTTTCGTCTATCGGTTATATCGATAAAAGAGGTGACCACCTTTTCGAGATTTCCTTCCTTGGTTACTATCGGTCTAGCGCTGTGTAAGAACCACCGTGGCTCCTCGTTTTCCGCCATCCGGAGTCCGACGACGGTTCTCTCGGATGGGGCTTTCGTTTCCGCAACGATGGACAGCGGGAAATCAGATACGTCCATTGGGGTGCCGTCTGGATGGAGCAGTTTTCCGGTCCAGAAGTCGAGGTCTTTCTCCATCAGCTCTTTCTCCGTGATGCCGAATATTCGTTCGGCTGTATCGTTCGCCGCGGTGATGTTCCCTTCTGCATTGTGGACGGTTATTCCGACGAGAGCGGTGTTGAATAATTCCCTGTATTTCTTCTCGTTCTCCTGCAACTTATCCTGCACTCGCTTGCGCTCGGTGATGTCAGTGGCGATGTGCACGACTTTGTTGAGGTGTCCCTTGTCGTCGAAGACCGGTGTACATGAGACGAGGTAGGTGCCGCCGAGGGCTTCCACCTCCATCGCCTCGGTTTCCACCTGGCCGGATTGTTTCATGGCTTCCAACGGGCAGCGCTCCGGCGGATGGCTGGATTCATGGAACACTTCGTAGCACTTCTTCCCGACCAGCTCCTCCCGGGACAGGCCGGTGGCGTCGGCCGCGGCGTCGTTCGCCGCGATGATGGTGTGCTCCGGGTCGAGAATCAACGCGGGCTGGCCGACGGCCTGGAAAAGGAGTTCCCATCGCAGGCCTTCCTGCTCGTTACGCTTATGCTCATTCATGGGTGCCTCCCTTTTGTAGTTGTATGTCAAACACCGTTCCCTGCGGCTCGTTGTCCTCCACCCTGATGGAGCCGCCGTATCGCTCCACCGTCTGCCTGACGATGTACAACCCCAGCCCGGAGCCGGCGCTGTCGCCGTGGGAGAAGCCTTCCTCGAACAGCCGCTCCTTTGCCTCGTCGGGGATGCCCGTGCCGTCGTCGGCCACCCGGATGGTGCAGGCGTCATCACTGCAGGACAGCTCGACGGCGACGTGGGAGGCGTCGCCGTGCTTGACGGCGTTGTCGAGCAGGTTCCGGAGCACCGAGTGCAGTGCCTCGTCGGCCATGACGACGGCCTCGCCGTCGACGCTGCATTCGATGGTGCAGTCGGCCATGACTTCCTCGGCTACCTCCCGGACGTCGATAGGCTCAAGCTTTTTCCCCGTGGCAACCATGGACTCAAGCCCGCGCATCCGTTTAATGAGAGAGATGCCCTGCTGCATACGCCTCGATGCTTTCTCTAGCAGCTCCTCGTCCTCGCTCTCCTCGTAGAGCTCGATGGCGCTCTGCGTGACCTGCATGTGGTTGACGATGTCGTGCCGCATGATTTTGTTGAGGAGGCGGAGGGTGTCGTTGAGTTCGGCTATCTGCCTCTCTGCTTCCTTGGAGGCGTCGATGTCTATGACGATGCCGGTCACTTTTTTGTATTCGCCGTCCTCGTCCGCCTCGGTTACCTTGCCGACGTCTCGGAACCATTTGTAGCCGTTGTCTTTTTTCTTGATCCTGTATGTTACCTCGTATCTGGGCTCGTTTCCCTGGAGATGGGCCCGCATGGCCTGCATCGCCCGGTCGTGGTCCTCGGGATGGAGAAGGTCGGTAAAGTCGGTATAATGCTCGAAGCGTTCAGGGTCGTAGCCAAGCATGTGGGCTTTTCCGCTGTTGAACCGGACTTTGCCGGATGGCAGCTCCATCTCCCACCAGGCGAGGTTGCCCGCCTCCATAGCGTTTTCCAGTCTCTCCTTGTATATCTCGAGTTCCTCTTTGAGCTCCACTCTGCTTTTCATCTCGTCACCTGTAGAGTCTTACATCCGCTTCGGCACCCTGCATCTTTGACCGTCATCCCTGACTCATCCCTGCCCATTGTTATCTCTTGTCACAATACAACACGGGTATTCTTAAGAGCTTTTCCCCGTAGCCGCCTGCAGATGGATGACGAACACCGTTCCCTGCGGCTCGTTGTCCTCCACCCTGATGGAGCCGCCGTACCGCTCCACCGTCTGCCTGACGATGTACAACCCCAGCCCGGAACCGGCGGTGCCGCCGTGGCTGTACCGCTCCTCGAACACCTTTTCCTTCAATGCATCAGGGATGCCCATGCCGTCATCTGCAATGCTGAGCTCAACGGCACCGTCAACGTCGGTGATGCTGACGTGCAGGCTGTCAGCGTCAGCGTGCTCGACGGCGTTCCGCACGATGTTGTCCACCGCCGGGTAGATGGCGTCGTCCGCAAGCGCCGTCCCCTGCCCTTGAATGGAGCACTTTATCGGGCAATCAGCAATGGCTTCCTCCACCACGTCGCGTATATCATAGGGCTGCAGCCTCCCGCCGGCGCCGACGAGCGACTCCAGCTCCCGCATGCGCTTGATGAGCTGCATACCCTGCAGCATGCGGCTGCGGGCTTTGTCGCACAGCGATATATCGCGTTCATCCTCATAGAGTTCAAGCAGACTCTGCGCGACGTTGAGATGATTGATGATGTCGTGCCGCATGATCTTGTTTATGAGCTGCAGCATATCGTTGAGTTGGGCAACCTGCTCCTCAGCCCGCTTCCTGTCGGTGATGTCCTCCACGGTGCCCAGGTAGTACCGTGTCTCGCCGCTGTCGTCGCGGATGGCCCGCGCGTTTTCGCGCACGTGCAGCGTGGTGCCATCCTGCTTCTTCCATGACGACTCAAGCCCCGTCACCGTACCGGTTTCTTCGATTTCCCGCTTGAACCGATCTCTGTCATACGACGGCTCAAATCCCTCCCGCTCGAGATTGCGCTGCGCCAGCTGCTCGAACGAGTCATACCCGAGCATCTTGACCATCGTCGGATTCGCCATGAGGATCCGGCCGTCGGGCGTGGTCTTGTAGATGCCCACCATCGCGTGCTCGAACACAGTCCGGAAGCGCTCCTCGCTTTCCTTCAGTTCCTCCAGCAGCTGTGTTCGCCGGGTGACGTCCCTGGAGACGAGCAGTATCTGGAGCCCGTCTCCCTCCGGCGACTTCACGAGGTCGGCGGTCGTGTCAACGTGATGCCACCTGCCCTCGGCGTCGGAGAATCGGAAGCTAAACCGCTCCGTGACTCCATCCCGGTAGAGTCCAAGGGCGTCACGCAGCTTCATGCTCGCGTATTTCTTGAGCAGCGGCAGCAGCTTTTCCCGGTCGGCGGGATGCACCATGGGGAGCCCTGACTGTCCGAGGAGGTCCTCCGGCTTGTAGCCGAGCTGGCGGTGCGATGGGCTGACGTACTGGTATTCGCCCTTCCAGTTGATGATGGAGATGTAGTCGCTGGTGTTCTCCGCAATGAGCCTGAATTTTTTCTCGCTTCGCCTGAGCGCTTCCTCCGTCCGTTTCCGTTCGGTGACATCCCGGATGAGCGCCACGACGCTGGCGTCGTCGACGGGAGCCATCCGCGCCTCGAACCGGCGGGGCTCTCCATGCACGGGGAGCTTGTACTCATACCGCTGCATCTCGCCTGAGGCGTGCGCCCGCTGGATGTGTGTCAGGGTCGCCTCAGCCAGGTCTGCAGGCACGACATCCCGGATGTTTTTGCCCATGAAGTCGTCGGGGTCGCGATACAGGTCCGCACGGGCTCCCTCGTAGGCGATGATTGTTCCGTCGGCGTCAAACTGGAACATCAGGTCGGGAACGGCGTTGAGCAACGCCCGGCTGTGTGCCTCGCTTTTTTGTAGCGCTTCCTGTGCCAGCCGCTGTTCGATGACCGCCGCTGCCTGTCGGACGATAGCCTCGATGGCCTCCCCGTGCCTGAGAGGGGTGCCAGCGAGCGGCAGGATGATGACGCCGCCGAGCGGTGTATGGTCGATGGCAAATCCCATGGTGTAGATGGCATCGACGTCGAGGAACCCCTCGATGGCTGTGCATACGGGCTTGGGTATTTTACGCGTTGAGAGTGCGTAAAGGCCACCGGGCATCTCGATCAATCGGCCGGAGGTGAAGAGCCTTCGTTCTTCCTCTGTCATGTCCGCAGGTGAAAACGTCATCCGTCGGGGGTCCACCCCGAGTATCTGGGAGAGTCGTTCGGCTACAGGGGAAAACCCGGCGAGGTGCTGTATCCTGATGTCGCTGGATGGACCGTCGGGGGCGGTCACGATGACGTATGCGTCGTCGTTAAACGTCCGGACGGTGTCTCCCACCAGGCTGCATATCTCACGGATGGTGTCGCACCTGTTTAACTCCATGGCCATGTCAGATATGACCCGCATTTCTTCGGCGGTTGCGCGAACACGCTGCTCTTCTCTCCGGTGTTCCGTGACGTCCCTAGCGATGCCCAGGATGTCTCCGTCGGGCAGCTGCACCGCGTTTATCTGAGCGTATCTGACGTCGCCGTCTTTCGTGGAAACCGGGATGGTAAATGGAGAGACGGCGTCTCCCCGCCGCCGTCGTTTGAAGAGCTGCACCGTCGTCTGCCTGCTCTCCCCGGTGAGAAACGGTGCTTCGCTGAAATGGCGGCCGAGGATGTCTTCCCTGTTGTAGTCGGTTACGGTGAGGGTGTTGACGCTCTCAAATACGCCGTCTTCGTCGAGGAGAAACACCGTGTCGGGAATCAGGTCGAAAAGCTTTCCGAACCGTTCCCCGGTTTCGTGCAGTGCACGGACAGTTCGCTTTTGTTCGGTGACCTCAAGCGTGGTCTCAACGGCGCCGACGACGATGCCGTCCTCGTCGCGGAGCGGCATGGCTCGCACCAGCCATGCTTTTCCGTCCGGCGTGTGCATTTCGCCCTCCTGCATCTCGCCAGACTGCAGAGCCGCCTCGACGGGACATGACGGACACGGCTCGTCACGGTTCGCATACACGGTATAACACTGCCTTCCTTCAAGATGTTCGGCATCAGTGTCGACGGAACGAGCAGCTGCCTCGTTCGCCCATAGAATGACATGGTCGGTATCCTGGAACACGACGTGCTCGGACAGCATATTCAACAGCGGCTTTGGCTGTTCAAGCTGACGAAGCACATGTGCCACGTCTACATAGCTGTCCCGGCGACCATCTGTCATATTTTCTCCATGCTTCCTCCCCACCCCGTCAGCAACTATAATTACAATAATTATTAGCTATTCAAATAAAATAGTTACGGTGACGGGCGGCGACGTTCCGTTAACTTTATTAGCGCTCCCGGCGTTATTGCGCCATGCGGAAGCTCCCGGTCGTCCTCGTCGTCATGATGCTGACGCTGCCGTTCACCGGCTGCCTCGACGGCGGCGACACAGAGCCAGCGGTCACCGCCCGGCAGTGCTACGCGGATATATACCGGCCGACGAGCAGCCTGTCAAACATACAGCAGGACGGGCTGCCCGAGGTAACGATGAGCTACCGCCACGCTGGATATGCCACGGGCAACGTCAGCGTCGGTGACCTGGTGTTCCTCACCTATCGCATTTTTCTCCACAACATTGATTCCTTCGAGGGTACCGCCCACTGCCTCGTCGACGGACGGCGGCTCTCGCCGCGCGACCCCCGGCACAGATACCTGCCGACCGACAGCAGCCAGAATGAGGTGCTCAACCTGCCGCCGGTTACCACATCGCGGCGGTCGCTCAACGAAGACAGCGTCTACACCTTTCGGTGGCCCTATCGCTTCGTCGACTACGGCACCCACAGCGTCGAATGCTACATGGAGGACGGCAACGGCACCATCCACGGCCACATCAGCCGCAACGTCTCCATTGACTATACGAGCCAGGAGGACGACCGATGGGCGCTCGTCGTCGCCGCCGACCCGGTGGACAACGAGATAGCTGCATGGCGGGACGGAGTCATGGCATTCGACGTCCTGCACAACGAGTACGGGTTCCCCCGCGACAACATAATGTATCTCCCAAACGGCTGCGCCACCCGCAGCAACGTGACCGCGGCGATGCAGTGGCTGAGCAGCCACACCGGCACCTCGTCGCGGCTGGTATGCTGGATGTCCGGGCACGGCGGCGTCGAATGGCGCGGTGACGACGACAGGGAACTCCGAGACGGCACCATCCAGCTTTGGGACGGCGTGCTCTATGACGGCGACATCGCCACCTTTTTCGCCGAGAGCGGGTCCCAGAGCATCCTCTCGGTCGTCGACACCTGCTACGCCGGCGAGTTCGGCGGTCCCGACGACCTGGAGCGTGTCGCTAACCTGTTCGGCGACGACCCCAGCATGGAGGAAAAAGGCAGGGTGCTCGTCACCGCATCGACGACGTTCAGCACGGCTGTCGCAACCGAAAACGGCGGCATCCTCACCATGCTCATGGCCGGCGCCCTCTCGGGCATCACGGACCAGATGGGCGACACGGCCGACATGAACGAGGACGGCGTCATCACCGCCGAGGAGGCAGCCACGTGGGCCGTACTTCACATCAACCTCCATCTCGGGTACGGCTTCGCGCAGATGAACGACTGCCACGAGGGGTCCCTCACCCTGCAACGATGAAGATAACACCGGTCGCGGCGGAGTCGCTCGGCGTTCGATCCATGGCCCTCTTCGTTGAAACCACCGACGCACACATCTGTATCGATCCGGCGGCGGCCCTCGGCCCGAAGCGATACGGCCTCCAGCCGCATCCCCGGGAGCTCGAGGCGCTCGACGCCGCAGAGCAGCGCATCGAAGCGCGGCTCGACGACAGCGACATCGTCGCCGTAACGCATTACCACTACGACCACGTGGCGCGTGACGCAGCTATCTACGACGGCAAAACCATCTACGCGAAGGACATCGAGAGTCACATCAACCGGAGTCAGCAGAAACGCGGCGCTGCGTTCGCCGACCAGCTCGACGGCACGCCGGTATACTGCGACGGAGAGACATATGAGCACGGCGGCACCACGCTGCGCTTCTCCCCGCCGACGCCGCACGGGCCTCAGGGAACAAAGCTCGGCTCCGTGGTCATGCTCACCGTCGATGCAGACGGACAGCGGCTGCTCTACACCTCCGACGTGCAGGGCCCTGTCGATAGCGATGCCGCGGCGTACATCATCGAGCAGCAGCCAGACATCGTGGTCGCCGACGGCCCGCCCACCTATCTGCTCGGCTTTCGCTTCTCCCAAGAAAACCTGGAACGAGCAGAAACGAACATGTGCCGCATCATGGAGCAGACGGGCTGCCGGCTGCTGCTCGACCATCATCTGCTGCGGGAGGAGCGCTACCGGGAGCGTCTGCCCCTGCTGTACCGGCAGCATGGCGGGCGCATCCAGACCTATGCAGGATATCTCGGTGGCAGCAACCGGTTGCTCGAGGCTCGCCGTAAACAGATCTGGCAGGAGTGAAGCGAAGATTATTTTTACCGCCAGCAGATGCACTACCAATGAAATACCTGGCCGTCGTCACCGTCGCCGTCATCCTGCTGGCCGGCGCCGCAACCGCATTGCCACCGGAGAACATGTGCCCGGACGAATCAGTGCCCGCCGTCTCTGACAGCGCCGCGCAGTACGGCCAGGGCTCCCGCTACAACGTCCAGGGGCTCATCTACGTCCACGTGGAGGGCGACGCCCTGGAGCGCGGACGGCAGCACGGCCACCTGCTCTACCCGGAGATCATGGACATGCTCTACCGGTGGGCGAACACCATCCACAACGCCCCCGTCATGAGCGCCCTGCACATCAACCAGTCCTCGGAGCGCTATCGGCGCATCTCGGAGCGCTGGTGGAGCTTCTGCCGCAGCCGAGCCATGAACATCTTCTGGGAGCAGTACCCCACCGAATACCGACAGGAGATAAAGGGCATCGCGCAGGGGGTCGCCAACCGCGGCGGCGAACTGTTCGGCGAGCCCGTCACCTACGAAGATATCCTGACGCTCAACGAGATGTACGAGTTCATGTCCATGCTGGTCAACCCTATGAAGAGCGTGCATCCGCTCCGCAGCCTGTATTATGACTTGCTCGGCGTCGCACCTGAACTGGAGGAAAAACAGAGTGACTTCATCAGCTCCCTCGTCAGCCAGCCGCCGACCCACCACTGCAACGGGTTCATCGCGACGGGCGACGCGACGACCAACGGGCAGATGGTCGCCAGCGATTCAGTCTGGTTCGGCAGCTGGTGGTACAGCTACTACATCGCGCAGCGGTGGAACGTCATCATGGACATCAAGCCATCGAGGGGCAACCGCATCGTGATGGGCACCTCGCCCGGCCTCATCTGGAGCGACGAGGACTACTACCAGAACGACAAAGGATTGGTGCTCATCGAGACGACGTGCCCGCAGGGCCTCTGGAAGAAAAACGGGCTCCCACTGGCCGTACGAGCGCGCAACGCGATGCAGTACGGCAGCACAATCGACGACGCCGTCGCGTCGCTCCGCAGCAACAACAACGGGATCATGAATGCAGTGTGGCTCATCGGCGACGACACCACCGGCGAAATCGCCCGCTTCGAGCTCGGGCTCTACGAGAGCGCCGTCTGGCGCACCACAAACGGCTTCTACTGGTCGGCCAACAACCCCATGGATGCCTCCGTCAGAAGGGAGCAGCTCCGGCTCGAGAGCGCGAAGGGCGTCCTCTTCCGGGCGTTCAACATCCTCTTCAACACCTCCGGCTACCAGTTCTACACGCTGCCATATAATCCCTCGCCCCGCGACCGGAAGTTCGAAGAGATGGGCAACGAGTACTACGGGGACATCGATGCAGAGGTCGTCAAAAAAATCATGTCAACCAAGCCGATGACCGGCTTCACCAGCGATTGCAAGCTCACCGACAGCTCCCTGCTCAAGCACAACGGCCTCTGGGTCTTCTGGGGGAACACCGGCGGCAAAGTCTGGAACACCTCACATCTGCAGCCCAACCTCCGCGGCGTCGTCGACGTTCCCCCGGCTGGATGGGTCCGCATGTACGGCATGACCGACGGTGCCTCCTTCAGCTACCGACCGGTCAACGCCACCGGCGGCGGCAGCCTTCAATGGACAGTCAACACAAGCGCGCCGCGATCCACCAGCCCTGCGGTCACCGCTGACAGCGGCACGGTGTACGTCGCGAGCAAAAACACGGTGGAGGCACTGAGCGCTGACAGCGGAGCACAGCGGTGGAGCCACCACGTCGGCGAGCAGACAGTACGGCCGTGTGTGCATGACGGCATCGTCTATGCGGGAAGCGCATCCGGCCTGTACGCGATTGACGACGCGGGCAGCGTGACATGGAGTCACGACGGGATGGTGTGCTCGCAGCCCATCTACCACGACGGATACATCTATACCGGCGGCAACGGCAGCGTTACTTGCTACAGCGCGGCGGACGGCACCCGGCAATGGGCGACCGCGGTGAACGGCTCAGCGTACGTGTCACAGCCGAGGCAGGGGCAGGTCTATGTAGCTGCCGGTAGCAGTTGCTACGGCATCGACCTTGCGGACGGCGGCATCAGCTGGACGTTCACCGCCGATGCACCGATGACCGCGCCGCCCGCGGCTCGAGACGGAACAGTATACGTCGGAAGCTGGGACAACCACGTCTACGCGCTGGACGCCAAAGACGGCGAGGTGTCATGGCAGCACGCGACAGGATGGGGCGTCGATACCACGCCGGCGGTTGACGGCAGGTACGTCTACGTCGCCTCGATGGACAATGGGCTCTACTGCCTCGATGCCATGACGGGAGAGCTGCAGTGGATGCAGAGCCTCGCAGCGGCGGTGCATTCCTCCCCTGCGCTGTACGGCGACTACGTGTTTTTCGGCTGCGACGACGGCCACGTCTACGCGTTGAACCGGACGACCGGCACCGTCGAGTGGAGCTATGCACCGGCCTACGCGATGCAGCGAGACGTGTACAACTATGTCACGACACCTATCCGTTCGACGCCGTCCGTGGACGGGCAGACATGCTTTGTCGGTGCCGCCGGCCGCGTTTATGCCCTCGATGCACAGACGGAGCCATGGCCCGTCAAAACCAGCATGGCGACCGAGGATGGCGTGTCCGCCGTATGGTGGGGAGTCACCGTCGTTATCGCGGCGGCAGCCGGCGCCGTCGCGTATCTATGGTACAGCCGGCGGTGGCTGTTCGCCGCTGGCAAATAGACGGCGATAGCGGAAGCCACTGTCTGCATCCGCCGCCCCGGCATGTTCAGGGCTTTTTGAGGGGCCGGGACGCTGTAACATTTATACGGTCGTGCTCATTACGGAACTATGAATCACGGCGTCTGTATAACCGTGGCTGTCTGTCTCCTCATGCTGGCGGTGCCGGCATCCGCCGTAACGGCGCCGGAAGCGACAGCGAGCGCCGGCGGGTCGTCCGTCGTCCATGAGATGCTCGAGCGGGTCAACGGGTCAATGGTGTTTCATTATCTCGATACCTTGATGTCGTTCGGTCCCCGCTACACCGGGTCGGAGAACTGCACGGCAGCAGCGGAGTGGATACACGACGAATTCACGGCGATGGGGCTTTATACACGCTACGACGAATGGAGCTATGCCGGGTTCTCCAGTCAAAACGTCGTGGCGACGCTCAACGGCAGCAGCGACACAGAGATCATTCTGTCGGCCCACTATGACTGCACCCGGGGTTCCCTTGGCGCCGACGACGACGGATCCGGCATCGCGGCCATGATGGCCGCCGCGGAACTCATGAGCCAGCACACGTTCACCCACACCGTGCGGTTCATCGCGTTCTCAGGCGAAGAAGTCGGCACCTACGGCAGCTTTTGCTATGCACGGGAGGCATACCGGAGGGGCGACCACATCAGGGCGGTCGTCAACCTGGATATGGTCGGCTACGCCAACAGCTCCAGCGGCGGCAGCATGGTCCGCATGTTCAGCACCGAGCGGACACAATGGCTGGCTGACGTCTCCCGCAGGGTGGCCGGACGGTATCCGTCGGTCGACATGTCGGTCGACGTCGTTCCCAACTACCGGGGTGCAGACCATCAGGCGTTCCTAGACTATGGATACGATGCGGCCTTTTATGCACATGTCGACGGCTATCCATGGGCGAACTCGCCGGCAGACACGCCGAATCATCTCAACCATACCTACCAGGTCAAGGCCACCAAGTATTTCCTGGCGTTGACTGCCGAGCTTGCCATGCAGAGGGCCCCGCTGGAGGTACAGCTCACCGCGCCGCTCGAGGGACGGCTCTACATCGCCGGTATGCCGCTGCTGCCGCTGGACGCCGGGCGTCTCTGGTTTACCGGGCTGCGCGGCACCACCGTCTTGCTGGGCAGCGCCACCGCACGGGCATCGGTGTCACATGTGCATGACGTGAAGCGGGTCATCTTCTGCATCGACGACCGGTTTATCTCCTGGGACAGCAGCCCGCCCTACGAATGGCGCATCCAGGGGAAGCATGCACCGCCGCTTGGGAGGCACACGCTGCGTGTCGTCGCCTACGACGAGGCGGGCAACGTCGCTGTGGACGAGATGGACATCTCCGTCGTGACGCTGGCCTATCAGTACGCGCCGTGGAGCTAGCCGGCAGAGGACACAAGCTTTATATGTAAATATCCCATAATAATTATATGTCTGTGATAAAGAGCATCGAACTGGTCGGCAGTTCCCCCGACACCTTCGAGGACGCGGTCAACACCGCCATACAGGAAGCCAAGGAGACCATCCGCAACATCCGCCGGGTCAAGGTAGACGACCTCGAAGTGCTGGTAGAAAACGACAAGATCGTCTCCTATCAGGCTAAAATAAAGCTCTATTTTATGGTAGAGCGATAGAAAGAGGATACAATGCCAGAATATAGCACCATCTCGATCCCGAAGGACCTGCACCGTGAAATAGAATCGCTCATACAGGACAACCCCGGGCTGGGTTACTCCAGCGTGGCCGAGCTCTGCAAGGAAGCCATCCGTCTCCGCCTCTCAGAGGTTCGCATGGAGCAACGAGAGGGGATGCTCAGCGAGGTCGAGGTCGAGGAGCTTCTAGAGACGCTGGAGCAAAGCCTGCGCGAAGAATAACGGCAATGCGCATCCTGGCAGCTGCGGACTTCCACGGCAAAGAGAACCGGTACGATGCATTCCAGGCAGGCGCGAGGGCGGAGGCACCGGACATCGCCGTGCTGGCCGGCGACGTCAACGACAGCCAGTCTCTTTTTTCACTTCTGAACGCTCTGGATATGCCAGCGGTGGTCATCCACGGCAACATGGACAGCATCGGCATCGGCGAGCGCATCGCCGGCATTGCCGGCGTCGTCTTTCTCCACCACAGGATAATAGAACATGACGGTTTTTCCTTCGTCGGCATCGGCGGTGGCTCCCCACGCGGCGAGGCGGTCACGCCGGTAGATAACGGCGAAACACGGCCGCTCGACGAGATACCCTGCGACATCCTCGTCAGCCACGTCCCACCCAGGGGCGTCAAAGATGCAGCGATGCTCGGGCGTCACATCGGCAGCGACTGGGTTCGCTCCTTCGTAACGGAGCGACAGCCGCGAGCCGTCATCTGCGGACACGTCCACGAGGACCGGGGGCATGCGTGGCTCCATGACACCTTGGTCGTCAACTGCACCATCGGCAAGGGCGGCGCCTACACGGTCATCGACGTCGGCAGCGAGATATCGGTGCGGCACGAATAGCTTTACGGGTGATGGCGGACCGAGACCGCCTCGCCAACCTCGCTCTCCCGCATCTCGCAGCCGTTCATCGTCGCTGCCCCGACGCCGCGGATGTCGCCGTCATGCAAAACGACGACTTCGTCACCGCAGCGTATGCCGCTGTCAGCGTCGACGACGCCGACGGCGAACACCGAGCCCAGCGGCGTGAAATCATCGATTTCAACCCAGTAGGTGTCCAGTCCGGCGAGCCATCGAGCGCCGTCCAACGTCAGCGAAAACAGGCCGCGCTCCGGCACGAACATGCCGAGCTGCACGTCATCCCGAAATACCCGATAGCGGGGATACCGGCCCTTCACGACGGCGTCGTCGAGTAAACCGGCGCTGCCGAACTGGTAGCGAAGCAAAGCGGCTACCCGTTCACGTTTCCGCGTCTGCCACGGCACGCCCTCGTAGGCGGCTGTCTCCGTGCGGAGCAGGTCGGTCAGCGAGTCGAGCGACGACCGCGAGGTGGGATGCCCCTGGCAGGTGTCGACCGCGTCGACGGCCAGAAACGACTCGATGTCTTCGGGGAGATGCTGTACCACCATGTCGTAGTCGTTGTCCTCCAGGTAGCGATGCAGCATCCCGTTGAGCATGGCTTGCTCGTCGCGGCTCCACTTGCCGGTCACGGAGACGTCGTAATGCGCAGCCGGGTACACTGCATCCAGCTCGATGGGCACGATGCCAAGCGGCGAGGTCACCACGAGCCTGTGTGTGGCGTAGGGGTTGCCACAGGCAGCGATCGCCTCCCAAAAACGGCGATGCGAGCGAGATGTCGAGTAGGGCTTCCCGGCGGAGCAGGGCAGCAGCAGCAGAATAGATGCAGACTGTGGCTTCCGATGGCGGGTCAACACGCGCCGGCGGAACCGCTCGACATCCGGCCGCGGGAGTGAGAGCGGCGTGGCCGTAAACGAGCTGCTCTCCACCGGATACCGTGCCTCCTGGAAGCCCTCATATTGGTCGTCCAGCAGCCGCAGCACCGACAGATGATGCGGCGACACCTGGCAGCGCCGCTCGACGAACGAGCGAAACACGCCGGCCTTGATGGCGTGGCGGACCTGTATCATCTCCGACCAGGCGGCAGCATAGTTATGCCGAAGCAGCCCCTCAAAACCTTTACCGTTCAGGCAGCCGGGGCATTGGCAGGGCATCTCGTCGTATCCATCGGCGTCCACGGCGCCGTCCGTTGAGAGAAACACGTCATCACGAGCAGCCTCCACAAGCGGCAGCGAGTCAACGAGGTCGACGGTGCAGTATGCGAGCAACGCCAGCTCGGCAGGCCGACCCAGCCCGGGCGTGTAGAGCGCCGCCTGGTAGCCGATGGCCTCCCGCACCGCAACGACGGCCTCCACGAAGCGACGGGGACGGGAGAAGAGCTCGCGGGCGTTCGCCAGGACGTACAGCGTCGCGTCGCCGGAGACCTCGTCGAGAGCCTTCGCAGAGATGACCTGCACGTCGGTGGCCTGCCGGCGGTTCCACGCATCGGCTTGCTCGTGCAGCGCCGCCGGCAGCGCATCCGGGTAGACAAGGGACGGCGGGATGCACAGCCCCTCCTGTGAAAGCGGGTGAAAAAAACTCCCGGCGTGCGACAGCGCGTCCTCCCGTTCCTGGCTGAGCAGCATATCTGCATAGGAGGGCGGCTCGATGCGGTCCGACGCGTACCAGAGGATACCCGGCGTGGCGATGCTTCGCTCGTTGAACCTGAGCATGCCGGCGCGTGTCGTGGCGTCATGGTGCAGGACTTCGAGTTCCACGCTACGGGATGGTCCGGACGGTTAAAGAGTTTATCGCTGCAGCCTCCACTGCAAATATACGGGAGTCCGCGGCGGTTTACCAGCGGACGCCCATGACAGGTGTGTCGTAGTCGGCCGTGACGTCCTCCTTTTCTCCCTTCTTGAGATAGATGATGAAACGGGTTCCCTCCGGGTATTCGTCTTCGCCGCTTTCAACCGTGATGGACCCGCCGCATTCCTCGACGATTTTTTTGACGAGGTAGAGACCGAGGCCGCTTCCCGTGCTCTTCCGGCCCTTCCATCCCTGCTGGAAAATCTTGTTTTTTGCCTCCTCGGAGATGCCGACGCCGTCGTCCTCAACGTAGACGCGCCACCCGCTATCTTCCTCCCTGGTGTAGATGCCGATGGTGTCGGCGTATGCATGCTGGATGGCGTTCTTGAGCAAGTTCGAAAAGACGTCCTCCAGCAGCTCGGTGCCCTGGACGACGGCGCCGCTCGGTGGATGATGAATGTCGATGTCGCGTTCTTCAGCCGACCCCGAGTAGTGGTCGACAACCCGGTCTATGAGGGCATCGAGCTCGATGGCGCCGAGCTGCTCGGTGTCCTTGACCATCTCGAGTTTTTTGACGGTTTCGATGAGCTTGTTCGCCTCGCCAATTGCTCCCATCGCCTTTGACAGGGCCTCGGTGTCCTTTGCCGACAGAGAATCTTTATCCAAGAGCCCGAGGTACCCGATGGCTACCTGGTGCTTGTTGTAGATGTCATGCCGGAGGAGCGAGTTGTAGAACCTGATGTCCTCCTCCGTCTTTTTCTGCTCGGTGACATCCTGGATGATACCCACGACGACCTGTCGGTCGCCCTCCGAGGCCATCCAGGCTGATTCACGGCCGTAGAACGTCTCCCGATCCCGCGTCACGTATCTCGCTTCGAAATCACGAACGATGCCCTCACGCTGGAGGAGCTGCAGGAATGTATCTCGCTTCTCCGGATTGCTGTACAGGTCGGCCGCCGACAGCTGCTCGAGCTCCCGCTCGTGCCCCTCATATCCAAACATCTGCAGGAAGGCAGGGTTCGCCTCGAGGATGTCGCCGCCGGGCGTGGCACGGTAGATGCCCTCCACCGCTTTTTTGATGATGTCCTCGTATTTTTGCAGCGCCGTCACCTGGTCCCGCTGTCGCACCGCCCAGCCGAGCTGCTGAGCGAACAGCCGGAGGAGCAGCCGATCCCATCGTGAAAACGCATCGACGGCGTCCCGGGTCGCCACCAAGACAGCCGATATACCGTCGGTTCCAATCGGGAGGTACAGCTCGCTGGTCCCGCCGGCATCGCGCTCGTAGTGTTCTCCGTTGCCCGCCAGCGTCTCCCGTATCTGGAAATGCATGTCGGTGGATAGCTCCCCGGTATCAGCATCGCCAGCGACGATGGTGAGCGCTCCGTCTCTGCCGATCGCGATGAAGCAGCTGTCTACGGCAAAGGATGTACGCACCAGCGTGACCGCCTGCTTGTACAGGTCTTCCCTGGCTCGTGTTTCCTCCAGCCGGGTGACGGTGGCGGCTGCATCCATAAACCGCTCCATTTCGGCGGGAGGCGTCTCCATGGCGGATTCCGGTGCGGCGGCCGTCTGCTCGGCGAGATGGACGAGGACGGTGTCGCTGTCGGCGACGGCGGCCATGTCCATGATGACGGGCAGGTCACGGTCGTCGACGGCGAGGTGCACCGCTGCCTGGCGGCGGGTGCCAGCCATGGCGCTTTTCATGCAGGCTCTGGCCGGTGCTTCATCCTCGGAGCGGATGTATTCGAAGAGATTCAAGCCGGCGGCCTCGTCAACGTCCATGGAGAGCAGATCGGCGCAGGCCTCATTGACGGCTGTGATGTTTCCAACCAGGTCGACGATGGTCAAGGGAAGGGCAACCCGGCTGATGACCTCGCTGACTGCATCGGGATGAACCTCTCGTTCTATGGCGATGCCCTGGACGGAGCCGCTCTCCGTCGGGCCGGCGATGACGTTCACCTGGCCGCCTGCACCGCCGGCAAGCCGTAGCGTCGTCTGGACGTGTTTTCCCTCCAGCGTCTCCATGAAGTGTCGGGCGGCCTTTTTTTTGTCGTCGGGATCGATGAGGGAGAGAAACGAGGAGCCCTCCTGGGGAAGCGCGGTGTCGCCACAGCGGAGCGTGGTCAGGGTGCCCGTCCGGCTGATGGTAAACCTGATGCCTGTGTCGAGGAGTGCCTCGTATTCGTCGACCGCGTCGTCGAGCTTTCCAAATGTATCTCTCAGCTCTTCAAGAACCTCCCGTATATTGTGGGCGCCACCACTCACAGGCTTCAATCAGTTGAGAATATATAAAAGTTTGTGTTTTGCAAGCAATTTTGTGCTATCGCCTCAATTTTATCTGCTATGAACGCCGTCGGTTAAGTTTAAGTATCTTGGGAAATTTTCCCGTCAGTGGACAAAGAGACGCTCATCGAGCGACTTCGACAGAACGGCCGCCTGCAGTCGGAGAAGGTCATCGAGGCGATGCGGAGCATCCCGCGGGAACAGTTCGTGCCGGAGGCACAGCGGCGGCGTGCCTACGCCGACGTCCCGCTGTCAATCGGGCACGGACAAACCATCTCTGCACCACATATGGTAGCCATCATGGCCGAGGTGCTGCAGTTCAAACGAAGGCACATCGTCCTCGAAGTCGGAACGGGGCTCGGGTACCACGCAGCGGTGGTCTCCCGCGTCGCGGAGGAGGGACACGTCTACAGCATCGAGCGTGTAACTGAACTGGCGGAACAGGCCCGCAGCAACATCAGCGAACTCGGCATCGACAACGTAACCATCGTCGTCGGCGACGGGTCCCGGGGACTGCCGGAGCATGCCCCCTACGACCGGATATACGCCACATGTGCAGCACCCGAGGTGCCGGAGGCGCTCACCGACCAACTCAAGCACGGCGGAAAACTGCTGCTCCCGCTGGGCCGACGCATGTGCCGGCTCGTCCGCATCGACAAGGACGGCGAGCTACGGCGAACGGACCTCGGCGGATGTGCCTTCGTGCCCATGGTCAGCGACGGAGGCGAGCATGGACAGCGTTAGGGTATCAGCGGCCACCGCTTCGCTGCTCGGGCTCACCGGCTGGGATGTAGACGTTGCACCGACGACGCTTTATTTCATGCTCGGCGAGCGCTGCCACGGTCAGTGCAGCTACTGCACACAGGGAGGCGACTCGCTCTCCCGCGTCCGGTGGCCGCGTTTTTCTCTTGACGAGGTGGCGTCGCGGCTGCCCGCCGACGTGGAACGCATCTGCCTGCAGACCCGGCTGTATCCCGGGGTGACTGACGACGTCGTGACGACCGTTGCATCCCTCGGCGGCGGCATCCCTGTCTCGGTCTCCATGAATCCCGCCGGGCCGGAAACGCTGGAGAAACTCCGGGCGGCCGGCGTCGACCGCATCGGCATCGGCCTCGACTGCTGCACCCGGGAGCTGTTCAACAGGCTGAAACACCACGTGCCGTCATGGAACCAATATCTGCAGGGACTCGTCGATGCCCGGGACGTCTTCGGTGCAGCGACGGCGCACCTCATCGTCGGCCTCGGCGAGAGCGACCGCGAGGCCATCGAGATGATGCAGTGGCTGACCCGCCGCGACATCAAGGTGGCACTGTTCGCTCATCACCCGGTACACGGCGGTACTGCACCCCCGGTGGAGCGCTACCGGTATCTGCAGTTCGTCCGCTATCGCATGGAGCAGGGCGGCCACGGGGGCGATGCTGCGGTGTCCACTTCGACGGAGGATGTAGCCGCGGCTGTTCGGACGTCCGGGTGTCCCGGCTGCAACCGTCCCTTCTACAACGAGCGGGTGCGCGGCCCGCTGTACAACTATCCCCGCCCGCTGACCGAGGCGGAACAAAACCGCGCGGTGAAGGAGGTACACGCATATGCCAGACAAGGTAGTGCTTCTCAGTGACGGACATCGATTTGTCACCCAACGCGGCGTGGCCAACACCCATGTCGGCAGGGTGGATGTCAGCGATGCAGCGATTGGCGACGTCGTCGAGGTTGGCGGCGTCTCATTTGTGGTCGCACGGCCGACGTTCACCGACCTGCTGCAGACATGCCGCCGTGCGGCACAGGTCGTCACGCTGAAGGATGCCGTGCAGATCGTCGGCGTCACGGGCCTTGGCCGCGGCTGGCGCTGCGTCGACGGTGGCTCGGGCTCGGGTTTCCTGGCGCTTTTCCTCGGCCACCAGGTCGGTCCCGAGGGAGCAGTGACGACGTATGAACGCCGTGAAGACTTCCACGAGACAGTGCAGCGCAACGTGCAGCGATGCGGATTGGACGACGTCGTGACCGCGAAGCACGGGGACGTTGGCTCGTTCAAGGAGCGTGACCTCGACCTCGTCACCCTCGACGTCAAGGGAGCCGAAAAGCTGGTCACGAGGGTACATGAACGGCTGAGGTCGGGCGGCTGGCTCGTCGTCTATTCACCGCAGGTCGAGCAGCAGGTCGCCGTCAGGAAGGAGATGGAGCAGCTGGGCTTTGGCTGTCTCACCACGCTGGAGACACTGCAGCGGCAGTGGCAGTCACGCGGCGGCTACACCCGCCCGGTCACCAAGGGGCTCCTTCACACCGGCTTCCTCACATTTGGACGAAAGGTCACCGCCGCTACCCAAGCGTGACCCAGAGCATCGATACACCGATGACGCCGAGCACGAGGGCAGTGAGCAGCTTCACCGCACCGTGATGACGGCGCTGCCATGCACCCAGCTTTTCGGAGGTGTACCCGGCGTAGAACAGCGCCAGGACGACGAGCAGCGGAACGATGAACATGGCCGTGTAGAGCAGCAGGTAGCCGAAGGCCGTCATCCACAGCGGCGACGACTGCTTGATGACCGCCATGACCGGGAACAGCACCTGTCCGGTGCACACGAACTCGAGCAGCGAGATGCCAAGACCGGTGGCGAACGCCAGGCCCGCCAGGACCGCCACGCCGTGTTCCCCGGTCAGCACCCGGATGAGGCGACCGCGTCGACGCTTGAGAAAACGCGGCAGCTGCAGCACCGTCTGCTCCTCACGCCTGACGCGGACAACATCGACGAGGTTGACGGCGGCGACGGCGAGCGCGAAACACCCGGCGAAGAGATACACGTAGTGTGATATGACGCCGAGCTGTTCTATCCCGTAATAAAATTCGAGGAGCCCGACACCGATGAGCAGGTAGCCGGTGAAGACCGCGGCGGAGAACGCTATGCCGATGGCGAGCAGCGTCCGCCTTTTTTGCCGCGCCCGCTCGAGATACGCGATGAAGAACACCAGGGTAGCGAAGGCGCAGGGATTGACGCCGTCTATGAGCCCGCCGGCAATGACGGTGAGCACAGTGAGCTCTCTGACCTGCTTCTCGGCATCGCCCTTCGCTGCCGGTTCAGGGCAGGGCAGCCCTTCATCGGCATGCGCCTGGATGTACTGCTCGAGCTCGTCGAAGTCGCCGAGGTGGCCGTAATGCCGGTCGCCGGCGAAGACGGCGAAGGAGCCACGCTCCTGCACAGACACGTTGAACGCCGCATAGTATCGGGACAGCAAATCAGGATTTGCAAGCTCGATGTAGGATGTCACGGTGAGCGGATACCGGGCCTGCAAATCGCCAAGCTTATGCTTCGCGTCCATGCAGTGCGCGCAGGTCGGCGAATAAAAGAAAACGAGGCAGACGGTATCGTTGCCGATGGATGGACAGGCCACGCCGGTTTTTTCGTATTGCTCGGCTGCCGACATGACCGTCTCCAGGGACGTGGTGTCGAGGGAGAAGCCCTGGCTGCCGACGACGACGGCCGGGACTGAGAGATTGACGTCAAGCTGGCGGCACACGCGGTCGAAACGATTACGATGCCCGTCCACGTCGAGACGGGACAGGTGGACGTAGCTGACGGTGTCATGCAGTGCCTGTGCCACGCTGTCGAGCTCGCTCCGACTTTCATTGTAGAAGCCGAGGATGCAGACCGGCCGTGGAAACCCTGCCCGGCCGTCGGGAGCGACGGGGCAGTCGACGCCGCCCAGCGATGCATACTCCTGGATGTCGCCAGTCAGCCGCTCGACCGTGGCGTTGTATCCCTGTAGCGAGGCATTGAGACAGTAGTGACTGTTGCCCATGAAAACCGCCGGCGTCGCAGGGGTGACGTTGTAGCCGGTGGCCAGCTCGTGCAGGAGCGTATAGGCCTCGCTGTTGTGCTCCGTCACGTTGTACAGTCGTACCTCCAGATAGGGGAACCGTGACTCGAGCGACGCGACAAGGTCGTCCACTGCAGTGTGGCTGCCGGCATCGTAGAAAACCGCCATGCAGACGTGCTGCTCCGGCTGAGCTGTTAGTGACGGCAGGCTGAGCAGGACGGCGAACAGCAGGAGTGCAACGATGCGGCATTTCATGCATCTCGCTATTGCGCGTTTCTATAAAAACGTACCCATAAAGTTTAACAGTTCCTCCGGCGATATATGGACATGCATCGGAAGCCAGCCGCGGCAGGACGATTTTATGATGGCGACGCAGATGCCCTGCGCGAGCAGATAAGGGAATGCTTCCGCGACAAGCGCGGGCCTGGCGAGGTGCCCGAGGCAACGCGTGGCGGTGGTGACATCAAGGGCTGCATCGTCCCGCACGCCGGCTACCCGTTCTCCGGTCCGATAGCGGCACATGCCTATGCTGCCATAGCAACGGATGGCATGCCGGACCGGTATGTCATTCTCGGTCCAAATCATACGGGCTACGGCGCACCGGTTGCCATGATGTCGCAGGGCGCGTGGGACACGCCGCTCGGTTCAGTGCAGCTCGACGGCGATACCGGCGAGGCGCTGTCTGACGTGGCGGACGAGGACCGGGTCGCGCACATGCAGGAGCACTCCATCGAGGTGCAGCTTCCCTTTCTGCAGTTTCTGCGCGACGACTTCAGGTTCCTCCCGATTTGCCTTGCACGGCAGAACAGGGCAACGGCGGAGGACCTCGGCAAGGCTATGGCCTCGATAGACGCGCTGCCCGTCGCAAGCACCGATTTTTCACATGCAGGCATGGGCTACGGACAGCACCCTCCTACCGGGATGGAGGTGCACGAGTGGGCCAGGGAGCAGGATAACAAAGCCGTCGAGGCTATCACGGCCATGGATGTCGATGGCTTCCTGGACACCATCGAGCGGGAAGACATCTCGATGTGCGGATACGGCGCCGTGGCCGCGGTGGTACAGGCAGCGCTGGAAAACGGCGCCACGACGGCGGAGCTGCTCGCCTACGGCACCTCCTACGAGGTGCACCCGGCAAGCTCCTGCGTCGGCTACGCCGCCATGGTGTTTCGGTAAAAAATCAGCCGGCCTGTGGACCGCCGCCGCCAGCGCCGACGCCGCCGCCGAGGGCCTGCTGGAGCGATGACTGGAGCTCCTGGACTTTTTCCTTCAGGCTGTTCTCCTGCTTTTCCATGGTCTTCTGGCGGACCTCGAGGCGTTCTTTTTTGTCCTCGAGTTCTTTTTTGACCGTGTCGCCGTCTTTCTTGATGAGGATAGAGCCCACGTTCTTGAATATCGGGGTGTCCTGCTCTGTTTTGTCGAGTTCCTCGAGCGCCTTGTCGGTGTCCTGGAGCTGCCGCTCGATCTGCTGGCGCTGCTGCGCGACGATCTGGAGCTGCTGCTGGAACTGCTGGAACTGCTGCAGCTGCTGCTGTACCTGTGGTGGCAGGTCGTCTATATTCATTGACATGCTACGCCAAATAGCCCCCTCCCTTTTAAACGTGTTGGTGGCCGTAGCGTGGCGGCGGACACCAGATTTATATGCCGCATTGTCCCCCGTCCGGCAAAGCTTTATTTACGGTCCGGCATTAGGATGTGTATGCAGCTTGCCGAGGTGAGTCAGGAGACGCTCGTGGAGAAATGGGAACGCTTTTTTTACGACTACTGCAAGGAGGACATCGAGGAGGCAGCGCTGCGCTACCCGGAGGAGAAGAGCGTGGTGCTCGACTACTGGACCATCGACACCCATGACCCGGAGATGGCCGAGTTTCTCGTCGAGCATCCCCATCAGGCGTTGAAGAACGCGGAGAAGGCGCTGCAGAAGATGGACATGCCGGTCGACCGGTCGATACAGCTGCATCTCCGCATCCGCAACCTGCCGGACATCCAGAACGTCGGCATCCGGTATCTCCGCTCGGAGCACCTCGGCATGTTCATCGGGGCGGACGGCCTCGTGAAGAAGGTGACCGAGGTCCGCCCGAAATTGCAGGTCGCCGCGTTTGAGTGCCTGAAGTGCGGCGCCATCGTCAAGGTCCCGCAGAGCGGGAACATCCTGAACGAGCCGGTGGAGTGCCCCGAAAGCCAGGGCGGCTGCGGCCGGAAGTCGAGCTTCCGCCTGCTGACCGAGGAGTCAACGTTCATCGATTCGCAGAAGCTGGAGGTGCAGGAGAATCCTGAAAACCTGCGGGGCGGCGCGCAGCCATTGCGGCTCACTATCTACCTCGAGGACGACATCGTCGGGGACATCGTGCCCGGCGACCGTATCACCGTGAACGGCATCCTGCACGGCCAGCAGCGGCGCCGCGGCCGGATGAAGCTGACGGAGTTCAACAAGGTCATGGACGCCAACGCCATCGAGCAGAAGGAGCAGGCGTTCGAGGAGGTCAAGATAAGCGACGAGGAAGAGGAGCAGATACTCGAGATGAGCACCGACCCGCTCATCTACAACAAGATACGGGAGTCAATCGCGCCGACCATCTACGGTCTCGAGGTGGAGAAAGACGCGCTGGCCCTCCAGCTGTTCGGCGGCGTCGCCAAGGAGATGCCCGACGGCACCCGCATCCGCGGCGACATGCACATCCTGCTGGTCGGCGACCCAGGCACCGCGAAAAGCCAGCTGCTCCGCTACATGTCGCTGCTGGCGCCCCGCTCCGTCTACGCGTCCGGCAAGTCGAGCAGCGCCGCCGGGCTCACCGCGTCGGCGGTGCGGAGCGACGATTTCGGCGAGGGACGCTGGACGTTGGAGGCCGGCGCATTGGTGCTGGCGGACATGGGCATCGCCTGCGTCGACGAGCTCGACAAGATGGAGGGCAAGGACCGGGCGGCGATGCACCAGGCGATGGAGCAGCAGGAGATATCGGTCGCGAAGGCCGGCATAAACGCGACGCTGAAGTCGCGGTGCTCGCTGCTCGGCGCCGCCAACCCCAAATTCGGGCGCTTCGACGAATACGCATCCTTCTCAGAGCAGATCAACATGCCGCCGGCGCTGATCTCCCGATTCGATCTCATCTTTCCCATCACCGACGTGCCGGACCGTGGCCGTGACACGGAGCTGGCGAGCTACATCCTGCAGGTCCACTCGGCGGGAGAGCGCATGGAACAGCAGCATCAGCGCGGCGAGTCGGGAGAGATAACGGACAAGCGGATAGAGCCGGCGATCGACCCGCGGCTGCTGCGGAAATACATTGCCTACGCCAAGCGGAACATCTTTCCGGTGCTGACCGACGAGGCGATGGAGAAGCTCAAGAACTACTACGTCGAGATTCGGGCCCGCTCGCGGGAATCGGTGCCGTTCACGCCCCGCCAGCTGGAGGCGTTCGTGCGCATCGCCGAGGCATCGGCGCGCATCCGGCTCTCCGACACGGTGACCGTTGAGGACGCGGAGCGTGCCATCGACATCGTCGACCACTACCTTGAAAAAGTCAGCCTCGACCAGGAGACCGGCGAGCTCGACATCGACATCATCCAGACGGGTGTCTCCCACAGCCAGCAGGACCGGATGCGCACGCTGACGGGCATCATCCGCGACATCGCCGGCCGGGACGACTACGCAACGATGGACGAGATCGTCCGTCGGGCTGAGGAGGAGGGCATGAACGAGAAGACGGTCAAGGACGTGCTGGCAAAGATGAGCCGGCAGGGGATCATCTATGAACCGCGACGAGGAAAATACCGACTCACCAACGAGTGACATCTGCGTCAAGACCTACGCGCAGGGACAGCATACCCTGGTGGCCGCCTGTGACCTGGAGCTTCTCGGCGAGACGCTCACGGACGGCGACCTGACCTTCGAGGTCTCAACGGCTTTTTATGACGGCGTCCGCGGCGACCTGTCGTTGCTCAAGCGGCATCTCCGGGCGGCGAGCACCGCGAACCTGGTCGGCGAGCGATGCGTCGCATGCGGCAAGCGACTCGGACTCATAGACAGGGAAAAGGTTTTAAATATCGGTTCTGTTCCGCACGCACAGTTTGTCCTCATGCCCTGACCATGTTTTGTGTGGAATGCGGAAAATCGGTCGACGAAACGATTGACGGCTTGTGCAGTCGGTGCTACGTCGCCACCCACGAGCTCTTCGACATCCCCGGCATCGTGGATGTCACCGTCTGCCCTGTCTGCAACCGGTGCAAAATAGAGGGCGGATGGCAGCAGGCCACGCCGGAACAGCTCCTCCAGGGTTTCCTCGAGGCGCAGGCCCGTCAGGCGCCGGTGCATGAATCCAGCGTCCACCGCGACGGCGAGACGGTGACCTGCACTGGTGTATTCAAGGGAGAGCAGGTGACCGAGACCACCGAGCTGGACGTCCGGATACACAGGGAGATGTGCATGCAGTGTTCCAGACTCAAGGGCGGCTACTTCGAGGCCATCCTGCAGATTCGGAAAAACGCCGGCGACGTCTCTCCTGATGAACTTGAGACGGCGGACGACGTCGTCGCCCGGAAGGTAATCGAAGAGCGAGGCAACTACGTGTCAAAACGCGTCGAGCACGCCACGGGCGTCGACTACTACATCGGCGACCGGGGAAGCACCCAGATGGCGGCGAAAACCCTCAAGGATGTGTTCAACGGCGCGATGGATGTCTCGTCCTCACTCGTCGGCCGCCGGGACGGACAGGAGGTCTACCGCGACACCTACATCGTCCGCATCCCTGCCTATCACCCGGGCAGCTACGTAGAACTCGACGACACGCTGTACAGAGTGACGGCTACCGGGAAACGCGTCCGGCTGCTGGACCTCCACACCGGGAAGCGTCACCCCGTCTACGACGAGGAGATGAAAGACGCAACGGTCCTCGACCTCGAGCCGCGGGAGACCGTGGTGCTTTCACGGAGCAGCGGAGAGATACAGGTCCTCCATCCGGACACCTACGAGACCGTGGTGCTGGCCGTCCCCGACGACATGCAGATAGGCGAGGCGGTGAACGTCGTCAGCTGGAACGGACGCCTGTACCTCGCCGATCGGTAACATGCCGGCGGTTGTCTCCTTCGACCTCGACGGCACCCTGGCCGACACCCGGTACGTCAACCACGTCTGGCTGGAGGCCATCCCACGCCTCTACGCGGAACAAAACAACCTGCCGCTTAAGAAAGCAAAAGAGTACATCATCGGCGAATACGAGGCTGTCGGGCAAGACGCGCTGGAATGGTACGACATCACCTACTGGCTGGACGTGCTCGACCTCGACGTCGGCTGGCGGGATCTGCTCACGCGACATGCTCATCTCATCCGCCCCTATCCAGAGGTACCGGAGGTCATCCATCGGCTGCACGGCAGCCACATGCTCATCATCACGTCCAACGCGGCCCGCGAGTTCATCGACATCGAGACCGCGACGCTCGGCCTCACCGAGCGCTTTGCTCATATTTTTTCGGCGGTGTCGGACTTCGGCAGGACAAAAAAACATCCCGACGTCTACCGCGACATATGCCAGCGTCTTGACGTCAGGCCGGCAGACATCGTCCACGTCGGTGACAGCTACCCGTTCGACTACCTGGCCCCGCGCGAGGTCGGCGTCACCACCTACTATCTCGACCGGGACGAAAGCGCCGGGGGCGACCACGTGGTGCCGGACCTCCGGGCCTTTGAGCGCCGCCTGCATGAACAAACGTAGAGCTATCACCCTCTCATGATTGTGTCATGCCGCGCCGGCCCCGTCGACACCATGCTCACCGGCACGTCGAGCGCGGATGATATCTCTGCTATATAGGCCTGCGCCTCGGAGGGCAGCTCCCCGTAGCTGGTCACGCCAGCCGTGCCATCCCAGCCCGCCATGTCGGTATAGACAGGCGTGCAGCCCGCCAGGACGTCAAGCGAGGCGGGGAACTCCTCCACTGTCTCTCCCCTGTAGGTGTAGGAGGTGCAGAGACGGACGACGTCGAGGTCGTCCAGCACGTCGAGCTTGGTGAGCGCTATCTCGTCGACGCCGTTGACCCGGCAGGCGTAGCGCGCGGCGACGAGGTCAAGCCAGCCGCAGCGACGCCTCCTGCCCGTGGTGGTGCCGTACTCGTCGCCCTGCTCCACGAGGTGATCGCCGACGTCGTCATGCAGCTCGGTGGGCAGCGGCCCCTTGCCGACCCGCGTGGTATAGGCCTTGAGGATGCCGATGACCCGGTCGATGCGGCGCGGGCCGACACCGCTGCCGGTGCAGGCACCGCCGGCGACGGGATGCGACGACGTCGTATAGGGATAAGTGCCGAAGTCGATGTCCAGCATGCAGCCCTGCGCTCCCTCGTAGAGCACCGTCTTACGCTCGTTGAGTAGCCCGTTGAGATAGCCCGTCGTGTCGTGCACATATGAAGCGAGTTTTTCTCCATAGCGGCTGTATTCATCGAGCAGCGCCTCGACGTCGAGCTGCTCATCGATGCCCATCGCGTCCAGCATGGCCTGCTTGATGGGAACGATGCGTTCAAGCCGCCGCTGCAGCCGCTCACGGTCGACGAGGTCGCCGACGCGGATGCCGAAGCGGGATATCTTGTCGGCGTAGCACGGCCCGATGCCTCTGCCCGTCGTCCCGATTTTGTCGCCGGCCAGCCGCGCTTCCTCGGCGCCGTCGAGCAGCCGGTGGTAGGGCATGATGACATTGGCGCGGTCGGAGATGTGCAGGTCGGGCGTGATGCCTGCGGCGTTGAGCATCTCGATTTCGTCGAGCAACACCGAGGGGTCGACCACGACGCCGTTGGCGATGACGACCGGCGTGCCCTGGATGACGCCGGAGGGCATCAGGTGGAACTTGTAGGTCTCGTCGTCGACGATGACGGTATGGCCGGCATTGTTGCCTCCCTGGAAACGGGCAACGCAGTCAGCTCGCTCGCCGTAGAAATCGGTGATTTTGCCTTTCCCCTCGTCTCCCCACTGCAGCCCGACGATGACGATGGCCGGCATGTCGCTCTACACTCCCAGCGAGATTTTGCCCTGTTCTTTGAGTTTTTTTATCTCGTTGTCGACAGCCTCATCCTGTTTTTCCAGCAGCTGCCGTGCCTTGACGTTCTGCTCCTCGATGGCGTCCTGTTTTTCCTTGTACCGGCTCCGCCGTTCTTTTTTGATGGCGATGACCTTGCCGCGCATCTTCATTGCCTTCTGGTGCATCTCGTCGGCCTTCTGCCGTGTCTCGATGTACTTCTGGTGCTTGGCGTCTGACTCGCTGTTCAGCTGCGATACCTCCTTGACCAGCTTGATGTATTTCTCGTGATACTCCTGGTTTTTCTTGTGATAGTTGACCACCATCTCGTGCTCCTCGTCGGCTTTTTCGAAAAGCTCGTCGATGGCCGCGTCGAGGTCGGAGAGGTCAACCTCTATCTTTTTCTGCTTTTCCAGCTCCTGCTGCAGTTTTTTGTACTCCTGCTGTTTCTCCTTGATACGCTGGATCGTCTCCTCCTCCTCCTTCGGGCTCATCGGGACGGTCTCCTGCCGTTGCTTGAGCTCACGGATGTCGAGCCTGAGCTGCTGGACGTTGAAAAAGACGTTGTCTTTCTTTTGTTCCCGGTGCTTGCGCTTTGCCTCAATGAGTTTTTTTCCCTGCTCCTGGTACTCGTTGCGTTTCCGCTTGTGCTCCCGCATCTCCCTGACCAGTTCATCCCGCATCTCCTTGGCCTCCTTCATCTCCTCGATGAGCTTGTTCTTTTCCTCGTTCAGCATGTCCCGCTCCTCACGCAGCGTCTTGGCCTTCTTGTTCAGTTCGTCGCGGCGGGCGCGCAGCTGCTGATATTTTTTTTCTGCCTTCCCCAACTCCTCCTTTAACTCCTTGGCTTGCAGGGAGCCAATGTTTTCCATGGGCAAGTATATGCCTCCTACATAAAAAATTTTGGAATCCACAGGGAGGGGTGGATAATACTAAATACGACGCAGCTATTTGAGGAACCATGACAGAGAAGGTCCCCTGCGAAGTCATCACCTGGTACGTCCTGCCGGTCATCAGACGCGAGCTGGCCACCCTGCTGGTCAAGGAACACGGCATCACGCAGAAAAAAACAGCGGAGCTGCTGGGCCTCACAGACGCGGCTATCTCGCAGTACGTCTCAAAAAAGCGCGGAAAAATAGAGCTGGGCGGCATGGGACGGGAAGAATTCCAGAAATCAGCGCAACGCATTCTCGACGGCGAGGCGGTCAACGAGGAAATATGCCGGCTGTGCCAGTTCCTGATGTCAAACGGGATACTCGAGCAGATAGAGGAAGAGATATAGCTACTCTATTTTTTCTATCCTGCCGTTTCTGCCGGTCGAGACCTGGAGCTCGTTGTCCCATTCCTTGACCCATCCATCGACGACCTTGATGACGTCGTCTTCCTGGACGTCGCTGATTTCGTCGTTCCACAGAGTGACCTGCACCGTGTCTCCGTCGTTGTCTCTGCCGACCAGTTCAGCCAGCCGTGCGGTGCCGCCGAAGCGCTTTTGCACCTCTCTCGGCTCCTTTTTCTCTATGATTGTCAGCACGATCTCGTCCACCGTGTTATTAGGCTGTAAATCAGCAATTTTCATTGTCTCGACACGAATGAGCAAAGGCATATTTAAATCCAGCGCGTCCCCGGGGGAGACAAACGTTTTTAAACATAATGGGTATATAGTGCTGGAGGCAGCATATCGCTGCGTCAGAGGGGAACACGTCATGAAACGGTGTCCAGTCACCGGTGAATACGCTACGTGCAGCCGGCAATGTGACCCTGCCTGCTGCGCCATCTTTCGGCAGCATCAGGTGCTGAAGCGTCAGCCATTGCCGGGAACGCCAGAGCTCCCATAGACCGGGGTACACGACCCGCTCGCACGGGGTGCAGAGCTTCTGCTTTCGCGTGTCATGTGCGCTCCTCTTTTTGCTCCTCTTTTTTCCTGAACACGACCTCGGTGTGCGGGTACGCTATCTCCACCGTCTTCGATTTTTTTATCTTGCTGAAGATCTCCCGGGTGATATCGGTCGAGAACTCGTTTCGCTTCCGCGCCGGCACGTAGTACCGGACGGTGACGTCGACGCCCGACGGCCTGAACCTGAGACGGGTATGTGGCTCCTTGGCGATGCGGTCGGGGAGGTACTCGCGCCACGGGCCGAGTATCTTGTCAACGCCGTTGACGATGATGCGCTCGGCGTTGCCGAGGTCGCTCTCGTAGGTGACGGCGGCGGTGACCTCGTCGAGGATGTACTGATGCTGCGCCGTGTAGTTGACGATTTCCGCCTCGAACAGCCGGAGGTTGGGAATGGTCACGATGCGCTCCGAGCGTTCCTCGCCGTCGACGGTGCCGCCGATCTCCTTGATGTACATCGACGTGAGCGACAGGTCGGTGATGTCTCCCTTTACCTCGCCGATGGCGATGCGGTCGCCGATGAAAAAGGGACGCCGGACGACGATGACCGCCCAGGCCACCATGCTGGTGAGCGGCTGCCTGAGGGCGAAACCAAGCGCCACGGTGAGCAGACCAGCGACGAGCCCGAGCTCGCTCAGCGAGCCGTACTGGAGGAGAGCAAAGATGAAGATGAGCAGAAAGATAAATGCGTATTTCACGATTTTGAGGAACATCATCACGTTGGAGACCTGCTGCTTGGTCTGCGCCCGCCGCAGCGATACTTTCTTGATGACGTAGTAGAGGACGAGCAGGATGATGCCCACGACGAGCAGGGCCGAGAGCAGCTCCAGCAGCTCCATGGCCTGCTCCTTCGGGAAATTGAGCGGCCCGAAAACGTTATCGGCGAGTGAGCCCAGTACCTGGACAACCTGGTTCATCGGTTCCCATCCCGTCCCATGACAGAGACGCTATTACAACAGGGCTGCATATATAAACGTGTCCATTTATTTTATATGCCGGGCGGCAAAAATCAGAACGTTTAACTATGAGGCTGGATTGCAGAGGTAATGGCAGATGGAGAGCCTGCACAGGCCAGCGACATGGGTCTTCCACCGGGTACGCTCCGGTATACCGGGGGCAGAAGCGGCCCTGTCACGGTGACGGTGATCGATTACGACGAAGAACATTTCGATGAGCAACAGGTCGACGACGTCGAGGCATGCTTTCCATACGCGGAAACTGATTCCGTCACCTGGATAAACGTCGATGGTGTCCATCAGGTGGACACCGTCGAAAAAATCGGGCAGCAGTTTGGGCTGCATCCCCTGGTCATGGAGGACATCCTCAACGTGGGGCAGCGCCCCAAACTTGAAGACTATGAAGACTACCTCTACATCGTCCTGAAGATGCTCTCCTACGACCCGGTGGAGCAGGAAGTCCGGGCGGAGCAGGTCAGCCTCATACTCGGGCCGTCCTTCGTCATCTCTTTCCAGGAGAAAAAAGGAGACATCTTCGACCCGGTACGGGAGCGGATACGGAACGCCAAGGGACGCATACGAAAGATGGATGCCGACTATCTTGTGTATGCACTCATGGACACCGTCGTCGACCGTTACTTCCTCATCCTGGAGCAGATCGGCAGTGACATCGAGGGCATCGAGGAGGAACTTCTCGAGGAGCCGACGCCTGAGACGCTGCAGGCCACCCAGGCATTAAAGCGAGACGTCATTTTTCTGCGGAAGACGGTGTGGCCGCTCCGGGAAGTCGTGGGCGGGATAGAGCGGCGGGGCTCCAGCCTCATACACGAGCAGACCTCGATATATTTCCGGGATGTCTACGACCATACCATCCAGGTCATCGACGCGATAGAGACCTACCGCGACATGATATCCGGTATGCTCGACGTCTATCTGTCCAGCGTGAGCAACAGGATGAACGAGGTCATGAAGGTGCTCACCGTCATCGCCACCATCTTTATCCCGCTGACGTTCATCGCCGGTATCTACGGCATGAACTTCGCCCACATGCCGGAGCTGGGCTGGCGCTGGAGCTATCCGCTGGTGTGGCTGGTCATGGCCGGCGTGGCCGTCGCCATGCTCCTCTACTTCAGGCGAAAAGAGTGGCTGTAGGCGTCCCGCGGTCCACTACGACTCCTCAGGAGCCGTCCATGCCATCCGGGACAACGCGACAGCTATCGCCAGGGTGACGAGGAGCCATCCCACACCGATGACGAGGACGGCGGAGCGCGGATACCCGCCATACGAGGAGAGCGCCTCAGAATACAGGGAAAACAGCAGCACCACGCCGAGGATGCCGGGTGTCACAAACCGTATCAATGTCTCGAAGCCGCCGCCGAGCCCGATAGAGGACATCCCGCTGACGTGGCGGGAGACCCGATGAGCGCCGTAGACCCAGCCGATGACGAGGATTTCTATCAGCCCCATCAGTACCAGGCCGTACCCCAGCAGAAAATGGTCGACGATGTCAAGCCAGATGATGCCGCCCCGCGTTGTAAACACGAGGCCGCCCGCGAAGCCGATGACGCACAGCAACGTTATCCATCGCTGCTGGTCGACATTGAACTTGTCGACGATGCCGGACAGGAACGCGACGATCATCGAGATGAGCGACGACAGCCCGGCAGCTATCAACGTCAGAAAGAAGAGCGCTCCGACGAGTTGCGGAACGAAGGGCAGCGCGTTGAACGCCTGGGGGAACACGACGAAGGCGAGGCCGATGCCGCCCTCCACGACCTGCTCCATCGGGAGGCCGGTGGTATGCATCATGTTGCCCAGGATGCCGAACACGGCGAGGCCGATGAAGACGGAGAACAGCGTGTCGGCGAACCCGACGATGAGCGCATTGCTGAACAGCTTTGATTTCCGCGGCAGGTACTTGGAATAGGCAATGATGACGCCCATGCCGAGGCTGAGCGAGAAGAACACCTGGGAGAAGGCATCTATCCAGACGGACGCGTCGAGCAGCGACGAAAAATCAGGGGTTAGATACCACTGGATGCCCTCCCAGGCGCCGGGCAGCGTGACACCCCGCAGCACGAGCACCGTCGCCAGTATCATGAGCAGCGGGATGAGTATCTTGCAGACCCGCTCGACGCCGCCTCGAAGTCCCTTTTTTATGATCGCCCAGTTGACAAGCCAGATGATGGCCAGCCCGATGACGATGGCCGCAACGGGCATCCCAATGGCCCAGGGGTCACCGGTGGCCTGCAGGAAGTCGTTGTAGAAGAACGCGTTGGGATTGTTTCCCCATCCCAGCGTGAAGGACAGGCCAAAGTAGTTCACGCAGTCGCTGAGGATCACCGCGTAATAGAGGTTGAGACCAAAGACGAGGATGACGACAGGCCACCAGCCGAGCACCTCCAGCTTTTCTTTTATCTCCCGGAAGACAGCCGGGGCTGACCCGCGCTTCTCGTGGCCCAGCGACTGCTCGACGACGAGCAGCGGGATGCCGACCACGCAGAGGGCAATCAGGTAGGGGAACAGGAAGGCGCCGCCGCCGTCCTTGTAGGCGAGGTAGGAAAACCGCCAGACGTTGCTCACGCCGATGGCGGAGCCGACGGTGGCGAGGATGAAGCCGAGGCGGCTGCCCCACTGGTCTCGTTGCTCCGGCATGCGTTTCCCCGGCAGTAATGGCAACGTGGCTATTTATTTCTTGATGTTCTACCGATGTATAGATGGCCGGGGCTCTCCACACATCGGCACATTTTTAAGCCATCAGCTATTCAGCGGCCATGACACAGCACGAAGCGAGAGACAAGATCACCAAGGAGACCCTTGACCTGGAACGGGCGCGGCAGTCCCTGATAGAGGAGATAGAGGCCGTCAACTGGTACCAAGAGCGCATCGACACGACGGACGACGAAACGCTGGAGGACATCCTGGCGCACAACCGCGACGAGGAAAAGGAACACGCGGCGATGCTCATCGAATGGATACGCCGCCATGACGAGCCGTTCGACGAGGAACTCGACACGTATCTCTTCACCGAGGAAGACATCGGGCATCTGGAAGAATAACACCGCCATCCCGTAACATAGCCAGGATTTGTAAGCATCCACGCAGTCATACCTATAAAATATTTATAAAACTATAAATATCATAACCTCATCTAGAGGGTAGGAGGTGAAAAAAGGATGGGACTAGATGACATATCCGACACGGCACGCGGCATACTGATGCTGATCATCTCCGTGGTGATCCTGGTCATCATGGGGCTGATATTCTTCACCATCGACCTGTGGATCGTCAACACCGCCGCCGACCTGCTCAACGTCAACGTGACGGAAAGCGGAGGGCTCGTCGTGCTCTCCGCAGCGATCCTCAGCGCCGCAGCACTCATCGGCTCCAAAGGCAGACACGGCTAACCTTCTCCTCCCTCTCCTTTTTTCTTGTACGTGCTGCTCCCGCCTGCATAGCCAATAAAATGGCAAACTACATTAAGAAAATCTGGATAGGGAAACGATGGGTCTCCGGCTCCTGCAGGTATGTTATCCATACGAGCCAGACCGGAGCATAGAGGAGCTGCTCGACGACCTCACCGTCATCGACGTCCGGAAGGAAGAGATAACCGAGCGGGAATGGTTCGCCCGCATCATCCTGCCGGACACCGAGGCGGAGAGCGCTCTTGCCACGCTCGAGGATGCCTATTCGCATTCCGACCATTTCAGGGTGGTCATCCTGAACGTGGAGGCAACGCTGCCGCGTCCCGACCTCGAGGAAAAAGAGGAGAAAGAGGAGGAGACGGCGGAGGAAAAGGCGGAGAAGACACGCATCAGCGTCGAGGAGATCTACCAGAGCACGGCCGACGCAGCAGAGGTGTCGCCGGTGTACGTCGTCCTTGTGGTTCTGGCAAGCGTCGTCGCGGCCATCGGGCTGCTCTATGACAACGTGGCGGTCATCATCGGCTCGATGGTCATCGCGCCGCTGCTCAGCCCCAACATGGCGCTGTCGCTGGCGACCACGCTGGCGGACTCGAAGCTCGCGCGGGAGTCGCTGGTCTCCGGTGTGTCCGGCTATCTGCTGGCGCTGGCGGTCGGCGTCCTGTTCGGCCTGCTTGCCTCCGCGGTTCCGGCGCTTTCCATCGACCCTACGGCGGCGGAGATCGCGTCGCGGGTGAACATCAACCTGATGTACGTGCTGCTCGCCTTCTCCGCCGGGATCGCGGGCTCGCTGTCTGTGACCAAGGGCGTCGCACAGGCCCTGGTCGGCGTCATGGTGGCCGTGGCGCTGCTGCCGCCAATCGTGGCCGGTGGGCTGCTGCTCGGCGCCCGGCTCTGGACGGATGCCGCCGGCGCGCTGCTGTTGTTCGGCGTCAACGTCGTCTGCATCAACCTCGCCGGGGTGACAACGTTTCTTGCGCAGGGCATCAACCCGCGGAGCTGGTGGGAGCAAAAGAAAGCGCGTCGGACGACGCTGACGGCGCTGCTCATCTGGCTGGCCGTGCTGGTAGCTCTCATCGTCATGATCGTGTTCTACGAGCAGCTTATCTAGAGCAACCCCTGAAGTGCTTTGGCCCATTCAACCGCGACGTCGTGGGCTCCGTTGATGATGAACTGCACCGCGACCGTCGCCAGGATGGGGCCATGGCCCGGGAAATGGCCAGCGAGCCCTTTGTCGGTCCGATGGAAGATGACGTCTGCATAGCGGAGCATGCCATCGGTGGCGGCCAGGACGGCGAACAGCATGCCGCCCTCAAGCAGGCCGTCCTTCGACCTGTAGAGCATGACGACCGATATCCCGCCGGGACCACAAGCATCGGGATGCCCCGCGGGATGACGCCGACCATCTCCCGTTCCAGCGCCTCGCCTTTTTCGTCGGGGTGGTCTTGGTTCCCGCCGTGCCGCCGTACAGCATGCTCAGCGCCACCCGGAACAGCAGGATGCCACCGGCGTGCGGAACGCCGGGATGGTGATGCTGAACAGCACGAAGATGTATGTGCCGACCAGGGCGAACACGACGAGCGTTGCCGCCGCGACGACGGCTTTGCCCGCCACCCGGCGTTTTCTTCGCCGGTGTAACCCCGCGTTCACATGGTAAAAAACGAGACGTTGCCGACCGGGCTGACGATGGCGAAGATACCGACGGCGTATGCGACGTCCATGGACGTAATACCTCTCCTGCATAAAGCATGATGCTACATAAACATTTTAAATGATTTGCTGTTGGAAATAGAGAGAACCATGAGATGGAGGACACAGCGGACGGCATGGCTTGCCTGCATGGCTGTAGCAACGCTTTTTATGCTCTCCTTGGCACCAAGTTTCACTGCTGATACCGACCGGGTGGGACACCGCGAGATGCAGAGTACACCTGCACATGCCGGCGGACCGGACTGGGATGTCGGCGACAGCTGGACGTACCAAGTGAGCCCCATCCACATATCGCAGGAAACAGCGGACCGCCAGATAGATGTCGCCATCCGCCCGGAAGACATAGCGTTCGAGGTCGTCGACGCCACAGACGGCTCCTACCGGGTAACAGCTGACTGCAGACTTCAGGGAGAATGTGAGGTGGCGATAGAGAGCGCCCAGGTACTTGTCACCGGGCAGCTATCTCGGCTCATTCCGACAAGGATACATAGCGAAACCTGGCGGCAGCAGGCCAACCTGGCCGTGGAATCCCACGCGCTTGAATGTACCGGCATCGTCAGGGTAATGATTGCGGAAAACCCCTTTGTACCACTGCCGCTGCCGCCCCTGTTCATTCCACTGACTGTCTCGCTAGACGCCGACCTGGCCGAGTCGCTACCGGTGCTGCAGTTTCCGATGGATGTTGGGCAGACATGGAGCATCCCCGACACCATGCTCACCCTCGATGGGTTCATCGAGTCCATCTGGCTGAAGACGGCCAATCTTGCCATCACCGTCGTCAACACTATCCTGGCCTGGATGGAGATGGAGCAGCTCCCTCCTGAGCTGACCGACCTACTGCCGACCATCGACCTTCAGGACCTCCTGGCGATGATGGGATACGACAGTACTCTCGACCTGCCGCGCCTCGAGCACGCCTTCGCCTGCCTGTCCCGGGAGACGGTGACCGTCCCTGCGGGCACCTACGAGACGTTCAAGGTCCTCGTGTTGGGCGGCGTCGCCACCCTCTACTATGCACCAGAGGCAGAACGGGTCGTCCGGAGCGACGTCGACGGTGAAAAACTCTCCCTTCTGACCGGAGGGACGGTGCAGCTCTCGGACATCGAGATAATGCTTGCGTCGGAGGGCTAACGGCAGCTGACACATCGTTTATATACACAGTGTGGCATATTCCATGTGGATACCATGGTCTGGCTCATCCTACTCGGCGTCATCGTTCTTCTGCTCGTCGTGCTCATACCGGCCTACTATTACAACAGGATTATCCGGGCGGAAAACCGTATCGACAACTCGTGGGCACAGATAGACGTGCAGCTTCAACGTCGGGCGGAACTCATCCCCAACCTCGTGGAGACGGTCAAGGGTTACATGGAACACGAGCGGGAGGTACTCGAGGCTGTCACTACGGCGAGAGCGTCGCTGATGCAGGCGGACACCCGCCAGGAAAACATCGAGGCCGACGGAGAACTGCAGCAGGCGCTGAAAAGCCTGTTCGCGGTCGCGGAGCAGTATCCCGACTTGAAAGCCAACGAAAACTTCCTGCAGCTGCAGGACGAGCTCAGCCACACCGAAAACAAGGTGGCCTACGCGCGGCAGCACTACAACGACGCGGTGCTGTACTACAACAACGCCATCGAGACGCTGCCGGGCAGATGGTTCGCCGGTCTGATGGGCAAGACGGAGCGAGACATGCTCGAAATACCCGACGAACTCCGGGAAACACCGCAGGTATCCTTCTAGCAACCATGCTGCCGGAGGTACACATCCGGAGGAACAAGCAGGCGACGCTGGCCGTCTGCCTGTTCATGCTGCTGCTTCTCTTCGGCGTCATCTTCGCCTTCGGCTACATCCTGGGATTCCCACCTATTCTCTCATTCGTAGTCGGGCTGCCAATCGCGGTGCTCTATGTGGCGCTGTCCTACAACGTCTCAGTCAAAAGCGTGCTCACCGCAGCCGAGGCCCGGCCGGCCAATCCACGCAACAGGCGGGAAAAGCTGTTTATCTACAGGGTCGAGGAGATGGCCATCGCTGCGGGGCTGCCCACGCCGAAAGCATACGTCCAGGAGTCAAGCGACATCAACGCCTTCGCCACGGGCAAAAACCCCGACGAGGCGGTCATCTGCGTGACTACCGGTGCCCTCAAAAAGCTCAACAACGAAGAGCTTGAAGGCGTCATGAGCCATGAGATGAGCCACATCGCCAACCGCGACATCCTCGTGTCGACGGTCACCGTCGGCGTCGTCGGCGCCATCGCCCTCATCGCCGAGATCCTGCTCCGCAGCCTCTTCTACGGCGCTGGACGGCAGCGCGGCAAAAACGCAGGACTACTCATCCTCGTTGCCGTGGTATTCGCCATCCTGGCGCCGCTGTTCAGCCGCCTGGCATATCTCTTCATGTCACGCCGCCGTGAGTACCTGGCGGATGCAAACGGAGCAATGCTCACCCGCAGCCCGGACGGGCTGGCCGGCGCTCTCAAAAAAATCAGAGCCGACCGGCCCGACGACCCGAAGGGCTCCAGGACCGTGGCGCCGCTCTACATCGCCAACCCGTTCAAGCGCGCCAGGCGGGGCTCCATCTGGTCGACGCATCCGTCGCTGGAGGAGCGCATCGAGCGGCTGCAGGCCATGTAAGACCATATCCTGCCATTGATAGCAATTTACACAATAAATCTTAATTACTTCTGTCGGCATTATAAGAGGGGAGGTACAATCTATGCAGCGATGTCCGTGCTGTGGAGGCCCGCTCCTGCAGCATTCATTCAACGACCGGGTCTATTTCGTCTGCTCGCGCTGCAACCGCGAGATAACAGTTTCACTGTTCGCTCTGGCAGCCCTCAAAGAGAAACCGTTGCCTCCTGCTGCGCATCGATAGAGCCGGCGGAGGGATTTGAACCCTCGATCTTCTGATTACGAGTCAGACGCTCTACCGCTGAGCTACGCCGGCTATATGGGTTCGTAGGCTTCTGCGAACATCCGATAGTGGCCGGAGCCCCGCACCGTGACGGTGAGGGTCCAGTTGCCCACGGCGGGATGGGAGAAATAGAAAAACTCATTATATGTGTTGTCCTTCCCCAGTACCTGGTAGGCACGTGATTCATTTACGCCGGAGGGCCTGGTGATGGTGATGTTTGCGTATCCGGTTGTCAGGCATTCCCAGTCCGTGTTGAGGATGTTGGAAAAGTTAACGCTCACGTAGATATGTAAAAACAGTGCCCCCGTTTCCAGCGGGCGGAGTGGATAGCTCTCCACCTTTGCCGCGTTTTCGTTGATGGTGTCCAGTATCTTGAACTCCTCCTGGCCGTCCAGTTTTTCGTTCCACCGGTACTCCTTGGATGGCTCAAGGTGGTCCATCATCCGCTGGGCTACCTGCTGCGGGCCGAGGCAGCCGGACAGGGCGGGCAGCATGAGGAGTGCTATGATGAGGCAGACAACGACGCCTCCTTGGGGAACCCGCATGGGATGAGAAGTGGCTTTAATTTATTAAAGTTGCGATGGCGGTATCAGGTTAATAGGCGATGACTGCCTGGACGCCGGTGCAGGAGCGTATCGCCTCGATGATGTGTCCCGATAGCGGTGTCTCCGTGACGATGAAGAGGCGGGGTTCTTCGGCCAGCTGGTAGTCGTCGACGATGGATTGACGGATGCTGATGTCTGCGTCGGCGATAACGGCTGCAACAGCTGCGAGGATGCCCGGCTGGCGTGCATCGACGGGAATGATTTCGACGACGCCCCAGCCCATGTGCGGAGCTACCTCCTTCAGGTGGCTTGTGGGCTGCAGGTTAGCGAAGATGGGCTGCAGTTCCTCGTGCTCCATGATGGTATCGATGGTGCTGGTGACCGCCCGTCGGTCCACGCCGATGGCCCGTGCCACCTTTGTATGGGACAGCTCTATCGAGCCGCAAAACAGGCCGTCATTCCGGACGCGGAGGCCGTATCGGAGGAGGAGTTCGGCCACCTTTTGCTGCGCGGGGTATTGTCTGAAGAAGGTGTATATCTGCTGCCACATGCATCTACATTGAAATAAACCAATATAAAGCGTTGTATTGCAAAAAAGGCCTTTATAGTAATATTTTATACTTTATAGTATATTTTTATACAAAAATTTAAATACTCTCCTGCAATTACGGCAGACATGGAACCAACAAAGATACTCCTCGACGAAAACGAGCTGCCGCAGCAATGGTACAACGTCCAGGCCGACCTCCGGCAGCCGCTTGACGCCGTCATGCATCCCGCCACCAAGGAACCAGTCACGCCCGACGACCTCACGCCGCTCTTCCCCAAAGAGCTCATACGGCAGGAAATGACCACCGAGCGATACATCGATATACCCGACGAGGTCAGAGACATCTACCGGCTGTGGCGACCGACACCACTCTACCGGGCACATCGCCTCGAACATTACCTCGAAACCCCGGCAAAGATATACTACAAATGGGAGGGCGCCTCGCCGCCCGGCTCCCACAAGCCCAACACCGCCGTCGCCCAGGCCTACTACAACCAGCAGGAGGGCATCGAGCGGCTGGCCACCGAAACCGGCGCCGGCCAGTGGGGATCAGCGCTCGCGTTCGCCACCGCCTTCTTCGACCTGGAATGCTCCGTCTACATGGTCCGGGTCAGCTACGAGCAAAAGCCCTACCGGAAAAGCCTCATGCGGATATGGGGAGCAACCTGCCTGCCGAGTCCCACCGACACAACCGAGGCAGGCCGCAGCATCCTCGAAAAAGATCCTGACACGTCCGGCAGCCTCGGCATCGCCATATCCGAGGCGGTCGAGGACGCCGCTACCAACGACGACACGCATTACTCGCTCGGCTCGGTGCTCAACCACGTCTGCCTCCATCAGACCATCATCGGCCTCGAAGCAAAAAAGCAATTCGAAAAAATCGATGCATATCCGGATGTGGTGCTCGGCTGCACCGGCGGCGGGTCAAACTTCGCCGGTGCCGCGTTCCCATTCGCAGGCGACAAGCTCCGCGACGAGCATCCCGACACCCGCATCGTCTCATGCGAGCCCACCGCCTGCCCTACACTGACAAAGGGCCTCTACGCCTACGATTTCGGCGACGCTGCAGGCCTCACACCCATCATGAAGATGCACACGCTCGGTCACGACTTTGTCCCGCCGCCCATCCACGCCGGCGGGCTGCGCTACCACGGCGACTCGCCTATCCTCTGCCGGCTCACCCGTGACGGCGTGATGGACGCCGCAGCCTTTCACCAAAACGAGGTGTTCAAGGCCGCGCAGTTGTTCGCCCAGACCGAGGGTATCGTCGTGGCCCCCGAGGCGGCGCACGCGGTCAAGGGCGCCATCGACGAGGCACTGCAATGCAAACAAACCGGCGAGGAAAAAACCATCTTCTTCAACAACTCCGGTCACGGCCACTTCGACCTCGGCGCCTACGACGCGTACCTCGACGGCAAACTCGAAGACTACGAATACCCGGCCGAGCTCGTCCGACAGGCGATAGAGACACTCCCCATGCAATGACAACCGTCGGCTTCCTCGTCAATCCCATCGCGGGCATGGGTGGCCGCGTCGGGCTCAAGGGCACCGATGGCGTCGTCGACGAAGCACGACAGCGGGGCGCCATCCCCGTCGCACCGGAACGCGCCGCTCAGGCGATGCAGACCATCGACGCACCCATCCTGACCTGCAGCGGCCGGATGGGCGCCGCATCTATACCCGGGCCTGCAGACATCGTCTACACGCCACCCGACCAGACGACGGCTGCCGATACCCGCAAAGCATGCAGGCGATTCATTGACGAAGGCGCCGATGCCATCGTGTTCTGCGGCGGCGACGGCACCGCCCGCGACATCTACAGCATCACCGGCGACACGGTACCAATCCTGGGTATCCCCGCCGGCGTCAAGATGTACTCGGCGGTGTTCGCACTCACCCCGGCAGCGGCGAGCGACATCATCCAGCGCTATCTCGACGGCACGGCCACCATAGCCGAGCGGGAAATCATGGACATCGACGAGCGAAACGTCCGGGCCGGCCGGATGAAGATACGGCGCTACGGCATCGCACCAACGCTTACCGCGCCGGCGCTCGTCCAGCGAGGGAAACAGCTGCACCACGTCCATAATGAGGCGAAATACAAGCAGCAGATTGCCTCCTTTCTTTCGCTGGTCATCCGGCGCGGCACCTGCATCCTCGGCGGCGGCAGCACCACGGCGGCCGTCGCCAGCGCGCTGAACGTGCAAGGAAGCATACTGGGCGTCGACGTCGTCACCGACGGACGGCTCGCGGCAGCCGATGCAGGCGAAGCGGACATCCTGGCGGTGCTCGACGGCAGGCGAGCAAACATCGTGGTGAGCCCCATCGGCCGGCAGGGCTGCGTCCTCGGCAGGGGCAACCAGCAGATAAGCCCCAGGGTCATCAAAAAAGCCGGCGTGGAGAACGTCATCGTGGCAGCCACGCCGCACAAGCTCGCGGAGACACCGACGCTGTTCGTAGATACAGGCGATGCAGCGCTCGACGAGGTGCTGGCCGGCCACCGGCAGGTCATCACCGGCTATGCGATGGCGCAGCGGAGAGAGGTGCGATGTCTCACCGCTCCATCGGCGCGAGCAGCAGCGACTTGATGAAATCCGGACGATGGAAGGTGTCGACGATCCGGAAGCGACGGGGGACGAATTCCTTCCTGCCATACAGCCGGTCCATGAAATCCCAGGGCTTCCGCGCCACGACATGTGCATCCGGATGCATGCCGTCATGGATGGCGGCCAGGATGACCTCGCGGGGCTCCACGCCGAGCGACAAAATAACCAGGTCAAAGCCGGCGTAATCCATTGCGAGGGCGTCGCGCTCCTGTATCGTGACCTGCTGCTCAAGCCCATACCGCTGTACCATCGTGCGGGCGCCGGCGACCGCCCCGGCATCACGGTCGATGCCGACATAGGAGGCCTTCGTTGCCTCCGCTAAGATGAGGAGCGTGTTGGGCACGCTGCCGCAGCCGACGTGGAGCACGCGATGGCCCGGCTGGATGTCGGCCATCCGGAACTCGTTGACGGTCATCTGCCTGAAAAAGGCGGTGTAGACGCGCCCGATGAACGTGTCGGCGATGGCCTTCTCAAACGTGCGGAGCGCGACGTCGTGGAAGCTCTTGCTTTTGCGTGCCATCCTGCAATAGCGCAATACGGCGACGTTTAAAAACATGCAGCCACGCTATCGGGTAGCACGATAGCGCCGGATATATTCATTTTATAAAAAATGTATATTTATTATTATATATTTTGATAATTATTATATTATGTATTGTTTTTTATGCAAGTAGTCGGAGCGTATCGCCTTTTTTCAGTAATAAACAAAAATAAATATAATTATTAGCTAAAATTATTAAATCAAAAATAGCTTTTACATTAAATAATATTTTTCGTGCTAAAAAATAGCACGCACGGCATGTCTGCAGCAGGATCATCATCGTTCGTTCTGTATCTCCCGTCTGCCCGCAGCGCTTTCCGCTAGTTCAAGGGCAAAAGCACGGTATACACCCAGCCGGGTGTCCTCAAACCGCAGAAAGAATCGGTCATATATCAACCGGTCACGTCTATCCTTCACGTTCGGCGCTACCCGATGGCAGTCCGTGCAGAGCAGCGAGCAATTACCCGGGCTGTTCGTTCCGCCGTAGGCCAGCGGGACGACATGGTGGAACTCTCCGCCACCTTCATCCAGATCGATTCCGCATCGCTCACATCGATTGTCAGACCGCTCTCTCACTTTTTGTTTAACGGCAGGTGGAAGGTTTCGTCGGCGTCTCTCGTTCCCATGTCTCTCGCCTTGGCACACCACGAAAACAAAGACAGTTCATCCATGACATCTAATTGGGGTTTGGCACCACGTGTGCATCCAAAAATGCTTCAAATGCAGTTTTTGCCGCTCAACACCCCGCTTTCGTGGCCACAAAGGCCAATCGAGCAAAAAAGAGCTATGGATGACAACTATCGGGTTCCAAGTCGCGGCTCCATTTTCTCTGCCCATTCCCGGCGGAGAGATGCTATCTTGTGCTGTGAGTGTCGTTTCCGCATCCGGTATCGGACGTCGAGGTCTCCCACGTGTCCCATATAGAATTCTCGTTTTGTCCTGGACAACGCCTCGCCTGCGGCGGCGTCAAAGTAGCTTCGGAGGATGTACGGATGCGCATCAAAGTCTGCATGTTCAAACGCTTTTTTTATCCCCCGGTAGAGATACGTTTTGGGATAATTCGTCGTCGGGTAGTCTATCAGGGTGTCTTCCGGCGACACGCTGTCCCTGGCTGTGAGATATTCCCTCAGGTAGTCGACGCCTTCCTGGATCAGAAACGTGAAAAAGTCGACCTTTGCCTTGTTGCCCGGAACGTCTTTCCTGAGGATGACCATCGCCGGAACGTCGGAGAAAGAAACACCGTCGGTGACATCCAGGTCCACAACCGACTCGACGTTCAGGTTCACGATTATCTTTGGACGGAGGCCGCAAAACGCGTACAGGCCGAGCGCCGCCCTCGTCTTCACGTCTGCATGGTCAAGGATGTCCCGGAGCGTATCCTGGCTCGGTATCTCCGCATCGAAGATACTCATCTGGGTGTGCGACTTGTCGAACTCGATGTTCCCCAAGGAGAAATCCTCGTTTGCATGGCGGAGGAACGAGCGCAGCGCCGACAGCCGCTGGTTCTTCGTGAGCGGCGCCAGCTGAGCTATATCTTTGGTGAAATATCGCTTGAGGCGCCCGCGAAGCCTCTTGGGCCATCTATGGGTTGCCTCAACCAAGTCAGCTGCGGTCCACCCGAGATCATCAAGGATGCAGCGGAGCGCTGACCTATAGACGGTGACTGTCGTCTCGGTCTTCGTGCGTGAGAGGTCGTTCAGCCACTCGTCGGGCACATCTGTCATACAATTTATATTGTAAGACAGTATTTAAAGACAGATGGATTCGAGTTTTTAGAAACGTTTTAATAAAAGATGCCCGTGGATGGATGCAGGCATGAAAAACGTCGCGCTCTACGCCCGTGTTTCGACCGAGGACCAGGCGGTGAAGGGCTTCTCGCTGGAAGGGCAGCTGGAAAAGCTTCGCTCCTACTGTGACGCCCGGGACTGGGATATCGCCGGCGAGTACGTGGACAACGGGTCCAGCGGCCGTGACACGAACCGGCCGGCCTACCAGGAGATGCTGCAGAAGATAGAAGACGTGAGCACGACAGGGAATTTGTGTCGATGACGGGGAGCCTGGATACCTCGACGGCGATGGGGGCGCTTCGTGATGGACATCATCCAGCGTATCGCGCAGCTGGAGCGCGAGCAGATCGGGGAGCGCGTCTATCGGGATGCGTCAGAAGGCGAAGGGCGGCAGGGGTTGCTGGGGTCGCCGGCGCCCTATGGCTACAGGTACGACGATGGACATCTTGAATCGATTGACCGGGAACTCGAGGTGGTGGAGCAGCTGTATCGGCGATATCTTGATGGCGATTCACTGGGTGACTTAGTGAAATGGCTCGAAAAACAGAGAATTGGGACAAAAAAAGAGGAGAAAATGGGACAAAAAAGACGAGTTCGCGTATCCTTTCCAATCCGGTATACTGCGGCCTTCTTGAATGGGGATTGTGGTGTCTCGCAATCAGCAGCCGGTGGTGTCGCGGGAGACGTTCAACGCGGTGCAGCGGGAAAAGCATGGGGCAAGCGCGGCGGATGGGGCCAACTTTGTGGTGTCCAGCGGCCTCGACAGGCTTATTTTATGAAAAAACTTTATTTAATTTAATATTTTTAGATATCTATTATATTATATATCGTTTTATTGTAAATAAATTGCTCTGGGTATATGCGTGTTCATTGTTAGCGCGGAACGCCCGTAGGCAAAGATTTACAAAAAAAGTATAATAAGTAAAACATATATCTAAAATAGCTAACCAAAAGATAGCTTTACTGTTTTTTATTCAGTTCCGTGGCAACGTCACGCACGATTTCGGTTTTGCTGGCTTTTTGATCCACCAGCACCCGGCCCTCCCGCTGCCACCACCGCGCGGGATGCGCCGCATCCGTCTCCACCTCAGGTCCGAGCTCAAGTTTTTCCGCCGCCTTCGCGATGTCCTCGACCGACGGGTGCTTCACCGCCAGCTCACGGGACACACGACGGCCGTCCTGCCTGCTCCTGCTACGGTCAAAATAGATGGGCCACAGGACATACCGGTCGCGCATGTTACTTCAGGAGCACGGCGTTGATGCAGCCGTCCTGACCGGGCCGCGAGGTGATCCTGGCTTTGCCCTTGTCCGTCTTGATGATGGCGCCCTTCGTCAGAATGTTCCGCCGGACGTAGTGGGGGTTCGCCGGGTTCTCAAGCACATCCTGTATCTCAGCGCGCTCCGTCTCGTTGGACTCCGGATCGGTCACGTTCGCCTCGTTGGCGGCCATCACCCGGACGCGCTGGTTGTCACCACGTATGCAGACCTTTTTGTGCCGCTGCTCGCCGATGACAGGCGTCGTTTTTTCTCTCCCGAGCTCGTAGCGTCGTTTCTTCCGGGCGACCTTGCGCTTTCCGCCGGTCTCCATTTTCCGTGATTTCCCTTGCCATTTCATGGGAATACCTCGATAGTGAGGCCTACAATATCCACCGCACATATAAAGGTTGGCCTTCAGAGCAGCAGCCAGGCGAGCACGCCGGCGACGGCGAGCGACGGCAGCAGGTTGAGCACCCGTATATCGCGGATGTCGAGAATGCTGACGCCCAGCCCGAGCAGGACGACCCCGCCGACCGCCGTCACCTCGTTGACGACAGGGTCAGACAGCACATGCTGCAGCGAGCCGGCGGCCAGCGTCAACCCGCCCTGGTAGAGCAGCAGCGGCACAGCGGAGAACATGACACCGATGCCCATGCCCGCGGCGAGGGCTATCGAGGAAAACCCGTCAAGGACGGACTTCGCCAGCAGCAGATCCGGCGAGCCGCCGAGGCCCTCTTTGATGGCGCCGAGCACCGTCATCGAGCCCATGCAGTAGAGCAGAAAAGCGGTGACAAAGCCCTCCGAGAAGCGGTCGTGCCGGGAGCCCAGCCGGCGGCGCAGCCAGTCACCGAAGCGACGCACCCCGGCGTCGAGACCGAGCAGCTCACCGACGATGGCCCCCAGGACGAGGCTGAAAATCATGACGAGCAGATTGTCCGTCTTCAGCGCCATCCGGACGCCCAGGACGAGGGTGAATAGCCCGATGGCCTGGAACACGATGCCGGTCACCCGTTTCGGCAGCCTCCTGTGGATTAACAAGCCAACTGTAGACCCGGCGACGACAGCTCCGGCGTTGACCAGCGTGCCAAACATGACCAGGAGATACAGGATGCGACTTAAATAGGTTGGCGTGATATGGATCCAGAGAGGTACGAAAATAGATAGAAAATTTTTTGTAACAGCATCCCGATTAGATGGTGGTCACGATGGAACCCGGCGATGAAGTAGACAGTGAACTGCAGCTGTTGGACAGCTACGAAGAGGAGAGTAGATGGCTTACCAACAACTACGCCCAGGTAAAAAAAGACTACGCCAACAAATACGTCGCTGTCAAAGACAGTCAGGTAGTCGATGCAGATGAAAACGCGGATAGGCTGTTGGAACGACTACGAGAGACAGATGAGGACCTGCGCAGCATGGTCATCGAATTCGTTCCCCCGGAAGACCTCATGCTAGTGCTGTAAAAGATGCGTATCGAGCTACAGATACGTGAATATAGCGGGGGATTGAAGCCCTTCACCCGGTTTTTGTGCAAGTTTCCAAGCCAGCACAAGTTTATGCCTGTGTCCGCCTTCGTGGACACCGGCAGCCCGACCACCAACATCAGCCTTATCGAGTTCGACAAGGCAGGATTGCCGGTCAACAGCGTAATCGACAGGGAGGACTTCAAAAAGCTCTCAATCGGCGGAGCGATACACAAGGGTCACCCACTGCATACAGCGGCATCATTTAAATTTAGAAGCGGGCGAGAGGTCGTCACGCTGGAACCACCGGAGTTGTATGTACTGTTGCCGTATAGCGATGATGACAGAAGCACTCAGCAATCCGCTAACCTGCCGAATATTATCGGTGTTGATTTCCTTGTACACCATGACCTCGGCCTGTATTTTAACCCGTCAAAAGACATCGCATACCTGAGCGATGAGTAACGAAGAGGCGTGCGGCCGGCGCTGCTACCGCTGGACGCTGTCTTCGACGATAGCTATCTCTTCATCGGTCAGCCCATACAGCCGGTACACGATCTGGTCGATGAGCTCATCGGTCTTTTTGATTTGTTCGTCGAGCTCCCCTGCCCGTTGTTTGACCTCGAGATACTTTTTGAGGCCGTCCTCGACGTCATCCAATCGTGGCAGCGTCAGCGCCTCCAGCCGGTCGAGCAGCGACTTTGTCTTGGTGGCTTTTTTCCGGAAGTTGGCGAAGCCGCCGCCTTTCTCGACGGCCAGGGGCACGAACTCCCTCACAAGCGCTTGTTCCATCTCGGACAAATCGTGGAACTCCATCGCCGGAATTGGCTCCGTCTCCGTATAGCCCCATTGGTCTGTTTCATCTTCATCTGGACTTTCAGGCTTGTAACGTACGGTGAGCAAGAGAGTAAGCGTCTCATCAGATAATTGAAACGAGATACTGCTAACACGTAGATTATCGCGATTACCGGTTGTCTCATTCAGTATAGTGTCCCCGACGCCATATGGGGGTACAGCCCACCGATTAAGTGTCTTTCCAGTAGTATTGCCAGCAGAGGAAATTCTTAGGTAGTCCAGCAAGCCGATATTAAGGGACGTTCGTTCATTCTCCAATGCGCTCAATCGTTTCGCGAGAGCGCCAAGGGTATCAGGTGTTTTTGAGATTTCGTTCAGCGGGACATCCTCCTTGATATTAACAGGCTCAATGTTTTGCAGTTGTTTTGGAATTGGCAGTGTTTTCACGGCATTGGTAAACGACCGCTGATACCCACCTCGATACTCGGATGTTACATATTGGTAAAACCAGTTGATCACATTTGAGTTAAGTACCGCAAGCAACATCCAAGAATCTGACGGGATGAAGTAGCAGGTATTTGCGAGGTAGAATCCTTTTGTGTCCATAGCAAATCTACATCGCTTCGAAATATCTGGATAACAGATTTTTTTGTTATCAAAATAATTTACATATTCTGCCTGAGGTTGTTGTAACTCATACCATTCCTCATCAGTGGCAGTGTTTTCAAGTGTTTCTTTATATTTTAAGAGATGCTGTTTTACCGCTGGATAACTATCTATGTTAATCCCCTTTTTCGCATATATCAAGTAAAGTCGTTGGTCCCCGATATGATATCGTGATATATCTGTTCCTTTGAGAAACGGGCGGATAATCTTTGCAGATGAACTGTCCCTCTCGATTAATTTCTGCTTAATTTCTTCATCAATAACAAATGCCTCATTTCTACCAGTTACAATCCCTCTGCCAATGCCATCCTTGATATCGTTTATTTTATAAACCTCTGTGAGAAACTTTGATAAATCCAAAGAGTCACGTTGAACAGCCACTTTAATTTTTTCTTGTTCTATATTGCCTACAGACCATACTCCTTCTCCCAACGCATCGGCAGATACATAGAATTTAATATCAGATACACGTCTGGAAAGCGACTCAAAGTTAAGGTTATCGATTTTCGCGGCCATTATCTCGTGATCTGCTGGTAGACCTGCATCTATGATGAATATCGCTGGATACGTCGATACACCTTCAAATACTTCTAAATCACCGAAATCAATAATCTGCTGAATCTGATATCGGGAAAGAAAAGACCGTAATTTCTCGCCATACCCAGCCCTCATCCACTTGTTAGAAACAATTACACCGTAAAGATAGGAACTTAGAGCGATGCTACGTTCAATGAAGTAAGTATACAGGTCAGACCTACTATCGTGTACTAGGTAATTTGATGATAGAAACGGTTTAAGTGGTTTTATCTGCTCCATGCGGACATACGGCGGATTTCCTATCACGGCATCGAAGCCCGGATTTGCTTTTTCTGTGCCGGTGTCGATGTCAAAGAAGACCTCCGGGAACTCCAGCTGCCAATGGAAAAAATGCTTCTGCCCGGCAAGATTGCCATCCATCGGGTCGTCCACGCTGTCCGAAGCAGCGCGGACCCAGCCCTCCCCAGCCACATTGTTCCAGTTTGAGCCCGGCGGGAGCTCCCGCAACAACGCGTGGTACTGCTCCACGCTGAAATCGTTGCCAAAGTAATAGCTGGTATGTACGTCCGCCAGCACATGGAAACGCCGACGGAACTGATGATCCATCAAGTCATGGAAGATCTCCGTCTGCGCCTGGATGTCATCCGGCTTCTCATCATGCCGCTCCATGATACGCCGGTACATCCGCAGCAGCTGGCGCATGTTCTCCTTGATGTCAACCGTGCCCTCCGTCTCCTCGAACACGTCATCCAGCGTCCGCTGCCCCATCTTGTCAGATGTCCCTTCATCCGGCTCCTCCCCAGGATGCCGGTTCAAGTCATACAGATCTGCGCCGATCAAGGAATTGCCGACCTTGAGATGATGATCCAAAAACGTGAGGGGCTTGTCCTCCGACAGCGTCGCAATCCAGAGCGACAGCTTCGCAAGCTCAACCGCCAGATGATTCAAGTCCACGCCATAAATGCAATGCTTGACCACCTCCCGCCGCGCAAGATCTATGTCCCGCTTGTCCTCCTCCGGCTCCGTTACCTCCGCCAGCCTCGACGCGATGACATCCGTCGCCTCCACCAAGAAATGACCCGAGCCCATCGCCGGGTCCAGCACCCTAGTCGACAAGATCGCCTCCCGTTTCTCCTCAACCGACGTGCAGCTCTCCAGCTTGTCCTCGAGCACCGGCTCGACCGTGTTCTCCACGATGTACTGCACGATATAATCCGGCGTATAATAGCTGCCGGTCGCCTTCCGCTCACCCTTATCAGTAGCGAGATAAATCTCGCCTTCACGGATGACCTCGCTCTCCCGATATCGCTTGTTCTGCTCCTCTGCCTCCTCCAGCGGCATGTAGACAAGCGAGCCGCTCTTCCTGACCGGCACCAGGTCCTCATCGGCGCGCCGCAGCTTGTACTCCAGCAGGCCCTCGTAGATGCCGCCGAGATGCCGTATTGACAGATCAGCGTAGTCAATCCGGCCTTTGCCCTTGTGCTCCGGCGACTCCGGCCGCGTCAGAAAATCGACGACCTTGGCGAGATACTTGTCCTGTATCTTTTTGCCTTCCTCCCTGGTAAACGAGATAAACGGGTGTTTTTCGTCGCTGAACAACCCGCCGTTGTAGGCCGGGATGTAGAACACGTTGCGCGGGATGCCGAGCGCCTGGCTGCCCTTGTCGATGAGGTTGAAGATCTGGTTGAGCTTGTAGGCGTGCAACCCGCCATACGGGTTGAGGGTGTCGTTGTCCATCTCCTCGAGGATGGTGTCCACGAACCGGGTGATGTCGTAGTTGCTGAACTTGGATGGAATCCGCTCAGAGCGGAGAAACCCCTTGCTCTCAAGGTAGAGGACAAAGATGAGCCGGTAGAGAAAAATCAGAGAGTTCGCGTAGACTCTTTCAAGGTTCTCCTCTGTTTTCTCGAGTTCATTGGTGCCGACGGCGAAGTAGCCCTTCGCCATCCACAACAAGGCTTTGTAGACGTTGTCCTCCAGGTTTTCCCCGATGCTCTGCGAATACGTCGCGCTCTGCCGGTACACGCGGTTGAGAAACGCGTCCTCGCCGCCGACAAAGGCATCACGGTGGAAAAAGAAATAGAAATACTTGAATGCCTCCGACCCTCGCTCGAGGCACTCGACCAAATCCACCTCGAAATACGTGTCGAGCCGGTGGCTCTCCTCTTCCTTGTAGAGACGCCATTTCCGGCCGTTGGTCAGGATGCCCCACTCTTTGCCTGTCTCCCGGAGGTAGTAGTCTATCTGGTAGCTCGGGTTCTGGTTGGTGAACGTGCCCGTACCCGTCTTTTTATCAAGGTTGCGGTCCCACGCCTTCGCGTCGGCGACACAGATAGCTTTTTGATAAAAATCAGGGCTGTCCTCGTCCTCATACACCGCCCGTTTGTCCTCCTCATCCTTGAACAACGCGTAGTCCGGCCGCTTCGCGGAGTCCTGAATGGACGCCTGCACGGTAAACGAAAAACCGAGCATCTCGAGGATAGGTCTGATGAACACGCGTTCCAGCTCCGCCTCGTTGCCGGTACATCGCTCGATGACTGACTTGTTGTCGTCGTAGAGCGACTTTAACTCTTCGTAGAGCTCCCGGCAGCCTTTATCCTCCTGCCATTCGTCGAAGTCGGAGAGCCGGTTTTCCAGGAAATGATTGGAGAACAGGTTGTGGTTGCTGTAGACCGGCGTCGCTGGTTCCTTCGTCCCCATCCAGAAACGGTAATAACTGAGTTTATAAAAACATTACACTCGTTGACAGCCCGGCAGCTATCACCGTGGAGGGGTCAGTGTCTTTCAGCGCAGTATCGCAGGGATTTCTTGCTCGATTTAACGTATTCGGCAATCAGTTTTTTTGTTTCCTGTTTATCATCTGGTGTCTCGCTCATCGTTATCGTCCCATGTCCATCATGCGCTGCAGCGGGGCGCGCGCTGCTTCCATGACGTCGGGGTCGAGCTCGATGGCCGGTTGCATGTTTTCGAGGGAGGCGATGGTCTTGTCGAGCGTGATTTTTTTCATGGTCTGGCAGATGGCGACGTCGAGCGTGTAGAACCGTTTGTCGGGCATCTCCTGCCGCATGCGGTAGGCGAGGCCTTCCTCGGTGGCGATGATGAACTCCTCCGCCGGTGATTCGTGGGCGTAGCGGAGCATGCCGGAGGTGGACTCGACTCCATCGGCAATGTCGAGCACCTCGAGCGTGCATTCGGGGTGCGCCAGTATCTCTGCATCTGGATGCTGCTGCTTGAGCTTGAGGACGTCTGTCTTTTCGATGCCTTGATGGGTGGGGCAGAAGCCCGGCCAGAGCATGATGTCCTTGTCGTCGAAGTGCTGCTTGGTGTAGCGGCCGAGGTTGGTGTCGGGGACGAAGATGACGCCGTCGGGCATGCTGCCGACGACTTTGACCGCGTTTGCCGAGGTGCAGCAGATGTCGCTTGCGGCTTTGACCTCGGCTGTCGTGTTGACGTAGGCGACGACATCCATGTCTTTCTCCCGTTTGACGCGCCGCAGCCGCTCGGGGTCGACCATGGCGGCCATGGGGCACCGTGCGCCGGTGTCGGGCAGCAGCACCGTCTTGTCGGGGTTGAGTATCTTGGCGCTCTCGGCCATGAAGTCGACGCCGCAGAAGACGATGACGTCCGCGTCGGTCTCCGTCGCCTGCTTCGCGAGGCCCAGTGAGTCGCCGAGGTAGTCGGCGGTGTCCTGTATCTCTGGGCGCTGGTAGTTGTGGGCGAGCACGACGGCGTTGCGCTCCTCCTTGAGCTGCCGGAGCCGGTCGGCCTTTGAGGTCATGTCGTGTGCCTAACAGAGCCGTTATTTAAAGGTTTGTGACGGCAAAAAAGAGAGGGGGGAGGGAGAAAGGAGCTATGGCCAGCGGGTGTCGGGGGCGGGTCCGTCCTCGATCGCCAGGGTGGGATCGCCGAATAGCGACATCTCCAGCAGGGTCTTGTAGTCTACTTCTTCGAGCTCGAAGCTGCTTGCATATTCAGTCAGGGCGTTGCCCCAGACGAGACCGAGGACCTTGTCCTCGTGGAGTCCCTTGAGCAGGTGGACCTCCATCCAGCCGAAGAGACGGTCTGTCTCGCTGCTGCCGCTGCTGCCGTAGCCGATGCCCGATGCGCCGTAGCTGGCGATCGCCCCGCCATACTGTTTTTTGACGACCGACCAGGCCAGGGTGTTCGGCGTCGCGGTGAACTTGCTGCATGAACAGGCGTTGAGTACGACGACGGGGAGCTTCTTGACGTTGAAGACCCAGCTGGTGTCCACGTAGAGGAATCCAGAGTAGGGAGAATACAGCGTCTTCTTCGGGAGCCATACGCTGTCGTCGCCCGGGGCGTGGGTCGCCCAGCTGACCGGGCTGCCGTGGCCGGAGAAGTCAACGTAGTCAGCGCCTCGATAAAAATTGGTGATTATTTTTCCTTTTTTCAGCGTGCCGGTGGAGGCCCACAGCTGCGTCGCGTCGTAGCCGGGGAGCTGCTTCAGCACCTGCTCGTTGGCGTACTCGCCCTCGTTGACGCCTTCAGGGTCGCCGGGGAACGTGTCGCCGCCCAGCTGGAGGATGCTGTCGAGCATCTTGTTGTGCTCCTCGTAGTCGATGATTTTATCGACGACGGCGGTGACCTGCGCCACGCTCGTTGCAGGCAGGCGACCGAGGTAGACATCCGGGTAGACGTCGACCGCGCTCATGTCATCGGGGTATTCAGCGTATCTGCCGTTGTCGTTGGCGTCCCACGTGGACAGGCTGCCGTTTGCGTCGTAGATGTCAGCGTAGTAGAGATCGCTGGGGAATTTTTCCTCGTAGCTGCCGGAGGGAATCCAGGCGTAGCGCACCGGGAACCGGATGCCGTCGTCGACGCCGCCGCCGACCAGCAGGACCGACGTGATCCCCCAGGTCTCGATGGCGTCCCTGATGTAGAGCTTGATTGACTCCTGCACGTCGTCACCCGCCTCGGGGATGTCGTCGAGCGTGGTCAACGTCGCCGGCGTGTCATGCTCGTTCTTGTAGTCAAGGAGCGGCTGCAACGCCTCCTCGTATGCGGTGGGTGCCAGCACGAGGAGGTCGTAGTCGTCGCCTGTCTCCGTCGGCTCCATCGGCGGAGTGTAGCTGAGGGTGACCGAGGCTCGTGAGGCAGTGGCGATGACGTTGGCCGGTCGATGCTGGACAGGGTAGAGGTTGACGGTCACGATGGTGGCGCGTTCACCGTCGATGAGGCCAGCACCGCGGCGGATGCTGTACCGCTGCTCCGGGAATACGCTGGTTGCATCGATGGTGGATGCCGCCGGTTGCTCCACCGCGTTGATGGAGGGTATCAGCGGCGCATCGACTGGCTCGACGGGCCGGGATAGCCGTCGTTCTTCCACCCCGCCGTAGCTGACGGTTACGCTGCCAATGGAGGTGCCGAAGGGAAGCCGGAAGGTCTTGGTGACCACGGGGAGGCGCGGTGCACCTGGCTGCCCGACAGAGGAGGTTGCCTCGTCGAGCGTGACGGTGATCCGGTCGTTCCGGACGTCGATATCCGGCGCTGAAAACCGGTAGATTTCAGCTGCCGTGACAGCCTCATGCTGGCCGCCGGGAGACGTTTCCTGTGTTTCCTGTGGAAGCTGCTGCACGGAGACGGTGCCCACGCTTCCAGCCATGAGTAGACACACCACAAACAGGGAAGCAAGGTGTTTGGATATCATCTGGCTGGACAACAGGCGGCCCTATAAAAAAGTGACTGGTGCCTCGCAGCTGTATGCATTCAGCTGGACGGCGGACACCCGGCACATGGGCGTCCATCTAGAAAAAAGGACGTTTTCCCCCTTGCCCTTGCACCGATATCGCTCCCGCGGTTTATATGCTTTGCGTTTTATCGGCAGAACGCCCGCCGGCGACCGTAATCTTAAATAACAAGCATTGTTAAAAATGCCAATGATAGGGGTGCTCACCGCTGACTTCGTCCTCTACCACGACCTTCTCCAGGCGCTCCACCGGCGGAACGTGCCCTTCGTCTCCCTCAGCTTCGACGAGCCGGTTCCCCCGTCGGTCGAGGTAGTCGTCACCACTGAGCAGGAACAGCCCACGGCGGCATCGGCGACCGTGATATGCCGTCAGCCCGGGCAGGACATGGATGCACTCATCGACGCAGCACTTGTCGCTCTCCACCGGAAGAGCGCCACAGCGGAGATTATCATCGGTGTGGACCCCGGGGCGACACCGGGCATCGCCATCTTCGACGAAGGCAGAGCGCTTCGCCGGTGCACCAGCGCGTCGCCTGCGGCAGCAGTCGACCTCATTCGCTCGTTCGTCGAGAAATGGAGCGAGCGGGACATCACCATCCGGGTCGGTCACGGTGCACGGCTCACCAGAAACAGGATCATCAACATGCTGCTCGACCTCGACGTCCCCATCGAGATCGTTGATGAAACATCGACGACGCCGCCCAACACCCACGACGACATTCAGGCTGCGACGGCCATCGCGTTGAGCCCTGGAACACCGGTCGAGCGACGGCTCTCGGTCGAGCCAAAGGACGGCGAGATACGGGAGGTGCAACGCCGGAGCCGCATCGCCAGCGAGGACGTCACCATTTCAAAGACGCTGGCGAAACAGGTCCTCCAAGGAAAAATCGGGATGGATGCAGCGATAGAGGCACAGCGAAAAAAATAACGTTACAGGCGGAAGCCCTGCGGGACGACGCCTTCCCGCTTGTAGTATGTGAGCAGCCGCCTGATTTTTGACTCGATGAGCTGCAGGTTGCGGCGATTGTCGACATCTCGGGGATTGTCGGCGAGATGGTCCTTGAGGTTCTCCCGCTTCGTCAGCAGCGTGTCGAGATCCTCCGGCAGGTCGCCGGCGAGGTCATGCTCGGCCAGTATCTCCCGCATCTTTTTGCCGGTGGCCGCCCGGACGTCGGGGACCCCGTAGCTGTCACGGAGCGTGATACCGATGTGTGCCTGCGACTGTCCCTCACGGGCCAGCTCCACGATGCGCTTCTCGATATCCGCCGGGCTCATCGACCATTCAGGGTGATCTCGCTCTACGGGATGCGTCGATGACGACGTACCTTTTTTGCGTGAATGCATCCGCGCCATAGCAGCGTGAATATGGACTTCCTATA
>CAYPWJ010000007.1:0-62516 GCA_964414415.1 uncultured Thermoplasmatales archaeon | reverse complement strand
GGCCGCCGTAGGTGCGGTTCCAGCGCTCGGTGCCGTCGTTGTCGAGCTTGAGCAGCCAGCCGTCGGCTTTCCCCGCGCCGTAGGAGGCGGTCCAGCCGGCGAGCATGATGCCGTCGTTCACGGTGCATATCGCCCAGCCACGGTCGAGAGCGTGGCCTCCAAAGGTTGTGTTCCAGGGTGATGGTGCCGTCGCCTCGCGAGTCGATGACGGTCGGCCGGACGCTGGAGGAGGCGCCGCGGGGAGCAGCACCAGAGTGGCTGCAACGACGACGAGAACATGGTTTTTCACAATTGTTTATGTAATCGGCTGCATATATACTTACCCCATCATCTCATCATCGCGCAGCCGCACATCCGCTCCGGCCAGCCAGGTCACCGCAGAAAAGTGAGGGTGTTCACGGTCCAGGCCCGCTTCCGTCGTTCACGCGAACGGTAACTGTGACCGCGCCGGTGGCGCTCTGCGCTCCATCGCCGACCGTCACGGTGACCCGATAGGCGCCCGTCTCGGCGAAGCTATGAATGACAGGCAGACCCGAGGCAGTGGCACCGTCATCGAAGTCCCAGTGAACGGTGAGGTTTGCATCAGCCATATCAACGTCGCCCGACGCGTTGAAGGCGATGGTCTCGCCCGCCTCGGCGGTATAGTGCCGCACCGCTGCCCCGTTGACCAGCACGTCGACCTGACCAGGCGGATGCCCGTTTCCGTGCCCCGGACCGCCGGGCCGTCCGACCGTCACCGTCGCGTGTCCTGTCCTGGTATACTCTCCATCGCCGACCGTCACGGTGACCTGATAGGCCCCCGTCTCATTGAAGCTGTGCTCGACCACCGGGCCCGTCACATTGCCGCCATCGTCGAAATCCCAGCGAAACGTCAAACTGTCGTTGTCGACATCGAAGCTCCCCGACGCGTCGAACGTGATGCTCTCATTGACCGCGGCGTTGAAATGCCTGCCCCGGGTCCCGTTGACAACGATGTCAACCACCGGCGGCCGATTCCGGGTCATGTTCCGGATGCGGTCACGGTCCCTGATATGTACCTGAGTGCCGTTGGCGTAGCTCACGTTGAGGGCACTGATGACGGGCAAAAGCTTGTACATGTCGCCCCGGGCGAAGAGAGAACGCTCGAGGTCGATGTCCAGCGTGATCGAGTTGTTGCCCTCCTGCAGCGCGAACAGATGCTGGATCTTGAGTATGCCGGAGGGAACGTCGAAGTACACCGTCTCGTTGGTGTCGGCGAGCACACCGGAGGCGTTGTCCACCACGAGCCAGAGCTTGGTGTAGTTGGCCGCGGTGATGTCTTCGACGACGAGCTGCTCAGACAGATTGTGCTCGTGGAGATACAGGAGGTCCACCGTCCTGCCCGCGGGGATGGTCTCCCAGCCGGTCTCGTTGCTGTGCAGCCGTATCTCCGAAAACGAGATGTTGACATGCAGAAAATCCTCCGTTGGCATGTCGGCAATCCGTATCTCGGTCAGACTGGTCTTCGCCGCCGTCTCCTCTCCCTCAAGACAGCCGCTCAGCGATGCAAAAACGAGCAGCGCCGTCGCGGCAATCGCCACGGATGCATCTACACGCATAGTGTATTCATGCCCAACGTAATATAAAAAAATATCGCTCACAGGAGGAGAACGGGAGTGAGGTGTAGACCGTAACCCTCCTTCTGTTCTAGGCGGCATTCACCTTGGCGTCCCACCTCCGAGCGGTCCCGGACGACCGATCCCGGTATTTGGACTTGCTCCAGGATGGGGGCCGTTTCACCAAGTCCCGCCGCAGCGTCATCCCCGCGGGAGTCATCCTCACGGCGGGCTGTGTCGTTTCTGCTCCCCCATACGGGACTCTCGCCCCGGCTGTTACACACCTGGTCCGGGAACGAGGGAGGAGTTTCCTCAGCACGAGGCCGTGAGCCGCGCACCTACTCCTCACCCCCACCGAAGGATAGCTCCGGGGGTTATAAATGCTTTGTTCACCGGATACTGTTCAGCCGTCTGAAGCAAGCAGGATGTCAGGGCCGTGTTCCACCAGGTTTTTTCCATGCTGGTGGAGCGTTTGTACAACGCTGAGTAAAACCTCGTAGGTTTTAGCTCCTTTAACCGATCTGTTTCCACCGCTTATCTTCCGGGCTATCACGGGAGGGCGAAGTGCTCGCTCAGCGGCATTGTTGGTGCCATCAACCTGGGGGTTTTTGACGAACTCGAAGAGGTTATCCTTCTCTTTCAGGAGGTTCATGACAAACCGGTGGCAATGATGCGATGTATACGGACGGGTGAGCCTGTCCGCCATTCGTTGATACAGGCTTTCGATGTCGTCATCGGTTCCCGTTTGATTGTAGGCTTTCGCATCCTGGTAGATCTCCTTTACGACCTGGTAGATATGGTTTCCCTCGTCGCCGTAGAAGTGGGCGAGTTCTTCCGCGTTGGTGATGATGTGGGCCCAGCAGTCCTGCTGCAGATGGTTTGTCTTTCGAGCCAGCGTTTTATAGGCGGAAAAACGGTCATGTACATCAACGCCGGCATGATCTGTTCCGAGTACATCCAATGGTACTTCGTGGCTCCGTGAAGAGGCAATCCGATACAATGCCATGCCCTGGGACACAAAGCCCCACAGGTATGCCGTGTCTCCGTTGATCCGCCATGAGGTCTCATCGATGTATCGAGCCGGTGCCTCCCGGACCTGCTCGACCAGCTGGTCGTAATAGGGCCCGAACGTTCGGGCCACCTGGTCGAGGATGTGAATGACCTCTCCCGTTGATATGTGCAGCCCGAACAGGGTTTCCAGCACGTCAGGAATGGCCTCCACGGTCATCCGATGACGTATCTTGAACCACGTCACAATGAGCATGACCCGGAGACTGAGACGTGCCCCGGGCAACACATCCGGGACCAATGCCTCCACCAGTTGTTGACAGTGGCGGCAATACCTGCGTTCTATCAGGAGCGTAATCGCAACCGGCCTGGGAGTGGAATATCCTCGATGGTTCGCTCCCGGGTCTCCTGCACGTCACTCAGCTCCGAGCCACCGCAGACGGGACATACCTCCACGGGGACAGAGCGAACCTCGTCTATCTCTTCCGGCGGTGGACGAACGTGCGGTGTATGACCTTTCTTGGCCCCTGGTTTCTTCGATGTCTTCGACCGAGCCGATGATTTGAAGTGGTATGGCTTCCCGTTTTTCACGCCAGTATTCGGGGGATGTCGTTTCTTGTATTCCTCGAACGCAGCTGTTACGCTTTCCAGTTCTCTGGTCAATGCATCAATCTTCTGCTCCAGTCTCTTGATGTACTCTTTGGCCTCCTCCGGCCACTGTTCCATCCCATCCATCCAAGCCCTGTAAGAGGAACTCCCCCGATAGCTTTTTCGATATTTTCCAAGAATAGCTTCAGACCACTGAATAGTATCGTTCACCGCTCGCGCCGAAGCCGTTCGTACTCCCGTTCAGCCAATCGGTCTACGACGCCGGCATTTGTGAAAGCCTCAACGAAATGAGCAGTGATGCCGATGCCCCAGCCGAACAGCGGGAAGACAAACCAGGGAAACCCGCGCCCGGTCACCCACCAGATCACCACGAGAAACGCGTTGACCGCCACGTAGACGGCGAAATGCATATAGAAATCGGCTTTCTCCTTTGCCCGCTCCCGTGCAATACGACGGAACTCATCCTCGCTTTCCATATACCCGCAACGGAGGTTTTTATAAAAATCTGCTGCCAACGTTTTTAAAATCACCGGGCTTTTCCCTCCATGGAGGAATACAAGCGTATCGCGTCACACGAAGCCGTCCGTCACGTCAAAGATGGCATGCGCATCGGTCTGGGCACCGGGTCAACCGTCCGCTACGCCATCAAGCGGCTCGGCGACCTCGTGCAGCAGGGACTCGACGTCGTCGGTGTCGCCACCTCAAAGGAGACAGAACGCCGGGCCAAAAAAGCAGGTATCCCGCTCGAGGAACTCGACGAGCATCCACTCGATGTCACCATCGACGGCGCCGACCAGGTCAGCCCCGGGCTGCAGCTCATCAAGGGCGGCGGTGGTGCCCTGCTCCGTGAAAAAATGGTGGCCGACCGCTCCAAGCGAGAGATCATCGTCGTCGACGAGTCAAAGCTCGTCGAGAGCTTCAGCTTTCCGCTGCCCGTCGAAGTCGCCCGGTACGGATGGAAAAGCGTCTCCGCCCGCCTCCAGGGGCAGGGGTTGCAGCCGGAGCTGCGCGAGGACTACGTGACCGACAACGGCAACCATATCCTCGACTGCAACTACGACGACCTCGGCGACCTCTATCAGCTGGCAGCCGGGCTCAGCGGCATCCCCGGTGTCCTGGAGCACGGTCTCTTCCTCGACATCGCCGCGATGGTCATCGTCGGCACCCGGGACGGAGCAAAAACTATTAGAAGGAAGGAAGGTATGGCAGACACACCATGACCATCATGCAGGAGGCAAAACGCGGCGTCGTCACCGACGAAATCAAAGCCGTGGCCGCCGCAGAGAACCTCGAAGCCGACGTGGTGCGGCGGCGCGTCGCCGCCGGCAGCGTCGTGATTCCCTGCAACCCGGCGCACGCGCCGCGAGCGCTGGGCATCGGCGAGGGGCTCCGCGTCAAGGTCAACGCCAACATCGGCACCAGCCGCGAGCACTGCAGGCCAGACGAAGAGATGGACAAAGCCGCGGCGGCGCTCGACGCCGAGGCAGACGCGATCATGGATCTCTCCACCGGGGGCGACCTCGACAGCCTGCGGCAGCGGCTGCTCAGCAGCATCGACGTGCCGTTTGGAACGGTGCCCGTCTACCAGGCTGGCCTCGAGGCCATCGACCGCCGTGGCGCCATCGTCGACATGACGTCGGACGACATCTTCAACGCGTTTCGGCGGCAGGCAGATCAGGGTGTCGACTTCACCGTGGCACACGTCGGCGTGACCCGAGAGAGCGTCGAGCGTCTCAAGCGGCAGCATCGTCTCATCCCGATGGTAAGCCGCGGTGGCGCGTTCCACATGGCCTGGATGCTGCACAACGAGGAAGAAAACCCGCTCTACGAGGAATTCGACTACCTGCTCGATATCGCGGCGGAGCACGACCTGACGCTCAGCCTCGGCGACGGCATGCGGTCCGGCGCCCTCTCTGACTCCAACGACCGGGCGAAGTTCCAGGAGCTGCTCCTGATCGGTGAACTCATCGAACGTGCCCGCGAGGCAGGCGTCCAGAGCATGGTCGAGGGGCCCGGCCACATGCCGCTCTCCGACATCGAGCCCAACATCCGGGTGATGAAATCCGTGACCGACGGCGCACCGTATTTCGTGCTCGGGCCCCTGGTGACCGACGTTGCACCGGGCTACGATCACTTCGTCGGCGGCATCGGCGGCGCCATCGCCGGCTACCACGGCGCCGACTTCCTGTGCTACGTCACTCCGGCAGAGCATTTATCGCTGCCCGACGCAGAGGACGTCCGGCAGGGCGTCATCGCCACGCGCATCGCCGCGCATGCCGCCAATCTTGCCCGGGGCGTCGACCGCGACGTCGACCACCGTTTTTCGAAGGCCCGGAACGAGCTTGACTGGGAGACGATGTTCGACCTCTGCATCGACCCGGAGCGAGCCAGGGAGTACCGGCAGCGACGCGAACCGACCGAGGACCCACGCTCGTGTTCGATGTGCGGCCGGCTCTGCGCCATCGAGATGGTGGAGAAATACCTCCGAGACGGGGGCAAAAAACATAAATAAGGGGCTACCATACCCACAGTGAAAATATGGTTACCGTAGAAGAGGAACTCTGCCGGATAGAGATCGTCAAGGAGGGGAGCGAGTTCATCGCCAGGGCCCACACGCAGGCCGGCACCCGGGAATACCGCAACACCGTTTTTGAAGACATGCTCCGGGAGCTGGTCATAGACCTCCAGGAAGAATTCGGAGAATTCTGAGATGATAAAGGACCGGGTAGGCCGGCAGCGCTACGTCCTGTTTGCCGTCCAGGGCGACGCGACGCGCCGTGACCTCATCCGGGCCATCAACGACGCCTCCCGCGGCAGGACCGACGGCGAGGTGCCATGGCTAACCGTCTACACCGGCAGCACGGGTATCGTCCGGTGTCGGCACACAAAAAAAGAGGAGACCATCCGGCTGCTCAACGACATCTCCGCTGATTTTTCGGTGACGACGCTGCAGACGTCGGGCACCATCAAAACGCTCAAGCAGCAGATTAATAGCTCTTAGCCAGGCGGAGCCAGTGCGCCGCCTCGCCGTCACAGATGGGGCAGCTGCCCTCGCATGCTGGCTCGGGGATCGGGATGCCCAGCGACTTCATGCCCGTCTGTTCCTCCATCTGGAGGCCGCAGCGTTCGCTGCCGCACCAGGGCACCTCGATGATGCCCTCCCGTGGCTTGAGTTCATCGAGCCTGGCACGGTGGCTCTCCATGAATGACTGCGACGCCTCGGCGATACGCTCGTCGAACGCCTCCAGATGCTCCGGCAGCTCGGCGAGCTCGTCGCGCGGCAGCTGCATTTTTTCGCCGTCCCGCGCCGCGAGGGTGACCACGCCATTTTCGATGTCGCGGGGACCGACCTCGACGCGGAGCGGCACACCCTTGAGCTCCCAGTCGTAGAACTTGCTGCCAGGGGTCTCATCCCGCTCGTCGAGGTGCACCCTGACGTCCATATCCTCGAGCTCCCGCTGGACGGCGCGGCATACCTCGAGCACGTTTTCCTCCTTGCCCTTGAATATGATGGGGACAATAACGACCTGGATCGGCGCGATGCCGCTGGGCAGCGCGATGCCGTTGTCGTCGCCGTGCATGCCCACGATGGCGCCGAGCACCCGCTCCGACATCCCGTAGGTGGTCTGATGGCAGTGGCGATGCTCGCCGGTTTCATCCTCGTAGGTGATCTCAAAGGGACGAGAAAAGTTTTCCCTGTATTGATGGACCGAGGCCACCTGGAGCACCCGCCTAGATGGCATCAACACGTCGATGCCGATGGAATAGTGAGCGCCGGCAAACTTGTCCCAGTCGGGGCGCCTGCTCACCAGAAAAGGCAGGCAGAGGCCGTCGAGGAACCGCTCGGCGATAGCCAGATCCTCCTGCACCTGTGCCTCTGCTTCCTCGTAGTTGCGGTGACATGTGTGCGCCTCGAAGAAATGGATCTCACGGACGCGGATAAAGGCCTTGGTCATCTTGGTCTCATAGCGGAACGTGTTGACGATCTGGTAGGTCTTCAGCGGGAGGTCAGTATGGCTCCGTATCCAGAGAGCAAACGTGGTATACAGCGCTGTCTCAGACGTCGGACGGAGCAGCAGGCGCTCGTCGAGCTCGTTGTCGCCGGCATGGGTTACCCAGAAGACCTCGGAGCCGAAACCCTCGATGTGGTCGGCCTCCTTCTGGAAGAGTGTCTCCGGAACGAGCAATGGAAAGTTGACTTCCTGATGCCCGGTGCGCCGCATCTCCCTGCGGATGCGCTCGTCGATGTTCCGCATGGTCTCCCAGCCGTAGGGCCGCCAGATGTTCATGCCCTTGACCGGGTAGCGTTTGTCGCAGAGCTCCGCTGCTTCGACGACCTCGTTGTACCACTCGTCGAAGTCCTCGTCCTTCGCGATATCCATCGATGTGAAATGTCGCTCATTTATTAAAGCTGACGGTCCAGGCGTGACCAGAAACCTCTTAAACGAGCATTCGTTTGCTGGATGGTGACACCATGAAAAAACACGTGATGATACTTCTCTGCATCGCCGCGACGGCGGTGCTCGCTCTGCCCGTCCAGACCACTCTCCTGCAGCCTGCACCAAGATGGAAAAACACCGACGCCGCGGGAGACCTCGAGGGGGAGGAGGAGGACGACGCTGCCGCCCCGGCCACCGAGAGGGAGGGAACCGAGTACTGGGCGCTCATGGTCGCCGTCGGCGTCTACAAGAACAACCCCGACATGGACCGGCCCAGCATGCTCGAGGAGGTCGCCCGCTTCCGGGAGATGCTCCCCGTGTCGGAGCACTGGAGCCGGGACCACATCAAGGTGATAACCCGGGAGAATGCAACGGTGACCAACATCGTCAAGGGATTCCAGTGGCTCGACGAGCACGAGGACGAGGACGACGTCTCGCTGGTCTACCTCACCACGCACGGCTTTCCCATCCTCTGGGACCTGCCGCCGTTCGACGAGGACGACGGCATGGACGAGGCACTGGCGACCTACAAGGGCTTCCTGCCGTTTGAGAACCCGTGGAGCTGGGAACCCCTCGCAAACCCGTTTGCCATTATGACCGACGACATGTTCAACGTCATGTTCAACCGCCTGGAGTCGTCAGGGCTCGGCGTCATCGTGGACAGCTGCCATTCCGGCGGCTTCGACGACAACTTCTCGCTGGCGCGGCAGCCGAGCCGCGTTGACATGGCGAGGGAGTTCGCCGGCGAGCTCCGCGGTACAAACCGCATCGTCGTGACCTCGGTGCCCGAGGAGAAGACCTCCTACGGCAGCATCTTTGCCCACTATCTCATCGAGGGCATGAAGGGCTACGCCGACAGCGACGGCGACGGCATGGTCTCGCTTGAGGAGGCATTCCACTACACGGAGGACGTCTACGAGCAGCAGGACATCGGCATGGATCCGCAGATATTCGACGACTACCCCGGCGAGCTCACGCTCACCGAGGTGGAGATGCCGCCGACCACGCCGGATCAGCCAGACGGCACCACGGTCGGCAACGTCTCCACCATCTACAGCTACACCGCCGTCGCCACCGACCCCGAGGGACACGACATTCGCTACCACGTGAGCTGGGGCGACGGCACCACAGAGTGGACGGAGCTGCAGCCGTCCGGCCAGCCGGTCACCCTCCAGCACGCATGGCAGCAGGAAGGCACCTACCGCGTCACCATCCAGGCTGAGGACGAGCGAGGTGCCCGGAGCGAACGATCGGACACGCTGGCGGTCACCATGGCCGCCCCGGGCCACACGGTGGACCAGCGCCAGGTGCAAGAGTGGTGGGGATTCCTCGTCAACGAGACGAGATGGTGCGCGCAGTCCTTCGTACCTGAGATCAGCAGCCTCGCCAAGATAGAGCTGGGGACGATGGCCTGGCAGCCCGACCGGACGGTCACAATCTCCATCCGCGAGTCACTCGACGGTCCCGACCTCACGTCGGTCGACAGGACGCTCAGCGGCGAGAGCTACGAGACGCGATGGACGGGCTTCGACCTGCCGGACATCCAGGTCACCCCGGGTACAACCTACTACATCGTCTACAGCAGCGACATGGGCGGCTGGGGCACCGGATGGGCGGTCGGCGGCGACGACCCCTACCCCAACGGAGCCTTTTACACCTCCGCTGACGGCGGCCAGACCTGGAAACAGCGCGACGACTACAACGCAGATGCCTGCTTCGTCACCTACGGATAACCACTTTTCCTTTTTTCTCTTCTTTCTGCCAGCTCAACGAACAACGTTTTATAATCCAGCTGGATAAAGCCTGAGGATTGCATGACAGAGCATATGCCCGCCGACCAGGGGCGCTTCCGGCTCGAGGATGGACCCGACAGCCCCTATCTCGACCGCCTCAGGGACGTCGACTTCACGCCTGTCTTCATCCTCGGGCTGCATCGTTCAGGCACGAGCATCCTCTACAAGATGATGCGCTCCACCGGACGCTTCAACGGCGTCACCACCTACCACGTCACGCATTACAACGAGCTGCTCCGCAACTACATCCAGGAACAGCAGCGTCAGGCGAAACAGGATCTCAACGAGCTGCTGCAGGAGGAAAACTATCAGGATAGAGGCATCGACAACCTCGAGATGAACGCCGACCTGCCGCTGGAATATGCCTTCCTCCTGGGAAAAAACTATCTGTTCAACCAGCTCAACCCTGACAACATCGACATCTTCGTGGAACTCTGCAAAAAAATCCAGTACATCGGCGACTCCACCAGGCCGTTGCTGCTCAAGAACCCCTGGGATTTCGCCAACTTCATGTTCATCAAACAGCAGCTGCCGGAGGCGAAGTTCGTGTTCATCCACCGCAACCCGCTGGCGGTCATCAACTCCTCCATCCGGGCGCTCCGCGTCCTCGTCAACCAGGAGACAGTCTACTCGGAGATGATATCACCGCTGGCCAGCGACGCCGTGAACAATCCCGTGCTCTCGCTGGTGGGCAGGACACTGCTGCATCCCCGTTTTCCGCTCGGGCTGGCCATCGTAGTGGAGCACCGCGCAGCCTACATCCGCTACTTCCTGGACAACATCGGCCGGCTGGACGACGACAGCTACGTGAACGTCCGATACGAGGACCTATGCAGCACGACGGAGGAGACAATGGCGTCGATCTTTGACATCCTCGACATGGACGACGTGGACCTCAAGCAGTTCAACGCGTTCATCGAGCCGCGGGACCTGTCGCTGTCCGACGACGTCGCCCGTCTCCAGGGATACATCGAAAAGCGCTTCGCCCGATACCGCACAGCCTTCAACTACGAATAGGTCTCACATGAAGAGGCTCACGATGAGGAACGAGCCCAGCGTGAGGACGATGACGCCAACCGCCCGGGCGAGCGTGTCCTCGTTGATCCTGTTGGCAACGTGAGAGCTGACAAGGGCACCGGCTGCTGCCCCGACACCGGCGAGGGCCACCGCCCTGAGAACAATTTCCCCGGCGAACGCATGGGTAGCGGCCCCGGTGCCGGCGATGAAAACCATCATGACGAGCGAGGTACCGATGGCCGTATGGACCCGGTAGCCAACGACGAATATCAGGATGAGCGCCAGCATCCGGCCGCCGCCCATCCCGATGAAGCCGCTGATGAGGCCCACGACGAGGCCGAGGGCGAGGAACGAGGCAAGCTTGTGCCGGGCGAAAAACCGTGACTTGATGTTCCGGGAGATGTAGCGAATGTTTTTCCGCGCCCCGTTTTTTATGAGCGTGGCACCGACGGCGACGAGGAAGCAGCCCAGGATTGCGTTGAGGCCAGCCTCGGGCGTATACGAGGTGAATCGGCTGCCGAGCAGCGCCCCGGCCAGGCCGGCGACGACGAGCAGCATCGCGGGCTTGATGTCGACATGTCTATTTTTGAGATATACGGCGCCCGCGACGGCCCCGATGACGCAGTCGACGGCGAGGCTGGTACCGATGGCGTCCGGCGTGGCGTAGCCGATGAGAAGCGTGAAGCTCGGAATCAGGATGCTGCCGGCCGTTCCGGAGGCGGTGCCCACGAACAGCCCGGCTCCGAATCCAAAAGCGAGGAGCATCGCGACCTCGACGAGACTTCCGAGCATCGTTTCACTGCGGCACCGGATAATCAGCTTGGTTTATAAAAACAATTCGTGGAAGGCAGAAAACAAAAAAGAGAAGGAAAAAGGGTGGCTACTCGTAGCCGCCTATCTTGAGGCTGGGGTCACCGAGGAGCGCCCATTCCTGGATGGTCTTCAGGTCCGCCTGGTCGTTCATCGGTGGAAACGCATCGGTGTACCCGCTGATGGCGTTGCCCCACGCCGCGCCGAGGACGTCAACGTCTTCGTTGCCGTACTGCTCAAAGAAGCGGAGTTCCAGGTTGCCAAGCAGGAACTGCATGCAGTCCGGGACACCGTCCTCGTTGCTGTCGCCTATCGTACCCAGGCCGAGCCCGGTGCAACCGATGGTGCCGATGGCGCCGCCGCCGCGGAGCTTGACAGGATACCAGCCGAAGCTCTCAGGGACCGGCATCCAGTACCACGTCGGGCTCCCGGTGAGCGACATGATGCAGCCCTTGGCGCTGTCCATCAGAGTGGCGTTGAACATGCTGTTGTGGCAGCCGCCGATGACCCAGATGCCGTATTTGCCGTCGTTCTGGAGCATCTGCATGTGGTAGAGCTCGAGACCCAGGATGTACTCGCCATTCGGGTCGTCGGTGAAATCCTTGCCCATCCACATGCCAGGGCTGCCGTGGCCGGAGAAATGCACGAAGCCTGAGCCCTCACTGATAGCGTCGACGATTTTTGACTGCTTGAGGTTGCCTTCCGACCACCACAGCTTTACCGGGTCGAATCCATCGAGAATCTCGGCGGTTCGCTGGGTTGTCACCTCGCCTTCAAGGAAGTTTTCCCCTGAACGGTCATTGAAGGTGTCGCCTGCGGGCAACACAACGCGTTTGAACCATTCGGAGCCGGCCGCCGTGGTCTCATAGGTGATGATCTTGTTGACGACGGTCTCCACCTCCCTGGTGTTGCGGCAGGCCAGCCGACCGACGTAGACATCCGGGTATCCATCGATCTTGTCTTTGCCGGTGAATCTCCATTCGCCGTAGACGCCGTCGCCGTCGCTGTCCCAGCTGCAGAAGCCCCCGGTTGCGTTGTACACGTCGGCGAAATACAGGTCGCTCATATAGGTGGGCTCCCCTCTCATCTCGTTGTGGCTGTAGCGAACCGGCACGTGCCAATCCTGCCCTGCCAGAGGCGACGTCAGGCCGCCGACGAGCATGACATACTGTATCCCCCAGTCCTCGATGGCGTCCTTGATGTAATACTTGATCTTCTCAGCGTTGTCTCGTCCCTGCGCCGACGAGTAGATCTCGTCGGTGGTCACCAGCGTGGTGGCCACGTCATGCTGCTCCTTGTGCTCCACGAGCGGCTGCAGCGCGTCGGTGAACTCGCCGGGTGCAACGATGAGCAGGTCGAAGCTATCTCCACCGACGGCGACCGGCTCAGCCGGCGCCTGATAGGTCACCTCTATCTGGACGGTATCGACCTGCTGCACCTTCTGAGCTGCGGGGATATACCGGGCTGAGAAAACCTGCATGGAGAGAATAGTCGCGTGTTCGCCGTTGTGGAGCCCTCCACCTGTATGCCAGCGAACCCACTGAGATGGATATGGCTCCGTGCTGGCGTAGACGGCGCCTTTTGCCGCCTCGGCAGGTGCATCCCGGTTGAGCGGCGTTGCCGGGGCAGCCGGCACGACGTCGTGGTCGAGCTGGCGTGTCTCAAGGCCGGTAACCGTGGCTGTTACGTCGACGATTCGGGTGCCAAAGGGAAAGGTCATCGTGCGCGTTTCATATGGAAGGACGGGGCATCCTGCCTCGTGGGTGTATGTGGCGCCATCCAGCGTAACCGTAGCGGCGGTGTCGGTTGCAGTAATATCAGGTGTCGCAACATCATAGGTCTGCATCGTGGTGGACGCCTCGGCCGCACCGGCGTCAGTCGTGTCGGTAACGGCCTCGGAATCTATACCAGGACCGGCAAGAGTAGAAAATGCGCTTAACACAAATACTGCCCCTACCAGCAAGGCTGTTATTTTTTGTTTCATGGTAACCGGGTATTTAATGCCCGGCGTGATTTATAATTTTTGTCCCTCTCCATCGATGATAACGCGGTCGTCCCGCTCGACCTGCAGCGTCTGCCGCGCACTTCCATTGCGGCGGGCCACCTCGAGCAGCCCGGCGCTGGACACCGTGAGCAGCAGTGCGTCCTCGCCGGCGTGGCCGTAGCTGGAAAGATAGGGCAGCTGCAGGTGGCTGCCGGCCACCGTCACGGCCACGGTGTCGCCGTATGCAGCATCGAGAGCGTCAGGCTCGAGGCTCGTGATGAGGTTGCCGAACGTGTCGATGTAGATGATGGAGCCCTCCCGGCCGGAGGCGCGCTGCCCATCCTGGAAGTCAATGGTCTCGTACTCGCTGCATGGAACCCCGAGGTCGTCTGGCGGCGTTCCCCGCAGCAGGTGGGCCGCCGCCGGTGCAAAGATGTCCCGGCCGTGAAACGTCGGTGCTATCCCCCCGGCACGGTACTCCCCGGAAGTTATCTCGTACACCTGCCGGAGGCCGAGCGCCCGGGCAGCCGGGATGAGCACGCCGTTGTCAGGCCCGACCAGATAGCCGCGGTCACAGGCGACAATGACGGCGCTGCGTTCGGTGCCAACGCCGGGATCGACGACAGCGACGTGCACTGCATCGTCGAATAGAGGCGCCGCAGCATAGAGCACAAACGCTCCCTCGTGGATGTCCTGCGGCGCCACGTCGTGAGCGATGTCGACAACCTGTGCGTCAGGCGCAATTGACAGGATACGTCCCTTCATCTGGGCTGCATACCGCCAGCCGATGTCGGTGGTGAGGGTGACGACGTTCATGTCACTACATCGCCAAGCCAGGCCAGATAGTCGTCGTTTCCATCGCTGACCGGGAGCGCCAGTACCTCCGGTACCTCGTAGCTGTGGATCTCGGTGAGGTGGTCACGAAGCGCCGGCCATCGCTCCGCTGTCGTCTTCATCATCAGCAGCGTCTCCGTGTCCTCCTGGATGTCGCCCTGCCAGGTGTAGAGCGAGGTCACGCCGGACATGGTGGCGCAGGCGATGAGGCGCTCCTCGAGCAGCGCCCTCGCGAGATCGCGGGCCTCGTCTTCCGGGCAGGTACACAACACGACGAGCGGTTCCATGAGCTATAATGATCTGCAGGCTTTAAAACCATGCCGGAAAAAATGGCATACTCTTTATACCGGCAGCTGTATTACCAGCTGGATGGGATTCGACACGACACGATGCGTTATACCGCCGGGCACCCGGTTCGACGGCGGCGTCATACAGCTGGAGGGCGACGCGGTTATCGGCAACAACTGCCTGGTTGAGCATGCCATTGCAGCTGGGCGTTGCTTCATCGGCGAACGTGCTGCCACCGGGTCGCTCAGCACCGCCGGAGACATCCGAATCGATCATTTCTCGACGGTCAACGGCGACGTGCACTGCGGCGGAGACGCCTACATCGGCGAAGGCTGCACCATCGACGGTATGCTCCGGCTGCAGGGCGACCTTGACGTCGGCGACAACGTCAAGGTACGGGAGGGCTTCGAGGCGCAGGGGTGGATACACATCCGGGACCCGCTGCCGATGGTCATCTACGTCTTCCTCTACCTCTTCGAACTCATGAAGCGGGGACACAGCGAGGAAGTAGAACGCATTCTCCAGGAATACGAGCGGGAAAGCGCCGTTATCTCGATAGCTGAACGGTACCTCTTCCTTCCACATGGCTCACGGCTCGGGAGCAGCAGCGCCATCGCCGGCGGGCTCCACATCGGCGAGGGGTCCCATGTCGTCGGGAACATGGCGGCACAGGACGACATCGTCGTTGCGGATGGCACGGTTGTCGCCGGGTCGCTGCGCACCGACGGCGACGCCTATATCGGCGACGACGTCCGTATTGAGGGTGGCGTCACCGGCGGCACCGTCCGGGTGGGGGATGCATACATCGCCGGGGACATCGACGCGGGAACAGTCGAGCTGTCTCCGGCTGCCACCGTCATCGGAAGGATGACAGCCTCGGATAGCGTTGCCTTCACTGACGGAGCAAGAGAGGACATGGCCGCGACGGTGGAACGATTCGAGGAAGAAGTGGATGTCGTCGATGGCGTGTCCAAGCTGCTGTAGTCAGTATTCGAGTCCCTGTCGTGCCCCGTTGCCGTCGTCGTAGCGATGTTTTATCTTCTGCATCCGGGTGGCTACGTCGGCCGTCTCGATGAATGCCCGTGGGGCATCCCGCCCCGTCAGGACGACGTGGGTGTCTTCCCGCTTTTCAAGAAGCCGGAGCACCGCTTCGATGGTGACCAGTCCCAGCGATACAGCCACGTTGACCTCGTCGAGGACGAGCAGGAACGGCTGGCGTCGCAATGCCCGCTCGGCGGCCTGGAGCCCCTGCTCCGCCAGCGTGCGGTCTACCCCCGTCGGCTCCATGACGAAATCATGCCTCCCGTATTGCTCGATGTCGAGGCAGGGGATATTCGTCTCGCCGTAGTCTCCTTTCTTGAGAAACTGAACGATCGTGACGGGCTTGCCGTGGCCGGCCGCCCGGACGGCGAGGCCGAGGGCTGCCGTGGTTTTTCCCTGACCGTCGCCGGTGTAGACATAAACGAGACCGGCCATGCTCACTCATCCGCCGGGTCAGCCCAGCGTGTTTTCGGTCAGAATGGTCAGCGATTTCGGCACCTTCGAGAGCTCTCCCTTCCGCCGGCCGACCAGGGCTTCTACCTTGTTGTCGGCGGCGATATCAACCAGCCGCTGCGTGATGATGCCGTCGAAAACGACGGTATGCGCCTTCTTGTCTTCCAGTGTGTCCACCAGCTTGTCCACGCCGACGCTGTCGATTTCCTTGCCGTTGCTGTCGAGGAGTTTCGCCTCGTTGTTGTCCCTGACGGCTTCAAGCACTTCTTGATATCGCTGTTGTTGCTTGCTGAGTTTTTTTCCGGATTTCTTTGCGCCTTTCGTTTCGGTGCTTTTTTTGCCGCCGCCGGTATCGGACTTGGTCATCCCATGGCTCTCCATGTACTGCTCCACCGGGATCTTGTTTTTCAGGGACTTCATGATGAGTTTGTAGGGCAGCTCTTCGACCTCCCGGGTCTTGGGTGCCTGTGCAACGAAGTCGATGTCGGCGACCTGTAGCAGCTCCTTCAGGATGAGTTTGCCGCCGCGGTCACCGTCGACAAATGCAGTGGCGATTTTCTCGTTGCACAGCGAGGCGATGCTCTTTGGGACGCTGGTGCCTTCGACAGAGACGGCGTTCTTGATGCCGTGTTTCAGCAGGTTGAGGACGTCGTTGCGGCCTTCAACGACGATGATTGCATCGCTTTTCCCGACGTGCGGTCCAGCCGGCAGGTGTTCCTTGCCGAAGTGCTCGATTTCTTCGACCTGTACGGACTGCCGGATGGTCTCGGCCATATCCTCGATTTCTTCTTTACTCTCGCTGATGATGTTGGTCACGATTTCCTTTGCCCGCTCGATGACCTGTTTGCGCTTAGAGACACGGACGTCTTCCACCTGGTCGATGGATATCTCGGCCGTGCATGGGCCGATGCGGTCAACCGATTCGATGGCCGCGGCGATGATAGCGGTCTCCACTTTTTCCAGGGCCGAGGTAAGCTCAAGTGTTCCCTCGCTTTTGCCTTTCTTCTGGTGGATGTCCACCTCGATGCGGCCGATGCGTGCCGACTTCTGCAGGTCGCGCAGGTCGAGGTCCTCGCCGATGAGTCCCTCGGTTTGCCCGAAGATGGCGCCGATGACGTCTGATTTCTCGACGGCTCCGTCTACCTTTAACTGTGCTTTAATCAGATATTTTGCTGATGATGGGTCCATAGACATATGTATCACTCATTTCCAATTAGTACACCATGCGCCAGTGCTCCTACAACGCTCCCTACAACGCTCGGGGAAAGGAGTAAAGAGATGAACATGATGCACTAATTTCTGTGTTACTATGCAACCATTGTATTAAAACCTTACGGCGTCATCTCTGTCTCCTCTGTCTTCTTTGTCTCCTCGGGCTCCCCTGACAAGGCAGCACGGTGAAACACGCCATGAGTAATGAGTAAATGCTAAATAACGTCCCTGTTTTCCAGGTGTTGGGCTACCATGATCAATGAAGCAACGGACAGCGAACGCATATTCATCGGCGTCGCCTGGCCGTACGCCAACGGGCCGCTCCACCTCGGGACCGTCGTCGGCTGCCTGCTGCCGGCTGACATCTTCGGCCGCTACCACCGGATGCAGGGGAACCGGGTCCTGATGGTCTCCGGAAGCGACGAGCACGGCACCCCCATCATGCTGAAAGCCGAGCAGGAAGGCGTCACCCCGCGGGACATCGCCGACCGCTACAACAGGCAGCACGTGGAGAACATAGCTGCGCTGGGAATCGAGCTGGAAAACTTTACGCGGACCAGCAAAGAGTTCCACAAGCGGGAGGTGCAGGATTTTTTCCTCAAGCTCGACGAGAACGGGTACATCTATCCGGAGACGATGGAGTCGCCCTACTGCGAGCGCTGCGAGCGCTATCTGCCGGACCGCTACGTGGAGGGAACCTGCCCATATTGCGGCGGCCATGCCAGGGGCGACCAGTGTGAGGACTGCGGCAAGACGCTGGAGGCCGGCGAGATAATTGAGCCGCGCTGCAAGCTCTGCGGCGAGATGCCGGTGATGCGTGAGACCGAGCATCTGTTCTTCGAGCTCTCCACGTTCCAGGAGGAGCTGCTTGCATGGCTGGAGGACAAGGACTTCTGGCGGAGCAACGTCATCACGTTCACCCGCAACTGGATTCGGGAGGGGCTGGAAGACCGCGCGGTGACCCGTGACCTCGAGTGGGGCATCCCTGTCCCATTAGAGGGCTACGAGGACAAGCGGCTCTACGTCTGGTTTGAGGCGGTCATGGGCTACCTGTCGGCCAGCAAGGAATGGGCCGAGCAGCAGGGCTCGCCCGCGGCGTGGCGTGACTGGTGGCAAAGCGACGCGCGGCACTATTATTTCCTGGCGAAGGACAACATCCCCTTTCACACCATCATATGGCCGGCGATGCTGATGGCCCACGGCGACCTGGCGCTGCCCTACGACGTGCCCGCCAACGAGTACCTGACGTTCTCCGGGGAGCAGTTCTCCAAGTCGAAGGACATCGGCGTCTGGATCCCGGACGTGCTGGAGCGATTTGCCCCCGACACCATCCGCTATTACCTCTCCATAAACATGCCGGAGAAGCATGACACCGACTGGAACTGGGAAGACTTCGAGGCGAAGACCAACAACGAACTGGTCGGCACCTTCGGCAACTTCGTGCATCGCGTGCTGACCTTTACCGCCAAGCATTTCGGCGAGATACCTCCGGAGGGCGAGCTCACCGACGGCGATGAAGCGGTGCTGGCGGCGATCGAGCACACCGGTACGGCGATGAGCGAGGCGATCGAGAGCGTCCGGCTCAAGGAGGGCATAAAGGAGCTCATCGGGCTGGCGCAGCGCGGCAACCGATATCTCAACGAGCAGGAGCCCTGGAATCTCGTCGACGGACAGCGGGAGCGATGCGCCACGGTGCTGCATGTCTCTCTGCGGCTGGTGAAGGCCCTCGCCGTGTATGCGACGCCATATCTGCCGCACGCGGGACAGCGCATATGGAACATGCTGGGGCAGCCCGGCGCGGTCAGAGAGCAGCCCTGGGATGCCGCCCTTGAGGATCTCGTTGCCGTGACGCTGGAGACACCGACGCCGCTGTTCGACACCATCGACGTGGACGACCTCAAAAAGGATGCATCCGGAGATGGAGCGGCGGTGGATGACTGCGATAAGCTCGACCTGCGCGTGGCGAAGATAACACAGGTACGGGAGCATCCCGACGCCGACAGGCTCTACGTGCTCGACCTTGACGTCGGAGACGTGGGCACACGGCGCATCGTCGCGGGCATCAAGCCCTGGTACGATGCCGGCGAGCTGGAGGGTCGCCGTATCGTCGTCGTGGTCAACATGAAGCCAGCGGTCATCCGCGGCGTCCGCTCCCGGGGGATGCTGCTGGCCGCTGACGATGGGACGCCGTCGCTCCTCGTCGCTGGGGATGAACCCGGATGCCAGGTGGCGCCTGCCGGCGTGCATCCAGCGCCTGCTGACGAGGTTGACGTCGAGGTGCTGGAGAGCCTGGCGCTGGAGGTCACCGAGAATGGTGCGGCTGTCTGCGGCGGCCGTGAACTCCGCGATGGGGATGGTGTCATCCGGCCTGACAGGGCGGTTGCTGCTGGTACGTCCATCCATTGACGTGTCCGGTCCGTCGACGGGCACGGTCATTGTGCTCATAGCACAAAATTGCCCGTATAAGTAGTCTCTGCGAATGACGCGGTTTTTTGTGTTGATTTTCCTGTCTGGGTTTCCCAGAGAGAGCATTGTGTGCTAAGAGAGGCGACAAGAGCCGCCGAATACCATTCCAAGAGGGAAAGCCCGGTTCGGGGCAATGGAGCTGCCGATAGCTCCGGCTCTCCCATCGTGGATATGGCGGCATGGAGCCATGTATCCACGGGCTAGGCGTCTGATGTGTCATCCACTTTTTCTTGTATTATCTGCTCGATGAGGAAGGTGATGGTGGACTTGGGTATCCCGTCGGGGAAATGTTTTTGCCGTTCCGGGTCGTGTTGGAATTTCAGGTTGATTTGTACCCAGAGGTTGTAGAGAAGGATGGCTTGCAGATAGAGGAACAGCCGGACCGCGTCACTGAGAGAATGGGTCTTTGCCTCGAAATCGCTGATGTCTCGATAGCCGGTCTCTATGCCCCATCTCTTTTTGTAGTATCTAGCAATCTTCAGGCAGAAAGACTTCTCAGACTCGTTTTCGTCAGGGGAAAGATTGGTGAAAAAGGTGATATGGCCTTTCGTTTTCAAGGGATATGTTATCCCATGCTCTTTCAGCCAGGCAACATTCAGTATAATGAGGTTGGCCGTTACGTGTCGTTGGTTGTCTCCTTTCACGTAGCCATATTCAACATGATTGTCATCTCCCTTCTCTTCTATGACTCGTTTTACTCGTTGGTCCTGGTCGGCTCGTACCAGAAAGGAGAGGTCTTCCTCCATGAACATGGACAGGGTATCGATGTCATCGAAGGCTCCGTCCGCTATCACCAGCTCTATGAACGCATCGGTCTTGGCCGTGGTTTCACGCAACAGACCTCGGGCGATCTCAGTCGTGTTTTGGAGGGGCAGCACCCGGTCAAATGCACATACATAGGTCGGCTCGTCCCTCATTTTTACATTTTGCACCGTCATATATTCATGTGCGTAACAGGTGCCGTTCTTCGGTTTTCTTCCCTTCACCGTTCTGATATCCGAAGCGGTTCGTTTCCGGTCTGCATCCATGGGTATCTTGGTATGGCGATACACGTTATGTGCATCCATGGCCACGACGAGTCCGCCAGCCAATTCGTCACGTTCTACCGCCCGGGTGATGATGGCGTCATTCGCCTGTTTCATGTCGGTGAACAGCTGCCTGGATTGCAGTGAACGAATTCGCTCCAGGGCGGTCTCCCCGGTTTGGACGTCATGGCCAGCCATCTTCAGATTTTTGGCCACCGCGTTGACATAGCTGTTCCGGGCCCCAGTCATAGACAATAGGTGGATGGTCTCTTCCACTGAATAGACCGGGTTTGCGGGAACGAAGAGCTCCACCCATGTTTTGATGACCTCACAATATTGTTTCTCTATGAGTGTCCCAATTTTCTGCCCAAAGCTTTCGAGTGACATCCTGCTCCCCTCCCCGCAGGGAGCAGGCTCCCTGCTTTTAATTCTGTTGAAATTTTCCGGGAAAAATCCTATTCGCAGAGACTAATAAGACAACAAATTATATATATCAATCTACATTATGTGTGCGTAATTACTATGTCGAATTACAGCACGATATCCGTTCCAAAAGAACTCCATGACGAACTGCGGGAAAACGTAAAAGGCGATCCCCGCCTCGGATATTCGAGCATCGCCGAGTTCTGCAAGGAAGCCATACGGCTTCACGTGGCCAACATACGGAACGAGCGACGGGAGGCATTCCTGCAACGCATCGACCTCGAAGGATTGCTCCGCAAGGTCGACATCGTTTCGACGGTCGAAGGAAGCGAATACCGGCGCATATTTGAAACCTGCAGCGACCCGGCCTTCATCATCGCTGCGGACGGCAGCATCCTGAACTGCAACCGGCAGCTCATCGACCAGCTCGGCTACAACGAGAAAGAAGACCTGCTGGGGAAAGACATCTCCATCCTGTTTGCCAGCCAGGAACAACTCAACGAGATAATGACCCAGGCGCGGCAGGACATCGTACGCGACCGAGACGTCGCCCTGGAGCGTCGCGACGGCAAGACACTCGACTTCCTGCTGAGCGTCGGCACCATCACCGACGACGAGGGAGCCATCCGGTATGTAGGCACCGGCAAAGACATCACGGTCCGCAAGATGGCGGAAGACCGCCTCAAAAAGGAGCACAGTCTCTTCGCCACCATCCTCAACGAGATATACGACTCAGTCCTCATCATCCAGAACAGCCATATTCGATACGCTGCCGGCAAATGTCACGTCTCGGGCTACACCCCTGAAGAACTCGAGGGTATGAACGCCATGGAGCTCTTCACGCCTGAAAGCAGAGAAAAAGCCGAAGAAAACGAGCGCAAACGCCTCAAAGGCGAGGGTATCTCACCCATCCAGCACTACGCCGTCACCACCAAAGACGGAGAAACGCGGCATATAGAGACCTCCTCGCAGGCAATCACCTACGACGGGGAGCCCGCCATCCTGTCGGTCGTGCGAGCTGCGGACAACGACGGTAGTTAAATACCGCCCCATCATTCTGTTTCCGATGCGATTCGACCTCCACGTCCACACGCATTATTCCAAAGACGGTCGCATCTCGCCAATCGACATGGCCCGCTATCTGAAAAAACAAGGATTCACCGGTATGGCCATCACCGACCACGACACCGTCACCGGCGCCCTCAAGACATACGACACACCAGACTTCCTCATCGTTCCAGGCATCGAAGTGTCAACAACGCGGGGGCATCTCCTCGGCCTCGGCATCACCGCCGACATCAACAGCCGCGACGCCGCCACCACCATCGATGAAATACACGCACAGGGCGGCATCGCCGTCGTGCCGCATCCCTTCCGCCGTTCATCACCGTCAATCGCCAGCCTCAAAGGATTACACGTGGATGCAGTGGAGGCATTCAACGGACGAGATTTCCCCCGGCAAAACAAGCAGGCTGCAGCGCTCGCCGACCGCCACGGCCTTCCCGCGACCGGCGGCAGCGACGCCCACCAGCTCCGGGAGGCAGGCAGCGGCTACACGACGGCAGATGCGGAGACAGTCGACGACTTGCTTGCAGCTATCAACGCAGGAGACACCGAAGCCGATGGAACGACATCATTCAGGCGTCCGCTCCGCTCGGCACTCGACACATTCAGGCGATACGTGGGCCGGGGATGCAGACGCGTCTAGCCGTACAGCTCGGCTTTTTTCCGGTATAACGCCCAGCGCTCCCGCATGGCGTCCTTGATTTTGTCAACGTCGCTGTCGGTGAGATTCCGGAAGCGTCCCTGCAGACGGAGCCAGTCCTCCACCGGCGCGGGGTCGCTGTCGCCCTCGATGATCTGCTTCGACGGCGGGTTGAACGACAGAGAGCCGTCCTCGTATTCATACAGCAGCCATATGCCCGTCTCGACGGCCAGCCGCGCCATCGTGACGGTCTTGCTCATGTCGAACCGCCAGCCGGGTGGACAGGGACACAGGATCTCCATGTACTTGGGGCCCCTGGTCTCCTTGGCCTTTTTTGCCTTCCGGTAGAGATCCTCCGGGTAGGCGATGCTGGCCGTGGCGACGTAGGGAATCTCGTGTGCCATCGCGATCTCCGCGAGGTTCTTCTGCTGCTCCTTCTTGCCCTTCCAGGTCGTCGTCGTCCAGGCGCCGTAGGGCGTCGCACCGCTCCGCTGGATACCCGTGTTGGAGTACATCTGGTTGTTGTAGCAGACATAGATGAAATCAGTACCGCGCTCCAGCGCCCCGCTGAGCGCCTGCAGCCCGATGTCGTAGCTGCCGCCGTCGCCGGCCCACGCGAGGACGGTCACGTCGTCGTTTTTCTGCGCCTTCAGCGACGCCGCTATACCCGAGGCGCTCGCTGCAGCTGCTTCAAACGCGATATTCATCGTCGGCACGTCAAATGACGTCTCGGGATAGAGCGACTGGATGACGGCGCTGCATGACGCGGGGACGGTCACGATGGTGTCCCTGCCGAGGGCCTTGAGCACCGTGCGCAGCGCGATCGTGATGGGGCAGCCCGGGCAGGACGCGTTGCCCTGCAGCACGTATTCTTCTTTGGGTAAATCTTTCAACGCCATTATTGCACCTCCACGGAGTACCAGCCGGTTTTGCCCTGCTCGGCCAGCTCGTAGATACGCATGATGTCCTTGTAGGTGACATCCCGGCCGCCGAGGCCTGCAATAAACGAATGTATCTCAGCGTCGAGCGAGGATCGCATCTCGGTGGCCAGCACCCCGTCCATGCCCGGGGATATGTCACGGTCGATGACGACCATGTCGGCGTCGTCGGCGATACGCTGCAGCGCCTCCCGTGGAAACGGGCGGAAGACGCGCACCCTTGCCAGGCCAGCTGCCGTTCCGTTGTCGCGAAGCTCGTCGACCGCCCTGTGCGCTTCAGCCCCCAGAGCACCCATGGCCACGATGACCATGTCTGCATCGCTGCAGCGATACGTGTCAACAAGGCCGTAGCTGTCGCCGATGTCCTCCCACGCATTGCCGACCTCCTCGATGACGTCTTTGGCGCGATGCTGCGCCTGGTGCATGTCGTAACGGACCTCCATGTAATACTCCGGTCCGATGATGTTGCCGTGCGTCACCGGGTTGTCGACATCGAGCGTCCAGCCTGGCTTAAAGGAGGGGAGGAAGTCATCGACGGCCTCCTGCTCTGGAACGTCGACAGCCATCGAGGTATGCGACAGAATGAAGCCGTCGTAGTTGACCATCACCGGCAGCATCACGTCTTCGTGCTCCGCGATGCGATACGCCTGCATCACGCTGTCGAAGACCTCCTGGTTGCTCGAGCAATAGAACTGCAGCCAGCCCGTGTCACGCTGCGACATCGCGTCGTTGCAGTCGCTCCAGATAGTCCAGCCCGGCCCGATAGCCCGGTTGACGTTCACCATCACGACCGGAATGCGGGCCAGCGCCGCCCAGTGCAGCATCTCGTGCATCAACAGCAGGCCGTGCGAGGCGGTCGCGGTAAACGTCCGGGAACCCGACGCGCCGGCGCCGATGCAGGCCGCCATCGCCGAATGCTCCGACTCCACCCGGATGAACTGGCTGTCCAGCTCGTCGTTCTCCACGTACTTCGACAGCCGCTCCACGATGACCGTCTGCGGCGTGATGGGATAGGCAGCGATGACATCCGGCCTGGCCATCTTGGCGGCCAGCGCCGCGATGTCGTTCGCCGTGTCGATGACCTTCATTTTTCCTCACGCTCCATGGTAATAGCGTCGACGGGGCATTCAGTTGCACAGACGCCGCAGCCCTTGCAGAAGTCATAGTCGATGCACGGCAACTCGTTCCGCTCGATGGCACCCTCAGGACAAAAAATCCAGCAGCGCCAGCACCTAATGCATTTTTCTTCATCCAGATCAGGCCGGAACACACGCCAACTGCCCGTCTTCCCCATCGCCGCCTTCTCCGGCTTCGAAATCGTGGTCTTCATGATACCTGCACCTCCCGATGAGCCTGCTCCGCCGCAGCAGCGTTGGCCTCGCCGGCCTCACCCGACCAGCGCTGCCTGATGGCGTTGGTGACCGCCTCAATGGACAGATTGTCGATGAGATAGGGAAGCGCCCCCAGGATAGCGGTGTTGACGATGGGAATGCCGCCCACAACGATGTCGTGATCGATGGCGATGGCCGTCGCGTCGACCGGCAGCACCCTGAAGGACAGATCAAGCTCGTCGGCGCTGCGCGGCGTGTTCATCACGATGGCGCCATGCTCTTTGAGGCCCACGGTGACGTCAACGCTGTCCATGATACCGGTGTCGAGCACCATGACGATGTCCGGCTCGTGTATCTGACTCCGCACCCATATCTCTGTGTCCGATATCCGGGCGAACGCCTTGACCGGAGCCCCACGCCGTTCAGCCCCAAAAAAAGGAAACGCCTGTACTCCCTGATTTCCTGCTTCGAGCGCGGCATACGCGAGCACGTTGGCAGCGGTCACTGCCCCCTGCCCCCCACGCCCGTGAAACACAATTTCCGTCAAAGGCATAGACATGCAATGCGCCGTCCATTTAATAGTTTTCTTGGTCGGCAGTACTTCAGAAAAAGGCTACAGAGGCTGCCGCCCGCGCTATTTTCCAAAACACTGAAACTAATAAAATATTTTTATACCGTAAACCTGTTCATAATAGGAAGGTGGACAGGATGAGGGAACGCAGTGCGAGCTGTCTGACATATCTGTTCGTGGCTGTCATCTTGCTTGCCCCCAACGGTCTGCCAGCAGTGGATACTGATACCGTCCATGGCGATACTGACGGCGCTGGAGGCAAAGGTGATTCGGTCACCGTGGAGGGCACCTATACCGGGTTCTATGACTATCCCGCATGGTTTTTCCAGCAGGGAGAGGCAGCCCATGGTATTACGCCTGAGGACGTGGTCAATGTGACTGACGCCCAGTATCTGGCGTTGAAAGAGATGCATAACGGGAAGACACCGTACAGTTTTTGTCCCTTCTATTACAAGTCGGAGGTCTATGGAATGGCGAACGGGGAAGCCGTGTTCTTGGGCAAGTATGCTGCACCCAGCCGTCATGACGGTCATCACTGCTGGCATGTGATGGGCCATGAGCAGGCACACAACTTTTTCACCAGGTATCCATGGTATTTTACGGTGGCTGCCGATTATGTGTTCGACCACGAGGCGTTTGCGGTGCTTAGCACCGTATACACGTATCATGTCATGCTGGAGAAGCAGGACGAATACGGGCTTTCCTCCAAGATTGTCGATAGCCTCGACTACATCTACAATGAGGAGGAAATGGAACTTCAACGCAGCAGATATGAGCAATACGTAGAACAGGGATGCCCCTTCGACATCACGGATATTCTCACCAGTCAGACCTTCGACTACAAGATGATATGCCTCGGCAACCAGTATGGATGGCATACCTATGAACAGGTCACCAAGGCCTTCGAGGAGCCATTACGTTCACGGTTCTCCTTCCACTACGACGGCGTCACTCCTACCGAATGCTCGACCTACAACATTGCGGCGTTGAGTATCGCCTTCAACCGTGACTTCCGCCCCGACTTCCGAGCCCTCGATTTCCCCATCGACGACGAACTGTTTGACACATGCTGCCGTAACATCGCCGACTACGTGGTGGGTGGCAACGCCCCGCCTCGTGCGGATGCCGGCGGCCCCTACCATGGCCACACGGGGACATCGATAGCCTTCGACGGCACCGGGAGTTGCGACCTGGACGGCGACATCGTCTCCTACAACTGGGCGTTCGGCGACAGCACAACGAGCCACGGCATGACCACTGCCCACACCTATCAGGAGGAAGGCAGATACACGGTGACGTTAACGGTGACGGACGACGAAGGCACCACCACCATGAACCAGACCACGGTGGTCATCGACGACACTCCACCCGAGATTGCGCTAACACGGCCCCGCAACGGCATCTACCTGATAGACAGAGAACTCTGTGACTTCCCCGTGACCGTGGTTATCGGAGCGGTCGACATAGAGGCCGAGGCATCCGACCACCTGAGCGGCATCCAGCAGGTGGAGTTCCACATCGACGGCACACAAAAGGCCGTTGTTACAGAGGCCCCCTATAGGTGGCCGTGGGAAAACAAGGAAAGCGGCATCCACCGCATCGAGGCCGTCGCCGTCGACACGGCAGGAAACACTGTCAGCGACGAAGTCAAAGCCCTCTCGTTCAGAGACCCATTCAACTAAACGTACGAAGAATAGCAGGATTGACTACAATCATGGCAACGATACAACGAGGCAGGCAGCAGCAGGTATAACAATGGAAACGCCGTCGTTACCAGCGCCCATGTTTGCCCTGTATGACACGCAGGAAGCAATCTCCCGCTGTCTGCCTTCTTCTGCCTGCCAGTCTGACATCTATCCCCCTGTCTGGTCTCTGGTGTGACGAACCTTCATAAAGAGCGGCGTGTTTTGGCTGACAGAATAAAAATGGTGCATCCAGAATCCATGAAAACGGCAGGGGTGTTCCTCCTCTTGCTCCTCGACGAACTGCTGGTTGGCGTATGCGTGATGCTCGCTCTCCATTATTACACCGACCTTGGATGGCAAGCGGAGACGGCTGTACTGGCGGTCGTACTCGCCGTGCTCGCCTTTGCGTTTTATATGTATTCCCCCCATTTTCGGACACCCCACGGTGGTAGGGAAGAACTGGCTGGGATGTCAGGAACCGTCGTCAAAGAGTTGAATCCAGAGGGCCAAGTAAAAATCAAGGGGAAACTATGGACGGCGGAAGCCACCGAGGATGTTATCGCCACGGGGGAAGAAGTGAAGGTTGTCGATATGGAAGGACTGACACTGATAGTTCAAAGAACCACCAAGGAGAACACAGACAGGAACACGTGAAAGGGAAAGCAGGATACACCGCCCTCTGCCCTTACTCCAACATGGTTGTGGTGACCTCGCCCGTGAGATTGATTTCGTCCGATGGAATAGTTTCTGGCAGGCGTTCACCTCCACACCGATAGACGTCATCCGCGGCCATGCTGGTGTCATTGTGACCCGAGATATCGACATAGTTTACCTCAGTCTGCCTGGTATTCTCCCAGCTGCCGGTGAAGGAACCGATAGAAGCGACAAGCAATAAAGCAAGGCAGCCCGCTAGCACCACCTCCAACGTGGTTTTCTCCCGCATTTTCTATGCCTCCAACAATTCTAATCAAAAAACCCTACAAAATAGTTGCTATCCTAGCATAGTAGAAGGATAAGTGACGTCCTCCCCGCCCTGAATGGCGGGGCTTCCTGCGCAGCGGAGGGGGGTGGAAGGTGCCCAGAGTGGTTTGATAGATTTTGTGCTTCTTCACATAATTGATGGTGGTCTCGGCGTCAGCATCACCGACGGTCCGATAGAACTTACCGGGGCTCCAAACATGGCCACGTGAGTACCGCAGCCGAAACTTCGGCTGCCGTCTGAACAACTCATGCGCCGACGCACCCTTCAAGAGATTGAATACCCTTGATATGCTCATCGTAGGCAGTATATCCACGATGAGATGGAGATGATCCGGCATCACAGCCATCTCAACGACCCCCGATACCATGCCGTTCAGCCACCTCGCCGAGGATGGCCTCAGAAAGCTTTTTTATTCTTTTCCTTGTTAAACATCCTGTACCTGTACTCCGGGCACCACTCCAAATGGTACACACTCTGGCCAACACGATGGCTTCCACTAACCAATTCCATTTTTCTCGCTCCGGACAGGTACACTTTAGCGCCCGCCTCAGCGGGCGCATCTGTCCACATGACACACATATGAGTAGTAAAAAGGATTCCTCACCGATGAAAGCGATTCATCCCTTGCCTAAAGGCAAAGGTTTTCTCGCTAGATTGAGGATAATCATACCTGCCATGTTGCATGTCAATGGGGATAAAGCTACGACAAAAAATCGGTAATCACCATCACTATCGCTATTGCGGGCAAAGTCTGTGAGGACTAGTATGCACAGTTTTAAATATCCTCGGGCAATAGACGGCGTGGTGATACTTTGAACGAAGAAGACCATATCGTCTATGTCGGAACCAAGGCGCCAATGAGCTACGTGATAGCCGTGATAACGGAGTTCGAGCAGGGAGCCACACATGTGACGCTGAAGGCTCGCGGGCGAGCTATCTCCAGGGCCGTTGATGCAGCGGAGATTACTCGACATCGTTTCTTGGAAGATGCAACCGTCGACAATATCTCCATCGACACTGAAGAAGTCGACGCAGACGAAGGCGGTTCCCGCAATGTCTCCTCCATCGAAATTGTGCTCACCAAGTAGATAGAGAACAGAATATGGCTCTACTGCCCTCTCTCCCCTCCTTTAATTCTTCAACCTGTGAATATCCTGCCCAAGCCTTCATCTTCTATCCACTACCGCGGTAGGCGCCATTGGGATATTATGTGTATACCTGGTTTTCCTTATTAAAAAAAGAAGGTGTGTTATCTACCAAAAATGTCGTCGCGGGATTTTTATGGCAGTCATACCGTTATGGGATTGTCCAACGCGGCGGTCCGCACCATCATCAAGCTGATCGACACATATGAGATGTCCACCCGGTATGCAGCCAGGCGGTTCGGCGTCACCCGACGCCGTATCCAGCAGCTGGTCAAGGAATACCGGGATATAAAGGTCACAGGAAAGAAAAAAGGAAGGAAGAGGGAAAAGAGCAGGGATGTCCTGCAGCTCTAGGACAGCCCCAAGACAAACGGGCCGAGTACGAAGCCGCTGGCCGTCTTGGATGCACCGCCGACTGAAACAGTAGCGGTTGCAGAGCCTACCCCCAGGATGAAGCCGCTCTTGATGGTGGCTTCGCCGCCTTCCGGGACAGTGACAGTGCCGCTTTTGTCCGCTCCGACGAAGACCGGTCCGTCGAAGGTCATGGTCCATTCCACGTCTTCAGCGTCTGCACCACCGGTGTTGGTGATGGTGGCTGAGACACCGAACCCACCAGATACGGTTTCGATGTTGAGAACCGGGGCCGGCACGCCGATGTTCTCGAAGTAGATGTCGGGGTTGCCGTTTCTCGTGTCCGTCCACACGGCGTTGCCGCCGCGTGCGAGATCGTGAGCTTTCCATCCTGCCTCCACTGTTCCGTCCTCGTCGTTTATCTGCTCAGGCTCGCTCCACGTGGCTCCGGCATCCTGGGTAAACGTCTGGAACAGGTTGCCGTTCTTCAGGAATATACACTGGGCAATGTCTCCATATGAAACGATCTTCGGATTCGTTTCATCGTCAGCGGAGTCCACGACCACTGTCTCCTCCGTTGTCTCGAAGCCGTCGGTCGTATGGAAACAGATGATATCCTGGTTTCCGTTCTCGTTTGTCTCACATGCGATGTATCCCGAGCCGCCCTTCACGCTGATATCGGGGTGTGCATATCCTGCAAGATAGCCGCCAGATATCGTGTAGCTGTGCCACTCTGCATCGTCATCCCAGGTCGTCTCCATCGGCACGTCCTGGACGCCAAGGACATAGGTACCGGTATCGTCGCTATAGAAGTCGACGACCATGTAGCCTCGCCCGGCAGTCTGATCGACGCTCACGTCAGGCGTCCGGCAGTTCTCCCAATCACGTTCAGCGCCAACGACGGAGTATCCCTCTCCGTACCATTTGGTTCCATCCGTCAGGATCCAGGGACACTGATATGCTTGCGAGTCCTCCCGGTCGTCGTTGCCGATAAAGGCCATCATGCCCCAGAACTCCGGGTAGCTGTCTGCATAGTAGCCAGCAGCGGTGAAGTTATGCCAGTCCGAGAACGCATAGCTGTCGGACCAATCATAGATGCCGGCGTCGATGTTTTCCCAGTTCGTTATATCGTTCCACTGCACCAGCCAATGACCGGCAGCCGACACAGAGGAGCCTGTTGCCCAGCCGGCAACCGCCATGTTCCCTGACCCTCTGTAGGCAAGTGCCGGGTTTGTTTCACGGCCGCCCTCGTATGGATCGATCGGGTGAGGTTGCCAGCTGTCTCCTCCATCGGTCGAGACGGCAAAGGTGATGTAGCTCGTCAGTATCTCTGGCTGCGTGGCGAACGCACCGAACAAATTTTCCCCGGAGCATTTGGCGACTACAGGGGTTATTTCATCATCGGCGCTATCCGCTATCGGGCCTTCTTCAAACAGGCCGGCAGACAAACTGGGCCGGGCTCCATCCAGCTCGCTCAGCGGAATTGCCCTGCAGGCATATGCGGTCGGGGTACCGGTGCTCTTTTCAAAGGTGAACCCCGCAGTATCCGTGGCTCCTTCTTCAAGAGGAGAGTCGACCAGCAGCGCATGACTGCCCGGGAACAGCATCATCGCTGCTATAACTACAACTCCTCCCATTATTTTTACTTGTTTGGCTTGTTTCATGTGTATTGCCTCCAACAAGGTAATACAGCCATTATTTAAATAATTAACGTAAATAGGTTATAGGGTAGAGATAAAAAGAAGGGAAGGGAAAAGGGAGGGAGCGGCTACAGCCCGAGGACAAACGGGCCGAGCACGAAGCCGCTGGCCGCCTTGGAGACACCACCGGCGTTCACGGCGATATCAGTGGGGCCGATGCCCAGTAGGAGGCCGGTGCTTATCTCCGTGGATTCACCTGCAGGCAGGCTGTCTATGGTGCCCTCTGTGTGGCTGCCGACGAAGACCGGTCCGGACAGGTCGATGGTCCAGTCAACGTTTTCTGCCGGGGCGGTGCCCGTGTTGGAAACCGTCGCACTCACGCCAAACAGGCCTGACACCGAGTCCACGCCGAGAACCGGCACGGGGAATGGTTCGTAGAACACATCGCTGTTACCGTTCCGTGTATCCGACCAGATGGCCCCGACTGAGGTGGCCGACGCCGTCCTGTACTCAGACAGAACGGTGCCATCTTCTTCGTTAAGCTGCTCCGGCTCGGACCAGGTTGCACCCCAATCGTCGCTGGAGGTGTAATAGAGATTGCCGTCCTTTACAAAAGTGGCTACCAGCTTGTTACCCGAAAGCGCGACGTCGGGGTACATTTCATCGGATGACGAGGCGGCGACATCGGTCATCTCCCAGGTCTCGCCGCCGTCAGACGAATAAAAGCAGGAGACATCCTGGTTGCCGATCTCGTCGGTCTGACAGAGGATAGCAATGTTGCCGTTGCTGGCCGCAATAGATGGATTGCGGAGGTTGTAGTTCATCTGGATTCGTGCCGTGTCGCTAGCATCGTCGGCCAAGGGATCGGTAAAGTCACGGGCCCACCAGTAAAGGTCCCAGGAACCCGTTGTCTCGTTGAAGTAATCGTAGGCGCACCACATCCTGTCGTTTGGCTTGTCCATGGCGGCTGCACTGTGATTACAGCCCTGTATGGATGGCTGCCAGCTGATGTATTCCGTTCCTTCGGTTTCCGGGTCCATGAAAAACATGTGCGGGCTGTTAGTGAGGTCGGAATCACCATAGGTGGTCGATGCCACGGCAGACATAACGCCATATTCCCAGGCCTCCTGACTGTCATGACAGGCAGCCTCGATTGACTCGATGTTCGTCCAGCCGTCACCGGACCAGTCATAGTAGGCCAGCGTCCACGTTTCCGTGTCCGTGATATCGCCCACATCGAGCAGATACTGGTATCCCGGCTGCGAGATGGTGGTAAAGCTGCCGTAGTACGTGTTGCCGCCCCAGTGGCTAAAGGACGGATTGTCTTCGACGCCTTCAATCTCCCACAAACCAGCAGACTGGAATGTCTCACCACCGTCAGTTGAAAGCGCCATCGCTATGTTGCGATCCATAAGCGAGGTAGCAAGAGTATACCCGACGAAATAGGTCGAGCCGGATGACGCCAGCGTGGGATGGTATTCGTCGTCAGCGGTGCCAGCCACCTGCACACTCAGCGGCTGTGGCACTGGACGGAGCGCGTCTTTTACCTCTGTTGGAGATGCGGTACATGTCCGTGCCTCGCTGGCGGTGGACACCACATTCACCGTGGTGGACGTGTCTGTGATAGATGGTGTATCTTTGGCGTGTGGGGTCAGAAGCTGTGCAGTTCCCAGCCCCCCTGCTACAAACAGGAGAACAACTCCGAGTACTAATGCCTTTTTCATGGTATCTAGCCTCGGGCGAATAAACGCAGCTTTGTTTAAAACTATTACGCAAAAAGATATAAAAGGGAAAAGGAGAGAGGGTGGCTTACAGTCCCAGGACGAGTGGCCCGAGGATGAAGCCGCTGGCGCTGCCGGTTGCGCCGCCTGCGTTGACCGATATCGTGGTGGGGCCGATGCCGATCGCGAGGCCGCTGCTGATGGTCGTCGACTCGCCTGCAGGCAGGCTGTCTATAGTGCCCTCGGCGTGGCTGCCGACGAAGACCGGTCCGGACAGGTCGATGGTCCACGCGACGCTGCTGGCGTCCTCCGTTCCCGTGTTGCTGACGGTGGCGGTGATGCCAACCGGGCCGCTGATGCTTTCTACGCCGAGCTTGGGCGCCGGCAATACGTTGTAATAGATGTCCTTGTTGCCGTTCCGGTTGTCCGTCCAGACGATGCCGCCTGCATCGATGTCGGCGGTGTCTTCTCCGGCGACGACGGTGCCGTCTTCCTCGTTGAGCTGTTCAGGCTCGCCCCAGCTTGCGCCGGCATCCTCTGACTCGATGAGATAGATGTTGCCGTCGCTGACGTAGACGCAGTAGACGGTGCTGCCGCTCATGTAGACGGCCGGGTTGGTGTCATCGGCCGGATGGTTTTCTGCGACCGGCACAGTCTGCCATGTCTCTCCGTTGTCGGTGGTGTAGGTGCAGTGGATGTCGTAGTCGCCGTAGTTGTTGTCGGTGGTCTGATAGACGACGGCGGCGTTGCTGCCAGACGTCGAGACGTCCGGGTCCTCATAGGTATAGAGCTCGTTGCTCTTCAGGATGCCCTGCCACGGCCAGACCTCGATGTCCGCGTATTTGTCCATGCCGCCGGGACCGCCGCCTCCCTGGAACAGGAAGGTATCGGAGTCAGGATTGAGGTCGGTGACGGTTTCCTTGTAGACGATTTCGTTTTTGCCCGTCGTCTCGTTGGGGTGCTCGATTACGAAGTACATCCGCTCAGAGCCGGAGTCGATTTCGAGGGCCCGTGCCGGGCTGGTGTCCGTGATGGACTCGCCGTCGTAGTAGGAGCCGAGTGCGCCGTATCCATAGTCGCCGGGGAACTGCGGTTCGCCGCTGTCGGGATTGAGGCGCAGGTAGAAGAGCCCCATACCGTCCTCGTGGTAGCTGTCGTCGACGTAGGGAAGAGCCTCCCACTGGCCGACGGGGGTGACCGCGCTGTCGGTGGCGCCTTTTGTGTTGTAGGCTGAGATGTACTTGTAGTCGGACAGGTCGCTCTTGAACCAGCCTGTCACGGTGCCGTATTCAGACTGCTGGTCGCTGGCGGTGAAGAAGAACTCGTCGGTGGTCGGGTTGTACGAGATGTCCGGGTTGCGGGCGACGCCGGAGCCGCTCAGCTCGGCGGTCGTGATCGCGAACTGCTCCGTCCAGGATTCACCACCGTCGCTGGAAGAGCTGATGACGTTGGGTATCTTCATCAGGCTTTCCACTTTTTCGTATGCGACGGCCACTGTGCCAGAGGACGACGTTATTGACGGGTGCACGTCGTCTCCTTCAAAGGTGGATATCTGGACGTTGCTCTGCATTCCCCCTGTCGGTGTCGGAATCGGCTCGTGGATCGGTTCAACGGTTACCTTTTCCGTTTGCTGTGTCGAATGTTCTGAAGCCGAAATGGCCGGCCCTGCACCTGCCAGGCACATGAGCGCCGCCACTGCGATGGCTCCAAACAAGACTTTTTTGCCTTTTTGTGTTTGCATGGTTTCTTGCCTCCACGTATAAATGGCATTGTCTTTTAAAAGTTTATCGCTCTCGTTATGAGAGGCGCCTCATAGCAAGCGGCGGCGTGTTACATGACTTCCATGCCCTTCGCCATGTCCTGCTTCGCCACGCCCTTGCCCAGCTTGTCGGACATCTGCCGGTAGAACTGGACCATCTCCTCGTCGATGGAGGGGCTGACGTGCTCGAAGGCCTCCATGAAATGCCTGTTTGCCACCTCGCCGGCCTCGCTGTCTTCACGCAGCGCGACCATCGCCGCCTCGCGGCACACCGACTCGATGTCGGCGCCGGCGAACGCCTCGCTCATCTCCGCCAGGGCCACGATGTTGACGTCGTCGGCGAGTGGCATGTCCCGCGTGTGGATGTGGAATATCTCCTCGCGTGCCTTCTGGTCGGGCTGCTGCACAGAGATCAACTCGTCGAACCTGCCTGGACGCAAAAACGACGGGTCGACGATGTCGGGGCGGTTGGTGGCGCCGATGACGACCACGTCGTCCATGCTCTCGACGCCGTCCATCGAGGTGAGCAGCTGATTGACAACGGTGTCCGTCACCCGCGAGCCCTGGCTGGTCCCGCGCCGGGGTGCCAGCGCATCGATCTCGTCGAGAAAGATGATCGAGGGGGCTGACTGCTTTGCCTTCTTGAAGAGCTCGCGGACGGCTTTCTCGCTTTCGCCGACCCACTTCGAGAAGACCTCGGGCCCCTTTATGGAGAGAAAGTTTGCATTGGATTCATTGGCGACGGCCTTGGCCAGCAACGTTTTCCCGGTGCCCGGCGGGCCGTAGAGCAGGATGCCGCGCGGTGCCTTGATGCCCAGGCGGCTGAACCGCTCGGGGTTGGACAGCGGCCATTCGACCGCCTCCTTCAGCCGCTCTTTGACCTCGTCGAGACCGCCGACATCCACCCATCCCACCTTGGGTATCTCTATCATGACCTCGCGGAGCGCCGATGGCTCAATCGAGCGGTGAGCCTTCCGGAAGTCCTCCATCCTCACCTGCATTTTCTCCAGCACCTCCGTCTGGATGGGCTCATCCAGGTCGATCTCGGGCAGGTAGCGCCGCAGCGCGTTCATGGCTGCCTCACGCGCCAGCGACGCCAGGTCCGCACCGACAAATCCGTAGGTGTTGTCCGCCAGCTGGTCAAGGTCGACGTCGTCAGCCTTCGGCATACCGCGCGTGTGGATCTCCAGGATTTCCTCGCGCCCCTCCCGGTCGGGCACGTCGATGACGATTTCCCGGTCGAAGCGGCCGGGGCGGCGGATGGCGGGGTCGAGCGAGTCAACGCGGTTCGTTGCGCCGATGACGATGATGTTGCCGCGACCCTTCAGGCCGTCCATCAGGGTGAGCATCTGGGAGACGACGCGTCGCTCCACCTCGCCGTGTACCTCCTCCCGCTTGGATGCGATCGCGTCGATCTCGTCGATGAACACGATGGCCGGGGCATTCTTTTCAGCCTCCTCGAAGGTCTTGCGGAGGTTTTCCTCGCTCTGGCCGTAGAACTTGGACATGATTTCCGGGCCGTTGATGGTGTAGAAGTTGGCGCCTGACTCGTTGGCGACGGCCTTGGCTATCAGCGTTTTGCCGGTCCCCGGCGGGCCGTGCAGCAGGACGCCCTTCGGCGGGTCGATACCGAGACGCTTGAACAGCTCGGGATGCTTGAGCGGCAGCTCTATCATCTCCCGAATCTTCATGATTTCGCCTTCAAGGCCGCCGATGTCCTCGTAGCTGACCTCCGGCGCCTCCAGCATGCCCTCCTTGATGGGCTCTTCCTTGACCTCGACCTCCGTCTCTTCGCCGATAGCGACGATGTCCTTCGGTGACGTCTTGAGCACGCCAAAGGGCAGGGAGTTGCCGAAGAGCGCTATGCCGGGGATGACGACGGTATCACCCTGGCTCACCGGCCGTTTCAGCAGGCCGCGCTTGACCAGGTGCTCGATGCCCTGACCGAACTGGATTTTCTGGCCCTTTGATATCGCCGGTGCCATGACCACTTTTTCGGCGGTCGGCGGATCGATTTTCCGAACCATGACCTTGTCGCCCATGCCGACCTCCGCGTTCTTCCTGGTGAGGTTGTCGATGCGGATGAGGCTCTTACCCTCGTCGATGGGGCGGGCACGCCACACCACGGCGGCGGTCGTGCTGCTTCCCTGTATCTCGACGATGTCGCCCGGGGTGACGTCAAGCGAGATGCGCGTCTTGCCGTCGAGGCGGGCTCTGCCCGACCCGACATCCTGCGAGAGCGCTTCCGAAACACGTAACATGACTTCCTGTGCCATTGTGACTTCACTCCTAATAGGAATGGCTGCTATATTAAGCTGTTGCCAGCGCGGTGTTGTATATTAGAGGTTCTATATAAAAATTAGGTTTCCTGGCGGTGTGCCGCCAGCCAGAGAAACCGGACGACCGAGGGCTCCATACAGCCACGGCAGGAGAAAAGCAGGACCTCCAACGACAGCACCAACGACGGAGAGACCCGCGGGGACACATGACGTCCCTCACCCCACCGCCGCCAGAGTGACACACTCACACTCTCTCCCGCCACGGCTCCCATACAATTGATTTCCTCCTCTCTCCCATCAATCACAACAGAACATCCAATGACATCCACACACCCTCCCCACTCCAGGCACTGTTATCCTGGCCTCCAGAGAGAACGCTCTCTCCATTACCGGCTTTCATCGCCCTACGAGTGCTATCGGCCGGCCGCGTCCTCCTCGTATCCCTGCTCTATCTCTATCGGCCGGCCGTTGACGAGTGCATCGGCGAGCTTCGCCCGCGCCTCCTTCAGGTCCTTCCACAGCGTCTTCTGCGACACACCCATCTCTGCAGCAGCCTCCGTCTGCGTCAGCCCCTTCCGGTCGACCAGGCGGAGCGCCTCGAACTCCTCGATAAACAACCGGACGGGCTCCCCGCCAGTCGCGCCGCGAGGAGTGAAAAGCGAAGCGGATGGAGACCCGGTGACCCGCCGCCGCCCACGCCGCCGCCCGCGTCGATATCTGCGCGGTGCCATCACATCTCATATGCAGGCAGTTATATAAGGAATGCGATGCTCACAGCAGGCCAGCGAGCACGTCACGCCACCACGGCAGCTCAGCCACCCTCCCGACGGGGTCATCGGCAACCGCCGGCACAGCTGCATGAGCAAACGGCTGCAGCAGCTCGACGGCTCGCTCCGTCGACGCCTCACGAAACTGGATGAGCGAGACCGCATCCCTGTAGGCAGCGCCGTCATACGCGGCCACCCGGCCGGGCGCAACCACCAGCACCACGGTAGGTGCAAGCGCCTGCCAAGGCAGCGCCACCCGCGAGTAGCTCTCGCAGACCATGCAGTCGGCAGCCTCGCCAACGCGCCCGGCGGCCGACGCAACTGCCTCGGTATACCGGCGTTCCACCAGCCGGTTGAGGTCCTCCGCCGATGCTATCTCCTCGACGTGGGAGGCGCGGCTGGATCGCCGGACCGCTGCAACCGCGTCGTCGACACCGGAGAGCGATGCATTGATGACGAGCATCTCTTCCTCCGACAGCATGACGCGGTCGGCGATGAACGAGGGCAGACCACCAAGCGTTGCATCATCCGCCCGCTCAGCCCACAGCCGATGCACCGGATTGATGACTTCCTCCGGCAGCGACCCCGATGAAAAACGATGCAGCATCGCCGCGTCGTTGCCATAGAGCCGGCCCTGCTCCAGCGTCTCCCGCGTCAACGCGTAGTCATACCAGAACGAGGTGCCGGCCTTGGGCTTGAAGCCGCACGCCGCGATACCCTGCTCCTGCAAAAGCGAAAGCACGGCGCAGGCGAGAGTGGTCTTGCCGGCGTCCTCACAAAGGCCAGCGACAAGGATAGTATACATGTGACTGACCCGAGGGCTACGAGATGACCTCGCCCTCGTACATCATCCGGTAGTACTTCTTCCGGAGCCCCATCTTTTCGTAGAGCTTGATGGCCCGCTCGTTGTCCGTCTCCACGTGCAGCGAGAGGTCGCCCCTGGAGAGCTCGATGACCTCCTGCAGCAGCTCGGTGGCAATGCCCCGGCCCTTGATGTCCTTCTTCGTCGCGATGTAGGACAGATGATACTGGGGGAAAAACGTGTCAAAGCGGGTGCGGGAGACGATGGCGATGCCGGCCAGGATACCCTGGAAGAAGGCGCCGAGGACGAACCCGTACTTGAAGGCGTTTTCAACCGCCTCGTCGATTTCTTCAAGCGGGTCGGAGAACTCGATGAGCCAGTCGTCGAGCTTCATCAAAAACCGTCGATAGGAGATGGAGAGATCCTGCTTGTCGAGCATCCGGATGTCCAGGTCGACCTTGCCGTCGTTGAGGACGACGACGTGGGTACCGTCGGACAGATTGCCCTCGCTTGCCTCCCTGAAAAAAGCCGCCAGCGGATACGAGTTCGCCACCTTGAAGTCGATGTCCTCAAGCTGGGCGAACCGCTCGGCGCTCTCGACCAGCTCCTGGTCGGACATGCCCATGGCTACACCGTCGGTGGCGTAGAGGCTGTTCAGCGCGTCCTGCCCGTTGTAGCACCTGGCGTTGATCAGGTCGGCGTTGTACTCCGTCCGGTTTGACGCGATTTCCTCAGCGTCGAGCTCCAGGATCTCGTCGCTCCGCTCTTTGAATGATTCAACGATGGCGTTGCCCTCTGCGGTGCTGACACCGTAGAGACGAGGCAGCCGCCGTATCCTGTCGTCCATCCACATCTGCTTGAAGCCGAGGTGCAACCCCGAGACGGAGGCACCATTCCCCATCTGGCAGAACACCGTGTCAGGGCATGCATCGCTCAGGTACTCGCATATTTCACGGGCGATGTACGAGAAGGCAAAGAGGTCAAGGAAGTTGTTCTGCAGCCCCGGGTTGGCGTTGTACCAGCCATGTTTTTCTGCCGCAGCGCGGCTTTTCTCAACTGTGTCCTCATAGGTGGAGCCGTGCTCGATGATGCGGATGTTCGGCGCCGACTGCAGCACCTCGGAGCGGAGCAGCTGGCTCTTGTCAGGCACGTAGAGCACGAGGTTGATATCAAAATTCTGTGCCAGAAACGCCAGCGAGGCGCCCATCGTCCCATAGGTGCCCAGGCAGATGGTCCGCTTACCCCGCGACAATGCGTCCTTGATGATGAGATACGCGAGGCGGTCGCTTCGCTCCCCGGAGGGATTATTGCCCTCGAGCTTGAGGTATATATTGTGGAGACCGAGTTCTTTTTCCAGGTTGCGCGCCCGGATGAGCGGCGTTTTTCCGATACGTCGCTCAACATTTACCAAAATATTGTCGTCTTCTTCATTGGTCATGCCATCACCGTGAAATGCTGTTAGTTAAATGAAACGATGGTTAAATGTTTTGTTGTCGCGCGGACACCGCCGCGGACACCGCAGAGGATGTAGAACGGCTGGTAAATGGATAGGTTTTCCCACGTTGCGAATAGTTAGTTTATTTCAATTGTATAGGCACTTCCTATACTTTTACTGATTATTCTACATCACCGACACCGCACACCCCAATGCTTTTAAATTTTGTGCCGATATCCCGGCGATGGACTTCAGAGAGCTCGTCTCCTTCTTGCGGCAGAAGAAAAAACTCATCGAGATACCGCGGGAGGTATCCACTGACTACGAGACGGCGACCCTGATGAAACAGCTGGACGGGACACCGCTGCTGTTCAGCAACGTAGAAGGACACGACATGCCGGTCGTCGCCAACATCTCCTCCACCCGGGAGCTCGTCGCTGCCGGCCTCGAGATAGCCCCGGAGGACATCCTGCACACCGTCGACGCGGCCATCAAGGAGCCAAAGGAGCCCGCCAGCACCGAAGTGGAATACCAGCAGCTTGAGAGCCTCGACGACCTGCCAATCCTTACCTACTACCGGAGCGACGGCGGTCCCTACATCGCCTCAGCCGTCGTCGTCGCCAACGACCCCGAATACGGCCGCAACGCCTCCTACCACCGGATGATGAAGATCGGCAGCAACCGACTTGTTTTGCGCATCCTCCCCCGCGACTTCCACACCTACCTGGAGCGCGGCCTCGACGAGTTCGCCATCTGCATCGGCTGCCCGATGCCCGTGCTCGTCGGCGCAGCCATTTCAGCCGGCACCGAGGTCAGCGAGCTGGCCATCGCCAACGCAATGCATGAAACGAGGCTCGCCGAGGTCGACGGCCACATGGTGCCGCCGGCCGAGATAGTCATGATAGCCGAAATGACCGGCGAGATGCACGACGAGGGACCCTTCCTTGATTTAACTGAGACGGAGGACATCGTCCGCCAGCAACAGGTCGCCCGGATCAAGCGCATCTACGCCCGGCCCGACGCGTCCTTCCATGCATTGCTGCCAGGCGGGCTTGAGCACAAGACCCTGATGGGGATGCCCCGGGAGCCCACGATTTATGCCGAGGTGGCCAAGGTCTGCGACGTCCGTGACGTCTACATCACGCCGGGCGGCTGCTCATGGCTGCACGGCGCCGTCAGCATCAACAAGCAACATGCAGATGACGGCAAAAAAGCCATCGAGGCGGCCTTCCGCGGGCATACGTCGATGAAGCACGTGTTCGTCGTCGACGACGACGTCGACATCCACGATGCACAGCAGATAGAATGGGCGATGGCCACGCGCTTCCAGGGCGACCGCGACCTCGTCACCCGGCACGAGACGGGCTCGTCGCTGGACCCGTCCTCGAACCTTGAAACGAAGGAGACCACAAAGCTCGGGTTCGACCTGACCATCCCTGCCGACCGGGACAGGAAACACTTCGTGAAGGAACCATTGCCGATGAATCTCGACCCTGACGATTACCTGCCGGACGAGGATAACTCATAGCGGGCCCGGGTGGACGCTGTCCGCCGATATGAACCTTTCATTTTTTGCCAGTTGCAGCTATAGAGACCTATAGAGACAGATTGGGAAAACTATAAAAAGGAAGGGGTTCATTATCGCCGGGATTGTATCCATGCTGCAAGAGGTGACAATATGAATGAAAGCACACTTGAACACGACATGATTTATTATTTCGGCGACGGACCGGTCGACAAGGAACTGCTCGGCGGCAAGGGCGCCAACCTGGGGCGCATGCGGAGCATCGGGCTGCCCGTCCCGCCCGGGTTCACCATCACCACCGAGATATGCAACTACTACACAGAGCACAACGAGTACCCGGACGGGTTCATGGAGGCGGTGCGCGACAACATGGCCAAAATCGAGGAGGAGCTCGACAAGTCCTTCGGCAGCACCGACAACCCGCTGCTCGTCTCTGTTCGCTCCGGCGCCGCTATCTCGATGCCCGGGATGATGGACACCGTGCTCAACATCGGGCTCAACGACGACTCCGTGGACGGCCTGGCACGGCAGACGGAGAACGAGCGCTTCGCCTGGGATTCCTACCGGCGGCTCATCCAGATGTTCGGCGACGTGGTGCTGGGCATCGAGCATGCGGCCTTCGAGGAGGCCATCGAGGACGTCAAGGAGTCGGTCGGCGCCACCAACGACACCGACCTAACGACCGGCGACCTGAAGGACCTCGTCGTCCGGTTCAAAAACATCATCAAAAAGAAAGGCGAGACGTTTCCGCAGGACCCGTGGCGGCAGCTCAAGCTGGCCATCGACGCCGTCTTCGAGTCCTGGAACAACGAGCGCGCCATCAGGTATCGCGAGGCGAATGACATCCCGCACGAGATGGGCACGGCGGTCAACGTCCAGGCCATGGTGTTCGGGAACACCGGCAAGAACTCCGGCACCGGCGTCGGCTTCACCCGTAATCCAGCAACGGGCGAAAATAGGCTCTACGGCGAGTATCTGCTGGACGCGCAGGGCGAGGACGTCGTCGCGGGCATCCGGACGCCGCATCCCATCGAGGACCTTGCCGAGCAGATACCCGCGGCCTACGAAAAACTACAGCACATCAGTGACATCCTTGAGGAGGAATACCGGGACATGCAGGACTTCGAGTTCACCATCCAGGAGGGAAAACTCTGGATGCTGCAGACCCGGACCGGCAAGCGAACCGCCGACGCGGCGGTCAAGATAGCGGTCGACATGGCCGAGGAGAGCATCATCGACCGGGAGACGGCGGTGATGCGCATCGACCCTGAAAGCCTGAGCCAGCTGCTGCACAAGCGCATCGACCCGGAGGCCGAGAAAACCGTCGTGGCCAGCGGTCTCAACGCGTCGCCCGGCGCCGCCGCGGGCCACATCGTGTTCGACCCCGACGAGGCGGAACGGCTTGCAAAGGAGGAAAACGAGCGGGTCATCCTCGTCCGTCCGGAGACGTCGCCGGAGGACATCCATGGGCTGGTGTCGGCGGAGGGCATCGTGACGTCCCGCGGCGGGATGACCTCTCACGCGGCGGTCGTCGCCCGGGGCATGGGCAAACCCTGCATCACGGGCTGCAAAGATGCCGCCATCGACCTCAGCACCCAGACGGTCTGGTTCAACGACCGCGAGTACGGCAAGGGCGACCTCGTCACCATCGACGGGGCAACCGGCGAAGTAATAGACGGCGAGGTGGCGATGAAGGAACCGCAGCTCTCCGGCGAGTTCGAGACGCTGCTCGACTGGGCCGAAGAGTTCCGGACCATCGGGGTGCGCACCAACGCCGACACACCCGAAGATGCCGCCAAAGCCCGGTCGTTCGGCGCCGAGGGCATCGGCCTCTGCCGGACGGAGCACATGTTCATGGCGGAGGACCGGATGCCCATCATGCAGGACATGATCACCGCCGAGGGCCTGGAGGAGCGAGAGGAGGCCCTGGACAAGCTGCTGCCCATGCAACAGAGCGACTTCGCCGACATCTTCAAGGTGATGGAGGGCTACCCGGTCATCATCCGTCTGCTCGACCCGCCATTGCACGAGTTCCTGCCCGCCCGGGAGGAGCTACTCGGTGAAGTCGTGGAGCGCTCCCTCCAGGGCAAGGATCTGACGCGGCTGGGCCGGATGCTGAAAAAGGTGAAGAACCTCGAGGAGGCGAACCCGATGCTGGGCTTCCGCGGCTGCCGGCTGGGCATCATCCACCCCGAGATATTTGCGATGCAGGTCCGGGCCATCATCCGCGCCGCCGCAGACGTGAAACGGCAGACGGGCAACGACGTAAAACCCTACATCATGATCCCGCTGGTGAGCATGGAGGAGGAGCTACAGCACGTCGAGGACATGGTTCGCTCGGTTGCGGAGGAGGAAATCGAGGCGGCGGGCGTCGACCTCGGCTACAAGGTCGGCACCATGATTGAGCTGCCGCGTGCCTGCGTCATCGCCGACCACATCGCCACGATGGCGGATTTCTTTTCCTTTGGAACCAACGATCTGACGCAGACCACGTTTGGCTTCTCCCGCGACGACAGCGAAGGCAAGTTCTTCGACGGCTACAAAAAGGAGGGCATCCTCCAGAAAAACCCGTTCCAAACGCTCGACCGTGAGGGCGTCGGCGCGCTGGTCCAGATGGCCGTTGACAGGGCACGCGGAGAGCAGCCGGACATCTCGCTGGGTATCTGCGGCGAGCACGGCGGCGACCCGGCATCTATAGCCTTCGTAGCCCAAGTCGGACTGGACTACGTCAGCTGCTCTCCCTATCGGGTGCCCATCGCACGGCTGGCGGCGGCGCAGGCGGCCATCCGGCAGGGATAGACATCCTTCCTTTTCTCCATCATATTTATAAAGCTGGATAGTATAGGAGAGATGGAGGAAACCATGGTTTCTGCGAAGGACTTACTCGAAACTGATTTTCCATCGACCGAGGCAGCGGCACCGCTCTCAAAGGCAATCCCCTCGTTCAAGGAGGTCGACAGCCTCGTCGTCGTTGACAACGGGAGCTATCGAGGGTTGCTGCGGGAGCGCGACGTCATGCGGGCGAAGATACCGCTGAACAGCAAGGCAGAGACATACCGCATGCATGTGTCCAAATTATCGCCCGATACCCCGGTCGAGGAGATCGCCCGGCTGATGGTCGAGAGTGGCGTCTACATGCTCCCCGTGCTCGACGACGGACTGTCGGGCGTAGTGACGGCAGATGCACTGCTGGAGGCTGCCGCCGACACCAGCTATGGCGACGAGGCGGTGAAAAAATACATGAGCAGCCCCGTGACAACCATCACGCCGGATGAAAGCGTCGGGAAGGCACTCAAATACTTCAAGGAACGGGACATCTCACGGCTGCCGGTCGTGGAGGACGGCGAGGCGGTCGGTATCGTCACGATGGACGACATCGTCAGCCGGGTCATCCATCCCGAGGAAAAAGCCAAGGGGCTTGAGCAGCACGGTGAATACATCGGGGAAAAGAAGCACTACCTGAAGATGCCGGTGAAGGGCATCATGGTGGAAAAACTCCTCGTCATGCCGCCCGACACCCCGATACGAAGGGTCGTCGAGGGTATGCACCGACACGGGCTGCGTGGGATGCTGATCGGCGAGGGAACAACCATCGACGGCATCGTCACCAAAAAAGACCTCCTTGAGCCCCTCGCAGCGCTGGCCCGTGAGGAGGCCACACCGTTCATCGTCCAGTTCGCCGGGCCGCTCGACGAGCTCGCCGAGTTCGATAAACAGGAGGCCCGCTCCTATCTTGAGGGTGGGGTGCAGACCTACCGGGATTACCTCAGGAACGGCTACCTCTACGTCCATCTCAAGGAACACAAGGAGACACTCCGCGGCATCTCCTCCATCTACTGCAAGATGCGCCTCTCCACGCCCCGCGGCATGTTCATCGCCGGCGAGGAGGGCTGGGGCGCCATGCACGCCATCAGGAACGCCTTCGATGTCATCCAGCGGCAGATACGGAAGGCGGAGGAACGCTAGCTGCAGACGGGAGAATGCCACGAGCGTGAGAGCGATGGGGCATCCACTGCCCGGTTCTCCAGCCATTCCCCGGAGAAATTTTCCCACGTATCAGATGGAAAAAGAGAGCCAGGAGGCCTCATCCAGTCGAGGGCGGGATGCCCTCCCGGGTCTTGGCGGCCATCCCCCGCTGGAAGGACAGCATCTCCCTGCGGTTCATCCGGCACTGGCCCACGCCGATGAGCTCGTCGTTCTCGTCAACCACGATTGCCTCGTCGTACGGCCGCAGCCCGGGGTCGGCATCCACCACGAACTTGGCGAACACGCTTTTACCATCCCTGACAAACGGGACGGCTTCGTCGTCCATCACAATCCGGGCGTGCATCCCGCCGAGACGCCGGTGCAGCCGGATGGCGCCAGCGTCCTTCAACGTGAGCAGGCCATCACTGGCTCGCAGCGAGACCACGTGGTCGCCGTCACACAGCACGTTCCGGACCTTGCCCGTCCGCTTCGAGGTAACCAGCTCAAGGCTGCCGTCGAACAACGCCTCGGCGGCACCGGAGCCGAGCTGCACGTCCGCGACGGCATGTATCTTCCTGACATTGAAGTCGCCGGCATCGCAGGACACCATCGACGGCTCGGATAGCTCCGGCGCCCGTTCCAGCATCCGCCGGTTGAACTCCCGCAGAAGCGCACGGCTTTCGGCGTCGAGCCGCGCGGGAAACACCGACTGCGCCACCGGGTACATGTCCTCCAGCTCCAGCGGCATCAGGCCCAGCGAGGTGTCAACCAGCACGTTCGCCGCAAGCCGTCGTAGCTCCGGGCGATGGAGCGTGTATGGCTTCTTTGGCTCCTCGACGACCACACTCGCCGGAAAATGAAAGGAAAAACGTTCAAGCAGCCGCCAGTGCAGCCGCTCGACGATGGGACGACGGAGCGACAGCGGGCCCGCGTACATGAACGCCCTCGCCGTGGAGACCGGCTCCCATCGCTCAAGCCATCCACGCTGCCCGGCAACCACATCCATCGCCTCCAGCAGCGCAGGATGACCCGTGGCGCGCCGCTCGACGAGCTCCCAGAGCCAGCCCTGCCGGATAGCCTCCCGAATGCGCTGCATCTCCATGAATGTCTGCCAGAGGTTGTGCCGCGCGAGCAGTTCAACACGCCTCGCTTCTTCCATCCCGTGGAGGTCATCCGCCGTATGGCTGCTGCAGACCGGGCAGCTGCAGGCCAGCTCATCCATGTTAGCAAGATGCCGGGTGCCGTCCGGATACAGCAGCCGACCGTCCTGCGCAAACTTGACATATGCCGCCGAATCAAACAGGTCGCAGCCCAACGCGACGGCCAGCGCAAATACCATCGGGTGCCCGGCGCCGAAGAGATGCACCGGCCGGCCCGGCGGCAGCCCCTTCTTTGCAGCGATGATGACAGCTGCAAGGTCGGCATACCGCTGCCGCTCCATCAATGGAACGACACCCCCGACAGGATGCACGTCTGCATCCAGCGACGCCATTCCGGTGGCGCAGCGCTCACGCAGCCCCGGGTAGGTGCCGCCCTGAACGGTGCAGGCCAGCAGCATGTCGCCCTTCACGGGAACGCTATCTCTGGCACGCTGCAGCGTCTCCTCGACCTGCCGCTCCGCCTCGTCTGGAGACGCATCGGCCGAAAAAAGGTCGAGGATGGTGCCGATGTCGCTGCCGATGTCACGCTGGAACCGGACGATGTCGACCGGGTCGACGGCCACGTCGCCGTAGGTATACATCTGGAATGAGCCGGAGTCAGTCATCACGGGGCCAGGGAAGTCTATCAGCCGATGGACGCCGTCGTCGAGCGCCTGCCTGCGGAATGCCTCGTTGCCGTGGATGATGTAGGCATTGGTGATGACTGCCTGGGCGCCCATGTCCTGCATCTCCCGGGGGACGACGCGCATGTCACCGGGGTTGATGACGGGCAACACCGTGGGCGTGGTAATGATGCCATGCCTGGTGTGCAGCTCGCAGATACGCCCGGCGGCGTCGCGCTCCTGTATCTCGAACACACGCCGTAAAAGAGACAGGGTATATAACTATAGCTCGAACTCAATGATGTCGGCCTGCATGTCAGGGAGGAAGAGCAGCGCCACCGTATGCCTGCCGGAGAGATATCCGCAGCATTCACCGGGATTGACGACGAGCGCACCGTTGCTGTGTATGTCGGTCTCATGTGTGTGACCGTAGACCACGACGTCCTGGGTGGCAGCCAGCGACGGTGCCATCTCAGGGACATGGGTGACTGCAACGCTGACGCCACCGACGGTGCCCATGTAGGGGTCACGGTGCAGCTCGCCGATATCCATGAAAAATTGCTGTAGATGGATGCGGTCGCCGTCGTTGTTGCCGTAGATGGCCCTGAAGGGCGCCTCCAGTCCCCGGAAGACCCGGGCGGTAAACGGCGCGACGATGTCACCGGCGTGGAGGACGAGGTCAACGCCCCGTTCGTTGAACAATGCGACCGCCCGCCTGATGGAGGGCAGATGGTCATGGGTGTCCGAGATGAGGCCGACGGTGTCTACGTGAGGCATAGAAGATAAAACAGGCGCCGTTTATTAAAACTATTTATAGCCGATTGGCATGGCTGGACATGGGCAAGCTTCAGGAATACCTCAAGCTCTCCCGCTCGTTCAACGCCGGGCTGACGGCCATCGCCCCGGTCATGGGCGCCGTCGCCATGCACGAGGTGCGGCTGCTGCCTCTGGTGCTGCTGTTCCTGGCAGGGTTTTTCGGCCACACGTATGGCTTCGTGCTCAACGACATCGTCGACCTCCGCATCGACCGCAGCTCAGCGGATATATCCGACCGGCCGCTGGTCGCCGGGACCGTCTCGCTTCAGGAGGCATGGACCTTTGCACTGCTTTCCATGGCTGCCTCGTTCGTCATCGCCGGGGTGCTCGCCTGGCACTGGTATAGCTGGCCGCCCATCGTGTTCCTCGCGCTGTCGGCGCTGTCCATCACCATCTATGACCTGATAAGCAAGCGCTATCCCGGCATGGATGTCTTCGTCGGTGCCGGGGTGCTTTTGCTCATCGTCTACGGGGCAGCAAGCGTCGGCTGGCCGCTGTCGCTGCTGGCGTGGCTCGTCGTCGGGCTGGGCACCCTGCAGGTATTGTTCATGCAGTTCATCGCCGGCGGCCTGAAGGACGTCGAAAACGATTATCGCAGCCAAGCGAACACGCTCGCCGTGGCGACGGGCGTCCGTGTCATCCAGGGCAGGATGACGGTGCCGCTGTCGTTCCAGGCGCTGGCCTACGGGCTGCAGGCCGTCGACCTGGCGTTGCTCTTCACACCGCTGCTGTATATTTTCGGCTGGCGGGAAAGCCTGCCGCAGCTGGCGTTGCTGGCGCCGCTGTCGATAGCCATGCTTGTCATCTCTGTGAAGCTGCTCGGGATGGAGCAATTTGACCGGGAGCGAGCCCGGCGGTTCATCGGCCTGCATTACTTCATCAACTTTTCGCTGGTGCCCATCATGCTCACCGCCGTGAATGCATGGATAGGTGTGCTCGTGCTCGTGCCATTCGGCGCCTTCGTCCTCTCCAACCTGACGCTGCACGGCACGCTGCTGCGCCCGAAGACGATGTGAACATTTATCAAGCCGGCATCGTTAGCGATGCATGTTCGGGCATCTCCGCGTGTTCCCCCGACAGCGCATGGCTAGGGAGGACATGGAGGCCATCGACGTTGAGCCCTCCGGCGTCGACATCATGGCGCCCAAGACGAGTCATCACTGCGTCAGGCTGTACGACCTGGCGGCGCAGGACGCCCTCATCGTGAAGCAGGAGCTGCTGTCGCTGGATGGCGACGCGGCCATCTCCCGGCGGGCGCTGCCACCGCACGGCGATGCAACGGATGTGCTGCTGATGGGCACCACGCCGCAGCTCCAGGCGCTCGCGGACAAACTCACCCGGCAGTACGACAGGCTCCGCGGCGCCGGCGAGACAATTGCCGCTATACTGGACAATCTGAACGCGCGGCATACACTCCCGCTCGGCGACGGTATCGAGCTGGGCGAGCACACCGCCATAATGGGCATCCTCAACGTCACGCCTGACTCGTTCTACGACGGCGGACGCCACGCCACCACGGATGCGGCGGTCGACCGGGCGCTGGACATGGCCGCGGCAGGGGCAGACGTCATCGACGTCGGCGGCGAGTCAACGCGGCCCGGCGCCGCGGCGGTCGACCTGGAGGAGGAGCTCGGCCGCGTCGTCCCGGTCATCGAGGCAGTTACCGATGCGCTCGACGTGCCGGTATCCATTGACACGTCAAAGGCGGCGGTGGCCGAAGAGGCGATAGCGGCGGGTGCCGGCATGGTGAACGACGTGACAGCGCTGCGAGGCGACGAACGGATGGCTGCTGTCGTGGCGAAGCAGGACGTCCCGGTCTGCCTGATGCACATGCTGGGGACGCCCCGGGACATGCAGGATGCGCCGAGCTATCAGGATGTCATGAGCGAGATATGCCGTTTTTTGCATGAGCGCGCCTGCTACGCCAGGGAGCAGGGCGTCAGCCGGGACAGCATCATCCTGGACCCGGGCATCGGCTTCGGGAAGCGCACCGGCGCCGGGGTTGAGGACAACTGCGAGATCCTGGCCCGGCTGGAGGAGCTCAAAAGCCTCGGCTATCCCGTCCTGGTCGGTGCCTCCCGCAAGTCCTTCATCGGCAACCTGTGCGGCTGCCCGCCGGACGAACGGCTGGAGGGAAGTCTCGGCGCCGCGGCGATGGCGGTCGCCAACGGAGCGGACATCCTCCGTGTGCACGACGTCGCAGCGACAAGACGGATGGCCACCGTGGTGGACCGAATCGCGAGGGCGAGCCGGTAGCTAGGGTACCTCAAAGCTCGGGCCGTGCCCCGGCACGACGACGTCAGCCCGGCTCAGCAGCTGCCGCCTGCTTTCTCGGAGGATATCCATGTCCTCGGCACATGGATCCGGCTCGTTCAACAGCGCCTCTCGTGATCGCGCTGCCTGCCATATCACGTCGCCGGCGACCGCATAGCAGGCGTCATCTGCATGGACAAGCAACGACGTATGGTCGGCGGTATGCCCCGGGGTGGACAGCAGCTCGATGGCCCCGCCGAACGGAGCACCGTCATGCCGGCGGGCGACCGGCCCAGCATAGATGTGGGTGCCGTCGACAACTGAGAGATGAGGAACGGCTGCCATGCCAGCCATGTGGTCAAAATGGAAATGGGTCACAAAGACAGAGCAGGCGTGTTCATCGATGCCGCGGTGACGTAACGCCCGGTGGATACGTTGAGGAGCTGGACCGGGGTCCACCACGACGAAGTGGCCGTGACTCCGGATGAGCGTGGTCGTCGCCAGAGCGTCCCACCCGTCGGGAATACGCCGCGCGTAGCCCTCCACGAGCACCTCCACGGAAATCATGTACACCAATAACCCAGTAACAGGGACAGATATTAAACGTTTGCAACCTGTTTTCCTGCCTCCCGCGTGATGGAGAAGACGCCGCCGACGAGCGCCGGGATGAGCAAGGTAACGACGTAGCCGGACAGCGAGGTGGCCACGGCGACGTTCTGCGCAACGCCGTAGACACCGAGCAGCGTAATGAGCACACCCTCGCGGGTGCCGAAGCCACTGATGGTGATGGGAATGAGCCCGATGAGCACAGCCACCGGGTACACCAGCACGAAATCAGCCAGCGGGACCCCGACATTGAAGGAGAGAGCCACCAGATATATCTGCACGAAGTAGAGAACGTAACTTAAGAACCCCAGCGTAAAGGGAACCACGAGGGATGACAGGCCCGGCAGCCGCCCGTAGAACGCGTGGAACTCCCGGAAGACAGGCTCACGGTACCGCTCCGGTATCAGCACCCGCGATACAAGGCGGAGGAGACGCATACTCCGGTTTTTCTCCCGGAAGTATATAATCACGGCGACGACGGTGACCAGCAGCGCGACGAAAGCGACGAAAAACAACGGATGCCGCGGAAACAGGATGACGGAGCCCGCCAGCGCCAGTCCGAACAACGCAGCGAACTCCATGAGCTGGTCGATGATGACGTTGGAGGCGCAGGTGCCCAGCGGTGCAGTGCTCTCCTCACGCAGATACGGCATGCGAATCCAGTCGCCGACCCAGAGCGGCGTGACCGTCCCGTAGAACAGGCCGATGAGGTTTATCCTGATGAGCGGTGCCAGGTCCACGTGAATGCCCTGCCGCCGGGCAACCAGCTGCCAGCGGTAGGTACTCATCACGATACGCGGCACAAAGAGGGACACAGAAGCGGCGAAGAGCACCGGGTCAAGGTTGGAGAGCGTTGCAGCGATCCTGGCGACGCCGATGCTATATACGATATAAACAAAGATGGCGATGCCAATGAAAGGAAAGAGCAGTTTAAGGTATCGAAGGCGGGGGAAATGCACCATGTCCGTATGACACCATCATTTAAATATCTATGTAGCTGCCGGGAAAGGACGGCAAGCCGTGACGAACGGCACAGAATCGAGGGCAAAGCATACCGTTCGAGAGGAGGACGAAGTCCCTCCGTTGGCATGGGACGACACCGCAACGTTTTTATGGATTTATAGGTTAGCGAAGCCACCATGAGATACAAGGCACTCGTCAGCGTGTTTATCCTCTGTATAATGACGGCTGGAACAACCCTGACCGCTGTTCCCACGCCCGACCGCACAAACGAGGTGTCGTCAGCCCAGCCGGCAGCGACATCGGAAACCCTGTCTTTCACGTTTTCACAGCCGACGGTATCCTACCGTGACGGTTACTGCACCGTCGCCATCCCGGGCGCATCGTCCAGCCTCAGGCATGGCGGTGCACCTCTCCTGCCGCAGCGAACGGAAACAGTGCATCTCTCCGCCGGCACCACCGTCACCGGCGTGACCGTCCAGGTGAGCGAGGTGCACGAGCGGCAACTCTCCTCGCACGTGCGTCCCGCGCTCAAGTCTGCCCCGGTCGGCCATCAGCGGCATCCGCAGCGCGCCGAGGGCGCGGTCTATCGAGGCACCGAGACATATCCTTCCCGGTGGGCCGACTGGCATACCGGTGTCGGGCTGCACGACGGTGAGCGTGTCACGTTTTTCTCTCTGCAGGTCTTCCCGGCGCGGTATCATCCGGCGACCCGCGAGCTTCGATACGTGGAGGACGTCACGGTCGAGGTGAGCTACCGGACGCCTGCAGAGCCGCTACCGGAGGCCGACGTCCATGACATGCTCATTGTGGCACCGGAAGAGTTTACTGGGGCAATGCAGCCGCTCGTCGAGCACAAGGAGGAGCACGGCCTGGCAACAAAGCTCATCACCGTCGGCGAGATATACAGCGGTGAATACTTCACGGTGCAGGGCGAGGACAACCCGGCGCATATCAAGCACTTCGTCAGAGATGCCATCGAGGAGTGGGGCATCCGGTATCTCATGCTTGTGGGTGACATCGAGGCGGTGCCGTCACGATTGGTGCACAGCTTCTGGAACTACAGCTGGTCCGAGGGCACCATGTACGCCGATTACTATTACGCGGATATCTACGGCGACAACATGACCTTTTGCTCCTGGGATTCCAACGACAACGGCCGCTACGGTGAAACCGACGACGAGAGTGAACACGAGATTGACACGGTGGACCTGTATGCCGACGTCTACGTGGGGCGGCTGCTCTGCCACGACGTGGAGGAAGTCGAGACGGTGGTCGACAAAATCATGACCTACGAGAATACGGCTGCCGGCGCCGACTGGTTCAACCGTCTCATCCTCATGGGCGGTGACACGTTCCCCGGGTGGGGCGTCTACGAGGGAGAGCTGGTCAACGAATACGTCGCCGATGCCACACCCGGCTTTGAGCACGTCAAGATACAGATGGCGGAGGGAAACTTTTTGCCGCACCGCATCAACCGGATATGGTCCGAGGGGGCAGGCATGGTCTGCTACTCCGGCCACGGCTTCGAATACGGCTTCGGCACCTACCCACATGACAGCAGATGGATGATCGCCTACTATACGCCCTACCTCCTCGGGATGAACAACCAAGAAAAGCTGCCGGTGGTGTTCTTCGACGCCTGCCTGACCGCCAAGCTGGAGTACCACATGCTCGGCATGGAGGATGTCCCCTGCTTCGCCTGGGCGCTGGTCAAAAAACCCGGCGGCGGCGCGATTGCAACGATCGGCGCCACGGAGACGGCGACGACAAGCGTGGACGAGGATGGGCCGCACGGGCAGGCCGGCTACCTGGATCTGCATTTTTTCCAGGCGTATGAGCCGGGGCGGCCGGTGGCGGAGATGCTGGTGCAGGCGAAGCACGACTACCTCAACGACATAGCCATGGGGCAGGCAGACAACCGCTCCTACATCATGACCATCGAGCAATTCCAGGTGCTCGGTGACCCCAGCCTCCACGTGGGCGGCTATTGAGGTTTCCTGCCGATTGCGTAGAACTGCGGAAAAAAGTTGAGCTGGATCCCGTCGTCCAGCGACTGCAGGTATTCGTCTTCCCAGGCGGCGATGGCGTCCTCGCTCATGCCGGCGGTGCGGAGCACGTTCCAGTAGTAGTCGCGGCTGCGGATATACGAGGCGCGGTCCTCCTCGCACGTCCAGATGCGCTGGTTGCCCAGTCCAACCTCTGTCTCCAGGCCGGCACGGACGAAGAACATACGGAGTTTCCGCCCGATGTGCGGGTCGCCGCCGCGCTGCCTGATGGATTCACCGGCGAAGATAGGGTCGACGACATCGTGCTCCGGCCAGTGGATTTTGCCGCCGAAGTCGGGCTCCAGCGAGGCGACGACGCGTCCGCCGGGCCTGACGACGCGGGCCATCTCGTTGACCACCTGCTGTGGATCCTCGGACCACATGAGCACGATGTTGCAGGTTGCGACGTCGAAGCATCGGTCGGTGAAGGGCAGCTGATGAGCATCGCCAAAGCAGAGCTCGACGTTCTCTGCATCTGAGAGCAGCTGCCGGGCGGTGTCGACCATGTCCGGGGAGTCATCGAGAGCGATGACGGTGCCAGTGGTATGCGCAGCCAGGTCTTTCGTGACGGCGCCGGAGCCGCAGCCGACGTCGAGGATGAGCGAGGCGTCCTTGACGCCTGCCTTGACGTAGATGGGATGCCGTTCCTCCGCTGTCTCCAGGGCCTGCTGCTCGAGTTTTTTGATGAACTGGTCGAGTTCTCTGTCGCTTCCGTTGTGCAGCATCAACAGCTAAATACCCGGGCATACATAAGGTTTTCATGATAGCCGTCGTCGTTTCTCGAGAGGACACGGCAAGCGTGAACATCGGCCGGGCGCTGCAGTCACGGGGCTCATGGGAGCGGGACGACGACGCGATGTGGTGCGGCGATCTGCTGCTTCATTACATCGACGACATGCACCTCGAGCATGACAACGTCGACCGGGAGCTGGCCTGCCCGGAGGAGAATATCGATGCTGTCGTGTTCGCGTCGCGGCATCGCTCACGCTCCGGCCGGAAGACGCTGTCGGTACACCCCATCGGCAACTACCGCGGCGCCGACTACGGCGGCCGCGACCGGACGCTTGTGCCTGCAGCCCCGGAACTGATGCACAGCGCGCTGCAGGGCCTCTATGACAACGCGGCCTCGCTCGACTACGACGTCTGCTACGAGGTCACGCATCACGGGCCCTTCCTTGCGACGTCGACGTTTTTCATCGAGGCGGGCAGCACCGAGCGGGAATGGCGGGACACGGCCGCCTGCGAGGCAATCGCGGATGCACTGCTGGGGCTCAACGATGACCATGCGGCGACTGCCGTTGGGCTGGGCGGCGGGCACTATGCACCGCGCTTTACTGACCTGGCGCTTGACGACGATGTCGCCTTTGGCCACATGATACCGGACTATCAGCTCCCGCATATCGGCGACGAGATGGTGCAGGCCGCCGTTGATGCGACCTCTGGTGTCAGCCGTGTGTATCTGCACGGCGAAAAAGGCGAGCGATTCCGTCCGCTGCTGGAGGACAACGGCCTGGACGTGGTCAGCGTTTGACGGTGAAGCCCTCGATACCCTGTGGCTCCTCCCATTCCACCTCGACACCGTCGACGCGGGCCATCGGGGAGCCAGTATGGCACCAGTCTATCATCTCCTCCACAGTGGCTTCTGGGCCTTCGAAGACCCCCTCGACACGGCCGTCGGACAGGTTGCGCACCCATCCTGCAAGGCCGCGTTGCTCGGCCTGCTCCCTGGTGTTGGCACGGTACCAGACGCCCTGCACCTTGCCGGATATCCAGACGTGCGCTCGCTTCATATTGATGCATGGCTGCGGGGTTATTTGAAAACTGCGGTCACCGATCCGGCAGCCCCCATCGCTCCCATCGCTCCGTCGCATGCCGGATGATGTACCAGGCGAACGGGACGAGCAGCAGCGCGGTGCAGAGCAGCCATGGATGCAGCGCGGCGAGGAAGAGCAACAGCACCGCGACGGGCGCGGTCATCGCCGTGTAGAGGGCGAAGCGCTTCGCGTTGTAGATGAGCACCGTCGGATGCAGCCCCATCAGGTAGACAGTGGCGGACAGCACATAGAGCGACATGCCGATGCATGCACAGACGGCGGGGACGAGCAGCCCGAGCTGGCCGGAGACAGCGGCGGCACCCACGAGGACACCCATCGGGATGAGCAGGAGCAGGAGATAGCTCACAATTTTGCCCCGGATGACGGTGCCGACGGATACCGGCAGAAAGGCGTAGCCGGCGAGGGAGTCAAACTCGGTCAGCCAGTTGTACATCGACGAGGCGATGATGCCCAGGAAGAGCGCGAAGACCGGCAGGAAATCAAGCATTGGAATAAAGGCTGCGAGCACATAGAAAAGCAGCCACACCATGACGGCCGGCAGCCCGAAGCCAAATATGATTTTGCCGGCGCCGCCCTCGCTCCGAATGAAGTCCAGGAAATCCTTGGCGACCAGCCATCGATGCGGGACTGGCAGCCGCCCGGCAAGCCGGGGCAGCGCATCGGCGTAGTGACGCTCCCTGGCCGGGTACTCCACCCGGATGAACCAGATAGACACGATGGATAACGCGGCGACGGCCAGCGCCGACACACCGAGCGAGGTAAGCGACGGGTGCAGAAAAAACGAGAACGGGGGAAGCAGCACCGCCGGCTGGACCCCCAAATGGCGTGAAAGCAGCAGGCTGAGGATGCCAATTCCGGCGAGTGCTGCAGCGAGCAGCGTCTTTGCATGGAGGTAGAGTGTGGAGAGGAAAAACACCGCTGCCAGCCCGACCAGGAAGGACAGGGGAAGCGAGACGAGCAGCCTGGGGGCAGCCGAGCCGTGCGACAGCAGCGGCGCAGCCAGGGCAAGACCGGCCAGCAATGGAAGAATCCAGAGGAGCATGTAGTAAAGGATGTCCTTGAGATAGAAGGCGGCCATGACGTGTCGCTCCGACACGGGAAGGCTCCGTGCGCTGTACGCGACGAGGCTTGCCTGCCCGAACCGTCGGTTCATGATTTCCCGGCCGAGCAGGCCGAAGGCGCCGACGCTGACGCCGAACAGCAGCAGCGAGTAATGCGCGATGAACGCCACGGCGAAGGAACCGATGATATCCACCAGAACGGAGGCGAAGACGGCGCCGACGGCGGCGAAGCCAGCCAGCATGAGGGGGAACAGGGCGAACATCCGGCCGCCGAACATGCTGGCGTGCATGCGCCATTCCTCCCTTACCATGGCGGTGAAGACCTCGTGCATGCTACGCCTCGGCGACCGCGTCGAGGAACACCGTTTCGAGCCGCATGCCGCCGGCGGTGGCCTCGTCCATTGAGAGGTCGCGCAGAAGCGTGCCGCGGTGAATGATGCCGACGCGGCTGCATATCTCCTCGGCTATCTCGAGGACGTGGGTGCAGAGAAAGATGGTGCCGCCTCCTGCGACGTAGTTCAGCATGTAGTCCTTGACGGTGCGCTGGATGACAGGGTCGAGGTTGATGAGCGGTTCGTCGACGAAGGCGATGGAGGGCCCATGCAGGAACGCCTGCGCAAACATCAGCTTCTGGCGTGTGCCCCGGGACAGGTCCTTGCAGAGGACGTTCCGCTGCCCGGCGAAATCAAGGCGGGAGAACCATCGATCGAGGCGCTCTTCAAGGCTATCAATGTCCCGGATGGCAGCCACGAACTGCAGGTATTCCTCGGCGGTAAGGAAGCTGGGTGGCGTCTCCTGCTCGGGTATGATGCCGACCGCTCGTTTGACCTGCAGCGGATGACGGGCAGGGTCGATGTCTGCAACGCGTGCGCTGCCCCTCGTGGGCTGCAGCTGCCCGGTCAACATCTTGATGGTCGTGGTCTTGCCGGAGCCGTTTGGACCGAGCAGTCCGAAGAGTTCACCGTCGTCGATGGACAGCGACACGTGGTCGACGGCGGTGAGGTCACCGTAGCGTTTGGTGATCCCCCGTGTCTCGATAACGGCTGGCATCTATGCTTGCAAACCGTCATCGATATAAAACCTTTCTCACGCTGAAAAGAACACGCGAAAGAACAAGTTTTAAATATCGGGATGAGACCCCGGTGGTTCCTTATAAACGAGGCGATGCATGCCAGTATATGTTCATGAGCGGGATGGGAAGCACGCTCCGTGAGGTCTGGTGTCCAAAGCATCAGGAAACCGTTGACAAGAAGACGTGTCTGCTGTGCGAGGACTACACCAAGCGGCTGTTCACCCAAAAATGCCGCTGGAAACGACATCGAGCTCTCACCACGTCGGGCGTATACCTCCTCTGCCGGCTGCTTTCAACAGCGCTGCCCGGCAGAAAATAGAGGTCATAAAAATAATAAAGCATCCACGATTATGCCTTCAGATGAAAGAGCGGGCGCTTCTCACAGGCATAGGCGTGGTCGCCTGCCTCGCTATCTTCATCGCCGCGCCGACCGCCGAGGCGTACGTCGATGCAAAATACTGGGTGAAGGACGACGAAGGCAGCACCATCTACATGCGGACGGACACCAGCGGAATGATATACGGCAACGTGCTCGTCGGACAACAGGTGCTGTTCGACGCAAGTCAGTCGCAGAGCTACTACGGGAAAGTCGACAAGTATTACTGGGATTGGAACAGTGACAGTAACTATGACGTTATCTGCCGGTCACCTTATACCCATCATACCTTTCAAACGCCGGGTATCTACCGTGTCAAGCTGATGGCCGTCGACGAGGACGGACCGCCCGGGGCTGGAGATACCTACACCAAACAAGTCAGCGTCGTTGAATCGTTTGCAACACCGGTGCCGGCCTTCACGCTGGCAAAGAAGAACAACTCCAACAGCTACCATTTCAACGCGAGCGTCTCCTATGATCCCGACGGCTACGTCAAATACTACCGATGGGATTTTACCGGCGACGGGGTGATGGATGAGGAACAATACCGCGTCAGCAACGCCACTCACACCTACCCCTCAGACGGCTACTACACCATCCAGTTAACCGTCGAGGACTGGGACGGCTGCACAAACGCCACCAGACATATCCTGCGCGTCGGCAGCCCCGACAACAGCAGCGAGAGAGACCACATGATCACCGTGGTCAACCAGCGCGACAGCCCTGCAGCGGTAACGGTCACCGTAAACAACTGGAAGACGATGTCGGTCACCATCCAGGACAAAAAGCGCTTCACGGCGCCGTTCCGAGAGGACGGCGAAAACGAGATAAAAGTGGCGTGCAACGACACGGCCCGGTCCTTTTTCTGTTCGGGGGACATCACTGTCTATCTGGCTGACGGTGGCTTCGCCCGGGGTGGTAACAGCGTCCCTGGGCCCGGAGTGCTGCTGGTTTTCGTCGCGGCCGCGCTCGCGGTGCTGCTCCGGCGGCGCGTCAACATTTAAGTACATATCGAACATATTGGCGTATGAACATACTCGTCATCGGTGGCGGTGCCCGCGAGCACGCCATCTGCAGGGGCATCGCCCGTTCCGGACATCCTCTTTTTGCGGTGATGAAAAACGCCAATCCCGGAGTCAAGCAGCTGGCCGACGACTTCCTGTTGCATGAGGAAACCGATAGGGAGGCGGCTGTCGACTACGCCGGCAGGCAGGACATCGACCTGGCCATCATCGGTCCCGAAGCACCTGAGGAGGCCGGCGTGACCAACGCGCTGAAGGACGCCGGCGTCGCTGTCGCCTCGCCGACAAAGGAAGCCGCGGCGATAGAGACGGACAAGGAGTACATGCGAAGCCTGATGGACCGGTACGACATTCCTGGCTCGCTCGAGTGTCGGGCGTTTTCTGACGCCGACGAAGCGAGAGAGTTCATCGAGCGGCACGGCGGCGCCGTCGCGGTCAAGCCCATCGGCCTGACCGGCGGCAAGGGAGTCAAGGTGGCAGGAGACCACCTCCACAGCGTTGACGATGCCGTGGAGTATGCAGCTCGGGTTATCGATGAGGAGATCGGCGATGCGGCCCGGGTGCTCATCGAGGAGCGAGCGGTCGGCGAGGAATTCACCGTGCAGGCGTTCTGCGACGGCACCACCATCCTGCCGACACCGGCGGTCCAGGACCACAAGCGCCTGCTGCCCAACGACGAGGGACCCAACACAGGCGGGATGGGATCCTACAGCCACGCGAGCGGCATACTTCCCTTCATGAACGGCAGCGATTATGAGGAGGCGGTCGGTATCCTGCAGCGCATCGTCGACGGGCTGCGCCGCGAGGGGCGGCCCTATCGAGGGGTCATCTACGGCCAGTTCATGCTGACAAGCGACGGTCCGAAGGTCATCGAGATAAACGCGCGGTGGGGCGACCCGGAGGCGATGAATATCATCCCGCTCATCGAGAGCGACTTCGTGGAGTTGAACATGGCGATGGTGGATGGCGCGCTGAGCGGCCAGCAGCTTGACATGCGCCAGCTGAGCACCGTCTGCAAGTACGTGGTTCCTGAGGGATACGGCCGCGATCCCAACGGTGGCCATCGCGTCGAGGTCAACGTGGATGAAATCAGTGGTGAGGACGGCAGCCTCTTTTATGCGTCGGTCGACGAGCGGGACGGCGGCATCTATACGACGACGTCGCGCTCGCTCGCCGTGCTCGGCCTGGCGGACGAGATAGCCGGTGCGGAGGACATCTGCGAGCGGTGCCTCCAGCATGTGCAGGGCGACCACCTGTTCATCAGGCATGACATCGGGAAGCAGGCACTGGTCGAGAAGCGGGTGGCACACATGCAACGGCTCAGGCGATAGCATGATTTTTATCTACATTGTCGGCACCGCGGGCTCCGGCAAGAGCAGCATGACGGCGGCGCTACGCGACTGGTGCCTTCGGCAGCAGTTCGACGCCGTCACCGTCAATCTCGACCCGGGCGCCGACGAGGTGCCGTATACGCCGGATGTGGACGTGCGTGAATGGATATCCCTGGAGGAGGTCATGCGGGAATACGATCTCGGGCCGAACGGGGCGCAGGTGGTCTGCGCCGACGAGGTCGCGCTCAACGCGAGCGAGGTGGAACGCCGCATCAACGAGTTCAGGACTGACTACGTGCTGCTGGACACGCCGGGGCAGCTTGAGCTGTTCGTGTTCCGCCGCACCGGCCGGGTCATCGTCGACCAGCTCTCCCGGGAGCAGGCGATGCTGTCGTTCGTCATCGACCCATCGCTGGCGACGACGCCGACGAGCTTCGTGTCGCAGCTCATGTTGTCCGCCATCACTCAGTTCCGGATTCCGGTGCCGCTGGTCAACGTCCTGAGCAAACAGGATATCGTTGAGGATGAGACGCTGGACATGATCCTGGAGTGGGGGGAGCAGCCGGAGAAACTCTATGACGATTTGCTGGTTGACTCGCCGTCGCTCTACTACCAGCTCAGCGAGGGCATGATGACCGTGATAAAGGAAATGGAGGCCCACACTGACCTCATTCCCGTCTCCAACGAAACGCTGGAGGGGATAGAGGACGTCTACACCGCGGTACAAAAGGTCTTCATGGGCGGCGAGGACTTGGAGCCGGCGTAGCGACAAACGTTTATATGTCGCGGCGGCTTTGCAGGTGATGGATGCCGAGATAGTCGAAGAGATGCAGCGCTACGGCTCCATGCTGGAACAACGCGGTCTGAACCTGTCGTCGCACAGCGGCAACATGAGCGTCCGGCGCGGCGACCGGATGTTTATCAAGCGAGGCGGCGCCATGATGGGGTATCTCCGAGAGGGTGACGTCGTCGAGGCTGGTCTTGCGCCGGGTGACGGCGACGACGCTGCCTCTACGGAGGTGGGCGTCCACCGTGCCATCTATCAGGAGACGGAGGCGCGTGCCGTCATCCATGCCCACACGCCGTACGCCATCGCGCTCTCCCTTGTCAGAGACGAGATTGTCCCGGTCGACGACGAGGGACGCTATTATGTCGATGAGGTGCCGGTGCTCGACGTCGTGGACTCCATCGGCTCCACAGAGGTCGAACGGCGGCTGCCGCCGTTGCTGCAGCGCCACAACGCGGCGATTTTAAAGGGGCACGGCACGTTTGCCCGTGGCGAAAACCTGGAGGGGGCATATAAATGGGTGACGGTGGTGGAGAGCGTCTGCCACATCATCTATCTGGTGGAGCAACTGGGCGGCGAAACGCAGGGAGGACAGGGATGACGGGAGGGCCGCCGAGGTAGCCGCGAAGCAACAAGTGACAGCGCCGAGGCGGGATGTGCTGTCGGATGTGGGTCTTTGCGGCGCCCACGGTGAAAATAGAGAGGCGATTTATCTTTCTGTATCCATCGTTTGCTGTGTATGGCGGAGGGGTGTGTGGCTGGCACGTCCGAGGAGGCCGCGACGGCCGGTTACATGGTGTATTCGGTGATGACATCGCCAGTTTCTTCGTCGACGAGACGGCGCTTGTCTCCCTTTCCCATGATGGTGAATCCGGAATAGGTGCCTTTTTCCTCCCATCCCTCGTCTGTCTCTGCCATTGGATGGTAAACGACCTCCAGACATATATACGTTGTGCCTATAGAACAAAATTGTTCTTATAGCACAATTTAAATATGTGCTGCTGTTATT
>CAYPWJ010000006.1:0-87095 GCA_964414415.1 uncultured Thermoplasmatales archaeon | reverse complement strand
AGGAGAGAAAAGCTCATAAACGGAGGCCTGATATGTATTAGGACGGAGGAATTTTTACATAGGTGTCAAATGCTGTGGAGAAATAATGCTGAAAAAAATTGAAACCATGGCCAAAAATCGAGTGGGAATTCAAAGTTTGGCTAGCTAATTGTCAAACTTGGGCTCTACGGGCGGCGGGGTGCTAACCCCCATTTTTATAATATCAAGTATAGTGTAAGACATAACCTTCCTTACAAATAATGTCATTTATCCCCGGTGCGAAGAAGAAAAAATTGCTAAAGTTGTTGGGTCTTCCACTATAATATGATGCCGCATAAGGAATGGACGTGGATGCGCTTGCTGTATGGACTCGATCTCCGCCACACGCACCAGCAAAATGAAAAACGCAAAAGTTCAGTTCTTACTTAGATAGCTACTTAGGATCTCTTTCATGCCAATATATCATGGCTAGGAATATGCTTATCAGCAGTATCGGGATAGTAAATCCGGGCGTATCTCCACCGCCATCATCGGTGTCGTTTGTGTCATCTGTTCCGTCTCCGTTCGTATCGGAAGCAGACCATCCAAGTGCTTCATCAGTGCATATCTGATACGTGTCGCCTCCCTGGTGTTCAGCATAAGTAGTTTCAGCATAAAGATGGAAACTAGTCAGATCTGAATATGCTGATTCGGGGACTCTCATCTCAAGGGTATTTCCTGAAACTGAAGGAGTAGTGGGTAGATCCTGCTCGGCACCGCCGTTTATTCGGTAGGTAGCATCTCCATCTTCGTACAATACCCTATTCAATCTCACTGGATCTTTGCTTTCCGACTCAGTTATTATTAACTGGTATGTATAATGATTTCCTTTACTTCCTTCATTGATATCTCCAGCTACTTCCATGGTAAGGACCAAGTCATCTCCTGACTTCTCGGACGAGATAGATGTTATGTCAACGTCGGAGTTTGTTAATTGGCCCTGGGTGTCTCCCTGAGGATCCGTCGCTGAAACGGAGTAATCAAGAGCCGACGCTGTTCCAGCTATCAACATCAATACAGTGAGCAAAATAGCCATTGCAACGACCGTATTTTTCTTTTTAATTTTATTCACCTCTATAAAATAAATATTTTCTGATATTTAATATCTTGTATTATTTTTCAGTACTTCGGAATGTGGAGAAAAGCGAAGGATATTTCTAGGGCGAGTTAGCTTTCCCTCTGAGTGATAGGGGATGGGAAGCAGCCATAGGAAGCAGATGAAGGAATGTATCATGGATGTCTTGGAGGAGCACGTTGAGCTGGTGAAGGCTGACAACGCTGTCTATTCTGATAGCCAGGCGTTTCTGGTGTTGAGCTGGGCTGGCATCAATCAGCTGTCCATCCGGGAGGCTGCTGAGCAGCTCCAGGGATGTGGATATGATGTGCCGTCTGGTGATGCATTGCTTGAGCGGCTGTCAAGGCAGCCATATGAGGTGCTAGAGGATGGCTTCGACGCTATCCTTGAGGAGTTGCTCGGTCGGGCGAGAGAGCAGCAGTTGTTCACGCATCCAGTTGTAGTCGCCATTGATTTCACCGACATCGAGTGGTACGGCGAAGATTTGCCGTTTATTGTCACGAGTCAGTCGAAGAACGGTACCAACCGGTTCATCCGGTTTGCCACCATCGCGGTCGTGGAGGACGGGAAACGGTTTACGCTGAAGGTGCTGCCGGTGACGCCGCTGTCGGACACGGCAGACGTTGTTGAGGAGTTGATCCGGTATGCCCGGCAGCTGGTCGACATCAAGGTAGTGCTCTTCGACCGGGGGTTTTACTCGAACGCTGTTATTGAGACGATGAAGAGTCTGGACGAGCGGTTTGTGATGCCGGCGGTGAAAAACGACAAAGTCAAAGCCATGATGGAACAGGCCTACAAGGATGGCTCGCTTACCTACGAGATGTCGGACGGCGCGACCTACACCATGCTGGTGGCACGGGATGACGAAAACGAGAAACTGCTTCCCTATGCAACGAACATGGACAGCGATGCCGCGACGGTGCATGAGCTGTACCGTCATCGCTTCGGCATCGAGACGCAGTACCGGGTGAAGAACAGGTTTCTGGGGAGAACATGTTCAAAGCAGTACTCGGTTCGCTACGCATTCTTCACCTTGGCGGTGACGCTTTACAACATCTGGGTGCTCCTCAACATCGTCGAACGCGGCAAAGATGGCTTGAATCCGGGCAAGATCCCCATCAAGGTGGACCGGCTGAAGCACATCTACCGCCTCGTCATCTACCCGCGGGCGCCCGGATAGCATCGCTGGCGGACAGCGTGGCATATTTGCATCCATTGGATGAGCCGCGGATAGAGCCGTGCCTATACCATGCCGGTCCTTCGATAAGGCCATTTCTCTTTTTCCCACTTGAATACGCCAGCTATATGCCGCCTGCTGCTCCTCTCTGCCACTCTCTCTGCTTGGGAAAAAGGGCTACCGAGGGCTGCCGCCCTCGCTACTTTCCGAAGTACTGGTTACTAAAATATCTCATGATGTAACCATATCATGCCGATGTCCGTTTCCTCAGCGTCGCCCTCGCTGCTCCGGTATCCGGGGCGTAAGAACAAAATACCTATTGTCCTTATGGAGTCGTGGTTACAGGCTTTGACCACGCGTCCGGGCTAGTGGTCTAGGGGTTATGACGTCGCCCTTACGAGGCGAAGGCCGCCGGTTCAAATCCGGCCTAGCCCATTGTTAGAGCAGCGGCCCGACGATGGTGCCGATGTAGAGGACGATGGCGGCGCTGACCGTGATGAGGACGTTGTCGTCGATGGGTCCGAACTCGTATCGCTCCACATATGAGGCGACGGCTGCGGCGATGATGCCCCACCATTCTAGGCCTGCCTGTCCGGCGATGAGGTAGCCGAGCGCGATGCAGACGGCGAGCATGAACAGGTTGCCGATGGGATGCTTCGTCCGTTTTTTGAAGGCGGCGTTGCGGACGACGCCGGTGATGCCGTCGCCGAAGGCCATGAATGCGGGTGGGATGATGGCGAGCCAGGGGCTGTCGGTTGCGAGCCAGAGGATGAAGACGGTGAGTGCCCACATCAGGCAGAAGTTGACGTCGTTGCGGTTTTCTCGGGTCTGGAACCAGTAGAGGATGTTGCCTGTGTGGTAGGGGATGTAGGTGAGGACTGTCAGGATGAGGCCTGCAAGCAATGGATACCACGGCGTGGTGAAGAGGAAGGGGACGGTGAGCACGACGACGCCGCCGGCGAACATGTGGATGAGCTTGCGGTTGTAGTAGGTGGCGACGTTTTCTTTTGCCCCCCTGCTGCGCATCCATCGGTAGGTGACCTTTGTCGCCATGGTGACGGCCACCGCGTAGATGGTCAGGAGGACAAACCAGGGGAGCTCGTTGATTGGAAATGCCGCTGTCATCTGTGTAGCAACCAGCGAGCGGTAAAATATTTTCCGATTTTTATGCAGATGTAGCCGTAACCTGCACCTCGCCGGGTGGTCCCTTGAGGAGGATGTCTATCCGCCGTCGCTCGTGTGGCTTCATGTGTCCGATGGCTATTGTGGCCCCGCGGTCGTTTATCATGCCGCCGTCGGTGATGCGCGTCGTGGCGAGGTCGTAGATCTTCCATCCTTTGATGATGGCAGGGGAGCAATCTATCTCGATTGTCGCCTCTGTGTGGCTGCCGCTGCCCGGGAGGACGTAGATGACGGCGATGCCGCGGTCGTCGCTGCACTGCCAGTCGGGGAGTTTTTCCGGCGGCGGGATGCTGCCTGCCTCGCCGGCTATCAGGCTGGGGGTGCCGTCGCGGCAGCGGTAGCGGAAGAGATGAGTGACTGTCATCGGCGGTTGAGGATGCAGCAGGTATAAGGCTTTTGTGCCCGCCGGGGCGGCGGGATGGTGACCGAAAACGTTTAGAATATCGCTTTAATAAGGATACGCACGAGCCCCGTGGTGTAGTGGCCCAGCATAAGAGGCCCTGGACCTCTTGACGCCAGTTCGAATCTGGCCGGGGCTGTCCGTTCATCCTGCCGTGCGGCGGGAGAAGTGAGGGAGACGCGCCATGGATACAGCTGACTCTGAGGGCCGTGATTTCATCCGGACGATCATTGACGAGGACGTGGAGAGCGGCCGGTATGACGGTCGCGTTCACACGCGGTTCCCGCCGGAGCCGAACGGCTACCTGCACATCGGCCATGCGACGTCCATCTGCCTGAACTTTGGCATCGCGGAGGAGTACGGCGGGAAATGCAATCTCCGCTTCGACGACACCAACCCTATCAAGGAGGCGGAGGAATACGTGGAGTCGATCATCGAGGATGTCCGGTGGCTGGGCTTCGACTGGGAGGACCGGCTGTTTTTTGCCTCGGATTACTTCGACCAGATGTACGAGTATGCAGTCCAGCTGGTGGAGCAGGGAGACGCCTACGTGGACGACCTGTCGGCTGAGGCGATCAGGCGATATCGGGGGACACTGACGAAGCCCGGCAAAAATAGCCCATATCGGGACCGCGCGGTTGAGGACAACCTGGATCTGCTGGAGCGGATGAAGGAAGGCGAGTTCGAGGACGGCGAGAAGGTGCTCCGCGCCAAGATCGACATGTCGCATCCTAACATGAACATGCGCGACCCGGTGATGTACCGGATCCTGCACGCCACGCATCACCGCACCGGCGACAGATGGTGCATCTATCCCACCTACGACTGGGCGCACGGCCTCGAAGACTCGATTGAACGTATCACGCATTCCATCTGCACGCTCGAATTTGAGAACCACCGTCCGCTCTATGACTGGTTCCTCGACCGCCTGGACATCTATCATCCGCAGCAGATAGAATTCGCGCCGCTCAATCTGACGCATACAGTGATGAGCAAGCGCATGCTCCGCTCGCTGGTCGAAGCCGGTCGGGTCGACGGATGGGACGACCCCCGCCTCCCGACGATACGGGGCATGCGCCGCCGCGGCTACCCGCCGTCGGCCATCCGCGACTTTTGCAGCCGCATCGGCGTGTCGAAGACCTTGAGCACCATTCCCATCGAGTTTCTGGAGCACTGCGTCAGGGACGAGCTCAACCGGACGGCGACCCGCTACATGGGCGTGCTGCATCCACTTCGCCTCGTCATCGAAAACCTGCCGGAGGGAGCGGTGCAGGAGATGGACGTCGTCAACAACCCGGAGAACCCCGCCGCGGGGACACGATCGGTGCCGTTTTCCCACGAGGTATACATCGAGCGCGGCGACTTCCAGGAGGAGCCGTCGAAAAAGTTCTATCGGCTGGCGCCGGGCCGCGAAGTCCGCCTGCGGAATGCATACCTGGTCACCTGCGAGGATGTCGTCAAGGAAAACGGTGACATCGTCGAGCTGCGGTGCAGGGTGGACCCGGAGAGCAAGGGCGGCGACGCCCCGGACGGCCGACGGGTTAAGTCCACGCTGCACTGGGTGCCCGCCTCGCATGCCATTGACGCAGAAATCCGGGTTTACAACAAGCTGTTCGACGTGGAGGACCCCGCCGGTGCAGACCGGGATTTCCGGAGTCATCTCAACGCTGACTCGCTTGAAGTTGTACCGGACGCCAAGGTGGAACCGGCGGTTCGGGACCTCGACCCATTTGAGCGGTTTCAGTTCCTGCGCCTCGGCTATTTCTCCATCGACCCCGACACCACCGACGACCGGCTGGTCATCAACCAGACGGTCGAACTCCGCGACACCTGGGCCCGGATAAAAAAACAGCGGCAGCAGTAACCCACCTTTTTTCCGGGACGATACAGGAGCTACTCGTGTATCTCTCCTTCCTCGACGACGTTGACCACCACCTTTTTTATCCGCTCGACGGCGCGCTCCGCCTCCCTGAGCTCCTTGCCGAGCTCGTCCGGTGCCTTCCGGTGCGCCAGCTCCAGGTTGCCCTCGACGATGCAGATGGGATTGAAGAAATAATGGGCGGTATCGCGCTTGAAGCACAGTTCCTTTTCGAGCGCCCGCTGTTTTTCGTCGCTGAGGGTGCCGACCAGCGCGGCGACGATGATGAAGAGCGCTGCCTCTATCAGGCTTGAAAATATCGCTTCCTGCGGACGCCGGGTGAGGACGGCCAGGGTGATGACTGCGCCGCCGAGGAACACGGCGACGGTGACGCCTTTTTTACCCCACCAGAAGGTGGCGAGCACGATGGGCAGGTACAGGAAGTGCATGTAGAAGATGTATCCCTGGAGCTCCGCCTGGTAGATTGATATCAGGAACAGCGAGAACGCTACGAGGAAGGCGACGGTGAGCAGTTTGACGGTTTCCTCCAGCCGGTCGTTCCGGTCGCTGCCCGGGACGTCATCAATAGCGCCCATGGTATCGATGTATAAGTGCCTGCAACCTATTTAAAACATTTCTTTTTCTCCGGGGAGGCCATCGTCGCGCCGGGGAGCTCCCGCTCGATGGCCAGCAGGCGGTTGTACTTCGCGGTGCGCTCCCCGCGGCAGGGCGCCCCGGCTTTTATCTGCCCCGTCCCGAGACCGACGGCGAGGTCCGCGATGAACGCGTCGCATGTGTCCCCGGAGCGGTGGCTGACCATGACGCCGTAGCCGCTGTCACGGCAGAGACCGGCGACCTGCATCGCCTCGGTGAGCGTCCCGATCTGGTTGGGCTTGAGCAGCAGAGCGTTACATGCATCCCGGTCGATGCCCTCGCGGAGCAGCGCCTCGTTGGTCACGAACAAATCGTCACCGACAATCTGGAGGCGGCCGCCCAGCATCTCTGTTATTGCGATGAAGCCCTCCCAGTCGTCCTCGGCGAAGGGATCCTCGATGGAGATGATGGGATATGCCTTGCTAAGCTGCTCGTAGTAGGCCAGCAGCTCCTCCGGATAGAGCCATCGCCCCAGCTCGTAGCGTCCCTTGCGATAAAAGCTGGTTGCGGCGGCATCCAGCGCAAGCATCATCTCGTCCTCGTACCCGTTCTTCTCAATTGCCTCTACGATGAGGTCCAGCGCCTCCTCGGTGCTCTGCAATGGGGGTGCAAAGCCGCCTTCGTCGCCCACGTTGACGCCGGGGGTGCCGTAGCGCCGCGTGAGGAGCTCTTTGAGCGTGTGATACACCTCGCTGCACATCTGGACCCCCTCAGCAAAGCATTGGGCGCCGACCGGGGCGATCATGTGCTCCTGGACGGCGAGGTCGTTGCCTGCGTGCTCCCCGCCGTTGATGACGTTCATAAAGGGCACCGGCATGACCCGTTTTTCGCCGAGATATGTGTAGAGCGGCAGGTCGCTGCAGCTCGCGGCGGTGCGGGCGCAGGCAAGCGAGACAGCCAGGATGGCGTTCCCTCCCAGCCGGGCCTTGGTGTCGGTGCCGTCCAGCTCGAGCATCGCCCGGTCTATGGCCTCCTGCCGGCGGACGTCCATCCCCGTGACGGCCGGCGCGATGACGTCGGTGACGTTGGCTACCGCCCGGGTGACGCCGTTGCCGTGGAAAGCATTGCCGTTGTCGCGGAGCTCGACGGCCTCCCGTGAGCCGGTGGAGGCACCGGAGGGCACCGTGGCGCTGCCGTGGCAGCCGCCTGCCGTCACAGTTGCCTCGATGGTTGGATTGCCGCGGGAGTCGAGCACCCATCGCGCCGTCACGTCAGTGATGGCGAAGTCGGTCATGTGCACTACAACACGGAGACATAATTATATGCTTCGGCGAGGAACAGTGCTGCAGGTGCTTGCCGTCTGGATGCTGCCCCCATAGTTGCGGGTGACGAATCCGCCTTCGTACCTGAGAGACGAGGTACGATGCACGTAAAATGCGCTCTTGGAGGCGAGATGGAAAAAAGAGGGTGGATATTTAAACGGCCTTCTAGTTATAAAATTGTGTGCGCCGTAGAAAAGGGACCGGATAGGCAGTATCTGGATGAAATAAAAAACACGTCCTTTGAACCGGTTTTTATAGCAGGCCAGCACAGGTCGGGGACCAGTATATTATACCGAATACTGGATAAAACAAGCCAGTTCAACGTCGTGCGGCTCTACCACGTGTTAGCATATGAACGACTTTTGTATAACCATATCCACGGGATAGAGGAGGAAGCCATTAAAAAAATAAGACGGAGGATACATACCAAAAATATTGACACCCGGGGCACGGACCACATTTCTATATCTCCTGACTCTCCCGTTGAATATGTGTTCATCTACTCGGAAGAGTTTTTCCCCTGGTACTTGACCCCCGACACGGTGCCGTATCTCGAACATCTCTGCAAAAAAATAAGATACATCTCAGACAATGAGAATCCTATTTTACTCAAGAATCCTTTCGATTTTTCAACATTTTTATTCATAAAAAAGGTTTTTCCAAACGCAAAGTTCATATTTATACATAGAAACCCGATCGACGTATTAAATTCCCAAATACGAGCGTTAGAAGGAGCTTTCACCAAGAAAAACCAATATTTTGGTTTATTGTACGATAAATATGACCTTCTTTTCGATAACCCCATCTCTCGATATGCCATACGGTTATTTGCCTCCTCAAAAATCCCGGTAGGATTATTTGACCTTATCCGGCGTGCCTCTGCCTATACAGACTATTATCTCAAAAACATCAATCAGATGCCAAAAAAGGATTACGTTTCGATACGATACGAAGACCTTTGCGAGACACCAAATAAAATAATCGGTGACATCGTAGGTTTTCTCGGCCTCCACACAGCCCTCGATGCAAGTAAACTCATAGCGCCGCGTCATACGAAAACAGTGAAATCTGTACAACTCGTGGAGCAACGTATCTATAAGACCATGAAACCATATTTTGAGGCGTTTCAATATTCTCTACCCGATGAGTGACGCTCACACAGTAATGATTTTTTGCCGATATCTGAGCCACCGCGCCGCTTCCTCTATCATCTCCAGGGCCATGCATGCCCAGGCTGCTACATCCTGTACCGGCACCCCTCAATAGTTCTGCACTCGCTCGTTCTTCCGGCAGCTCGCCGTATCTAGGCCTGTGTCCGTCCGCCTGGCTCGAGTGAGAGGATGGAACCATCTACCGGTCATATCCGAATTCCTCAAAAACAAAGCCCCATCGACGGTACACCTTCTCCCGCACCTCCTCGTCTACCTCATACTCATGAGCAGATACCTCATCCTGCGACAGAACATATCTGCTAAAAGCCTTTCTCATCCGCTCAAAGCCCGGTAGATCCACCGCTCTATATATCCTTTCCACCTCTTTCACTGGCTCACGGACGAAATCCTCATAGCACACCTCCACCACATTGCCGTCAGGAATCAGCGTTCTCTCCTTCAAATACGTGCGGTACATCTCAACATACAAATCCATCATCGATTCCTCAACCTCCTCAAACGGGGGAGGAGAGTGGACACAGTACAGCGGAATAACCGTCCGCATAAAACGCATCATAGACAGATACACATGGTATGGATTGCGATAGATATGGACAAACGTGGCGTCTGGAAACAGATCCAGCAGCAGTTTAACCCGGGCGGTGTTAGACTGATTCTTCAATAAAAGGCGCTTTCCGCCGCTGTTCACCGTCTGCTTCTTCAACAGATAGAGATACAGATCTTTCCATTCGTTTACCATCCATTCCGGCACATCGTCCATTGTTACAAAACGGTTATACAGCTCCATGTTCCGTGGGAAGCACCACCCGTGATAATATGAATACGGAGAAAAAGCGCCGACGGCATATTCATCTTCTTGCGGGAAATCCACGTTCATCCGTACGTTATCCATCGGCCTTTTTTCTGGAATACTTGAGGCGACTAAAGACTTGAAAATATCTGTTCCAAGCAGCGACGTACCTGGTAGATACGCATTGAAAGTAGAAAAGAATCCAAACTGGCTGTCCTCCGCTAACACGTTATGGAGATAGGTGGTCCCGCTTCTCCAGTGGCCAAGAAGAAACACCGGTGGTTTTTCTATTTCCACGTTTTTTATGTCTTCATCGAACCGCCGTCTCTCCGTCCATCTGAACGGAAACACTATGCCGCTGATACAAAGAGAATAGATGACCCTGGGGAGATATCGGATACTTACGCTAAAATTATTCTGGCGTAATAGCCGAAATATATTGCGCATCGAGGCTCCGGCGAGTGGTTCATTGATCAGTTCTAACGTATTCTCTTCAAGATCTATATACGCCATATGATAAAAGAAGGCACAGCTCATATAACGTTTTTCTCACGAACCGGGCTTGCGAGCGGCTACCGGTTTCCCCTTGCTGGTCTACATCGTGTCTCGGATAGCGGGAGATCCCCCTCACATTTTTGGTGAGCACTTTGGCATGCTCGTCCAGCTGCTCCGGCACAGCGGCATGCTCGTCCAGCTGCTCCGGCACAGCGGCATGCGGCGTCCAGGCGGTCTGTATTTGCTTCGGTGTTATCATGTGTGCCGCCATCTGCCCCCCTCGTTATTCCTCCGCCTCGATGATGTCTTTGAGGTCGCTGAGGCCATGGATGACGTGGTCGGCGAGGTCGCGGTAGTCGGCATCGCGGTTGTGCTCGTTGAGGAGGAGCACGGTAGGGGTGTCCGCGTTTTGTCCGGCGAGGAGATCCCAGCGGAAGTCGCCGACGAACAGCATCTCCCGCGGCGGGACGTCGAGCTGCCGGGCGAGCAGCCGGAGCGGGACGCCCGAGGGCTTCGGCGGCGCGTCCTCACGTCCAACGATGACCTGGATGGGGATGCCGAGTTTGTCAGCGACCTGCCGGGCGTGGCGGCCCGAGGCGCGGGTGACGATGCCCGTCCTGATGCCACGCTCGTCGAAAAAGCCGAGTAGGTCGTGCATGCCGGGCGCCGCGCTGCAGTCCTCCAAGATAGCGTTTTCGTAGTCCTGCAGCACGCGGCGGCAGTGCTGCCGCTCAGCCTCGTCGAGCCCGTCGATGTATCGCAGCACATCGCGCTGACTGCAGCCGAGGCGTTCACGGAACGGAGCGAAGCGCACCTCCGTCTCGGCGAGGGTGCCGTCGAGGTCGAATGCCACGGCCTGCACGTCCATGGCCCGGTATCGCCGCCGTCATATAAAGCCATCGCTGCCATAAGTTTTTAAAGAGATGGCTACTTTGGGGGTGTGCATCCGTTTGTGCAGCGACTGCAGGCGTTCATCGGCCGGCTGCGGCGGTCGCCTCGCCTGCTGGGAGCACTCGTCGTGCTCGCCGTGGTTATCTTTGCTATTTTGCTTGCGTTGACGATGGTGACGACGCCGGAGCACTCGTTTTCCGTCACCTGCGTGGAGTGCAACGGCCGGTTTGGCGACCTCGTCGTCGTCGACGGCGACGGCATGGTGACCGAGCGGGTGTCGGCGGTGCTGCATGTCACGGACGAGCACGGAATGGCGGTGGCGAATGCGACGGTGACGCTGCGCTCCGACCAAGAAAAAGCCCGAGCGCAGAGCAATGAGTCGGGGATGGTGACGCTGACGGTCAACGCGACGCTTCCCGCCGACGCGTCGCGGATGTTCCTGTCGCTCTCGGTGTCCAAGTCGAATTTTTATGACTACGGCACCGATGCGATTGTGACGCTGACGCGGCAGTGAAAGCTTTATTACAGCCGTTTGTTTCACCACCACGATGGATGACGACCTCGACAGCCTCGGTGTGCCGCCGTCGGACCGGAAGAAGCTGGAGTCGATGGGGTTGACGTCGCTGGAGCAGATAGCGCTGCTGACGCACAAGAAGCTGGGGATGCGCCGGAGCAAGGCGAACACCATCATCCGGCGGGCGCGCAACATCCTTGCCAACCGGCATGTCAGGGATATCGAGGTCGACAGCGACGTCATCCGGGTGGCGGTGACCTCGCTGTCGCGGCCGGCCGTGACTTCGGTGCTGGACATCGTCGGAGTATACGAGGCGCCGCCGGGTGCCGCCTCGATGGAGAAAGAGGACGACGTTATTGTCCTGCGGCGGGAGACCCCAGGCTTTGACGACGTCGTTGAGCATGCGGAGGTGCAGGCGGAGGTGCTGTCGGGCGCCGCCGGTTGTGGGTCGCGGGAGCGTCCACGTTCGGAGGAGGACATCCGGAGCTTTGCCAGAGAGCGGGGCTTTGCGGGCTTCTGGCGACACGTGTTTGAGGAGATCCGGGGGAACGAGGTGATGAAGCAGGCGCTTGCGGTGAGCATGTTTTCGACGTATCGGGAGCCGGTGCATACCATCGTCATCGGTGAGCCGGGGAGCAGCAAGACGCTGGCGAAGGAGATCATCGAGCGGACGTTCGACGGGGTGACCTCGGTGGGGGCGAACACGACCCGCGCCGGCCTTGTCATCAATCTTGCGACAGGGGAAATGGGTGCCCTCGCATATTCGGATGGCAAGGTGGTGCTGGCGGACGAGGTTGACAAGATCCCGGATGAGGACATCGAGCATTGCTATGAGCTTTTGTCGAACGGCCGGTGCAGCGTGCACTCGGCGAAGATCCACGAGGAGATCGAGAGCCGCTTTATCATGATTGCGTTTGCGAATCCGTCGTCGCAGGTATTCCGCGACCGGCCGATCCGGGACATCCCGCTGCCGCCGCTGTTGATGAGCCGCTTTGCGTTGATCGTGCGGACGGAGGCCATCGACCGGGAGACCCGCTTTGACCTGTTCAAGCAGAAGTTCTACGGCAGCGGGGAGCTGCAGGAGAAGCCGGCCCTGTATACCCAGTGGGTTGAGCTGGCGCGGGGGCATCAGCCGGGCATTGTGACGTCGGACGAGGCGGTCGAGGCGTATGTGTCGGCTGTCAACGAGTTGGTGGAGGAGCACTACCATACGAATCTGCGGCGTGACCTCAGGATGGGTGACTACATCCGGCGGGTACCGCGGGCGGTCGCGCGGGCGTCGTTTGGCGACGTGACCGACGAGACCCTTGCCGTGGCGGAGGACATCTTCCGGATGTCGATGGAGAGCTGGGGCGGCTAGAGAAGGAGTCCTTTTGCCTCGAGTTCCTGCCTGACGGCGTTGATGGCCTCGGTGACCTGCTCTGGCTTGCGGGCGCCGGTGCAGACGACTTTGCCTGAACTGAAGAGGAGCAGGACGACGCCAAGGTCTCGCATGCGGTAGACGATGCCGGGGAAGATCTCGGGCTCATATTCAGTGTTTTCGAGGCCGACGGCGAGGGCGGTGCTGACCAGGTTGAGCTCGCCGTGGAGATCGCCGGATGCGACGATGTTCTGGACTGCTATCTCGGGCTCCTCGACGACCTCGATGCCGGTCCCGGCCAGGTGGTCGCAGACCTGTCGCATGCTCTGCTTGATTTCGTCGCGGTTTTTGGCGCCGGTGCAGACGACTTTGCCGCTCCGAAAGAGTAAAAAGGCGGTCTTTGGCTGTGTGATGCGGAGCACCAGTCCGGGGAACACGTCGGGGTTGTAGGTGGTGTCCGGGACTGCCTCGTCGATGCTCCGGAGGTCCAGGCTGTCGGCGATGGTGGTGGAGGCGACGATGTTCTGGATGTGAATGTCCGTCATGGGGATACATGCGCTTCCGGACAATAAATGTTTCTGTCAGCTCGGGGAGCGAGGAGGGAACGGAAGAGAGAAAAAAGATGCCTCTTCCGGTTGCCCGTGTGCCTGCCTGTGCCCGTATTAGGGCGCTATACTGACAGGCAGGATGTAAAGTATATGGAACACCCGGCGTAGTATATAGTTTACCGAAATATATTATATTGATATATATGGCCTCTATATGGTGTGCTGAACTGCCGAGCCGCAGGAAGCTCCACCCCGACGATTATGGAAAACTTAATAAGGCGTGCTGTGATACCATTTCGGTGAGATAAGATGGCTATGGGATTCATCCTCATCTCCACGGCTCCAGCCCGGGAGCATGAGGTGTACAGCGAACTCCTCAAGATAGAGGAAATCGTGGAGCTGCACCCGCTGTTCGGTGAATACGACCTCATAGCCAAGGTGGAAGCGGAGGATTTTGACACACTGGGCAAAATCGTGGTGGACAAGATCCGGGCCATAGAGGGGGTGGCCGATACGAAAACGCTCACCGGAACAAAATTCTAAGGAGGAAAAAATATGGAACCATGGCTACAATTGTTTGTGAGCATGCTGATGCTGGTGTTCGCCATCGGTGCAATCATCGCGGGACTGTTCACCGCCTACTTCGGCTCCGGCAAAAGCCGCGGTATCGGAGGCGTGCTGCTGCTGATCGGCATCATCGTTGCCTTCCTGTTCTATAACTACAGCGGTGACAGCGCCATCTGGGGCAACCCTGAATGGACCTGGAATATCGTTAAGAACGGCGTCTCATCCGTCGTCGGCGCCATCGTCGGGGCACTCATCGCCCTCGGCGTGTTCCTCGCCGGCATCATGAAGGCATAGCCGCCGCGGCGCACGCAGCGCAACCAACAATCGTTAATAGCCGCAGGTACATGTAGAGCCGTGAGCGAACGCTATAGTCGCTTGGCATCGCTGCTTGAGGAGGCTGACAGCGTCGCCGTCGCGTTGTCCGGCGGCGTGGACAGCGCACTCGTTGCTGCTGCGGCTACGGACGCCGGCATCGAGACGGTGGCAATCACCATTGCATCGCCCGTCTTCGCCGAATGGCAGCGCCGGCAGGCCGTCGATGCAGCAGAGGAAATCGGCATCCGGCACGTCGTTATTGAAACGGATATGGTGCCGCCGGCCGGTTTCGACCGCTGCTATCGCTGCAAGCAGGAGATGGCCCGCCGATGGAAGGACGCGGCAGCGGAGCATGGCTGCACCCGTGTGGCTGACGGCGTTACAGCCGGTGACCTGGCCGACCCCTCGATGCCCGGCGCCCGAGCCGCAGGCGAGATGGACATCTGGCATCCGCTGGCCGAGCTCGGGCTGTCCAACACAGACGTCAGGGAGATAGCCCGCCGGCAGGGGCTCTCCACATGGGATGCGCCGTCGGACGCCTGCCTGGCAAGCCGGCTGCCGTCGGAGGGGCCCGTTACGAGGGACACACTCCGGAGGATAGAGCGAGCGGAACACGTTTTACGAGCGTTTACATCGACATCGCAGGTCCGCGCCCGGGTGCACGACGACCTCGTCCGGATAGAGGTACCCCTCGACCAGGTAAAGCCAGTGCTCCGAGAGCGTGAAGCCATCACCACCGAGCTGCAGGACCTCGGGTTCCGCTACGTCACCCTCGACCTGGAGGGCTTCCGCCACGGGAGCATGCACCGTTCTCTACGTCATCCCGCCGAAGAGCGCCATTGACAGGATGGTCACGACGCTGAAAAACGCGACGGCGGTTGGCAGCGCCTGACTAAGGCTGTACATGTATTCGACTGTGTCGTCACCTTCGTCGATGCCGTTGGCGAACCGGATGAGCAGAAAGATGAGCTCGATGATGTAGATGCCGACCACCAGCACGAAGTACTCAGGGCGTACGTCGAAGGACACGCCGGATACTCCTGCAAAGCCGCTCATGGCGCTATTCCGGGGCATCCCGCTCAGGTTCATGCTGCCGAGGACAATGGAGATGAGCTTGGTGATGCCCAGGGTCACGCCGGCGATCAGCGGGGCGAAGATGGTGGCTGTTGACGTGAGCGTCGACGTCAGCGTGCCAAGCGACCGCCGGATGCCCTTCTCGACGTCCTGCAGCTGCTTGAGGTGCTCCGCGATCTTCACGGTGGCGGTGCCCGCCGCTTCATGACTCTTCTGCACCCCCTCGACGAAGAGACGCATGACCGCCCGGATGCGATCGGAATAGACGTGCCGCAGGGAGCCACATTCGCCGTCGAACAGCGCCTCCCGCAGATTGGTCCGCATCGCCGTGAGGTTGAACGCGGTGCGGGCAAAGACGCTTCCCATCTCCGAGCCCTCGAGCGTCCTCGCCGCATACTGAAAGGCATCCTCCGCCGGCTTGCCCTCCGTGATGCGCTTCCCGATGACGTACAGCGAATCGCTAAACTCCTGCTCCATCGCCTTGATCTCGTCCCGGATCTTCTTGTACGGCCGATAGGTCCGCAGGCAGTACAGGCCGACGGCGGCGGCGATGCCCCACAGGATGAACAACGTGACCGGAAAGTATTGATTGAGGCCGCCCTGGCTCGCCGGCTTCGCCAGGAACGACAGCACCGTGCCCTTGAAAGAAAACACGGGGAGGAGCATGAAGACGATGCCGGGCAGCGCGATAGCCGCGCCCAAAGCTGCTGCGCTTGCAAGGTTCGTCCGCTTGTTGACCCCGGCCACGTCGGGATGGTCGTCCGGAATGGACGGCGGGTTGAACGTCGCCGGGCGAGACAGCAGCACCCGCCGGATATAGGCGAACAGTGCCAGCGGCAGCAGGATGTCGTAGAGGAGAAAGATGTGCATGAGCGAGAGCTGAAGCCCGACGAGCGAGGCAGCAGGCATCATAGCGATGAGCGCCAGCGGTATCATGACGCCGATGGAATAGATGACCAGCGTCGGCTGATGCAGCCGCTGCGCAAAGGCCGTCATGCTGCTCTTGGTGCCCTCCATCACCAGGGTGAGCGACCGATTCAGGGTCATGTTGCGTGCATCCTCGCTGTTCTCCCTGACGGCGCTCCGCACGAGGTGGAGCGCTCGCTTGAGGTAGTCGCTCCATTTTCCCCATCGGTCGGCGAACGCCGTCACGGCGTCGTCGACGCCGGTGTACACTCGAACTTCCAGGTCCCAGATGAGCTTGCGGAGGTCTCTGCCCAGCGACGTGTTGGACTCCCGGGCGGCGAACCGAAGCCCGTCCTCCATGGTGGGAACCAGCTTGAGGTACATCACGATGTAGCTCAGCACCTCGGGGATGTCACCCAGCGAATGCACCTTCATGCGCCGCGCGAGGCTTTTCGGATACTCGCTCAGGTACTGCAGCGCCGCCAGCGGCAATCCAAGCGTGACGGCGACCAGCAGCACGAGCGTCAGGCCGCCTGCCGTACCGATGGAAAAGCCGTAGCTGGCCAGCACGAGGATATCGAGCAGCAGCGCGGCCGCCGCGGCGACAAATGCGCCTGCATAGGAGCACAGCAGCACCTCGTAGGGCTCCACTTGGAGGCCGGTAAAGGTGAGCGCGTCGATGAATTCGTCGGAGACGCTATCCCGCGCCTTTTGCTTAAACGCGTGGAGGTCGCCAGCGAGCCACGAGAAGTGCTCCACCGCCGTGCTGCAGAGCCGCTCGAACCAGCCGCTCATCGTATCCGGCCCGCGTAGTCCCGGAACCAGCGCATCCAGTTTTTCCGCACCTCGTCGTAGTCGGGGGTGCCGTGCTCCTGCCGGCTTTCCTCCGTCGCGATCCAGAACGCGTTGTTTGCGTCGCGGACGGCCTGTGCCTCCAGAAGCCGCGGCTTCCGGTCGGCATGCTGCACCATGGCCTTTCGGATGTCGGCGCGGAGGGCGATGTTCTCGATGGCCCGCTCGATGTCTATGCCCCACTTCCGGGCGGTGCGGCCGATGACCTCGGACTGGCCCATGTCGAGCAGGTCGGTCGCCTCCAGCCTGTCGTCGGCGGCATTGTAGCGCATGATGTCCGCAAACACCCGGTCCGGGTCGACGTCGCCGCTCCAGCCTCGTTTTGATACCTCCGATACCTGTATCACGCGTCGCCGCTTTTCCATCCCGCCGCCGATGCGGATGGGTGCAGCGATGGCCACCACGTCAGTTGCCTTAAAAGATGTCGGGGCGACGCCGATGTCGTAGACGATGCGCTCGAAGACGTCCCGCGTCGTCGCACCGTGGATGGTACCGAGGACGAGGTTGCCGGCGGCGCCGACCCGCATCGCCTCGAACAGCACCTTGGTCTCCTCGCCTCGCACCTCCCCGAGAACGAGCACCGACTCGCCGAGGCGCAGCGCGGTGCGCAGCGCCGTCTTCGGGGTGACGCCGGTCTGGCCGCCTGCGGTGATGGGCTGGGTGACCAGCGACTGCACCTTGTAGCCAAGGCTTTGCAATGCATCGACGGGCAGCTCCGGTGTATCCTCCAGCGTCAGGATGCGGTAGCGCTGCGGTATCTCGAGCAGCAGGGCGGAGAGCAGCGAGGTCTTGCCGGAGCCGCGGCTGCCGGCGATGAGCATCGATGCCTGCCCGTCAACCAAGAAGCTCAGCAGCCCGGCGGCCATCGGCGTAAACATGTTGTACTTGATGAACTTGGGCAGTGTCCACGGCGTGGTGCTGTGCCGCCTGACGGCGAAGGCGACACCCTTTTCCGTCAACGGTGGAGCTATAGCTGCGACCCGTGCATCGTAGGCGTCGAGCCTCATGTCCAGAATGGGCGCTCCCTCTGAGAACGGGCGGCCGCTGAGGCTGCGGAAGCGCGACGACAGGCTCTCCACGTCCCTCTCCGAGAAGTAGATGTTCGAGGTGTACTCCTCGCCGTCGACGATGAGATGCAACGGGTTGTTGGCCACGGGGGCGTTGATGTAGATGTCCTGGATGTGCTCGTCGAGCAGCAGGTCCTCGAGGATGCCGAGACCGGCGGTGTACTTGGCGAAGATGTCCGACAGTGTCTCCAGCCGCTCACGGGTCAGCGACAGGTCCATCTCGCCTGCCACGTCTATGATTTTTTCCCGGCCGTATTTGAGGAAGTATTCCCGCGCTGCTGCGGGGTCCATGAATGATGACTCCGACGGGCGATGCCGCGCCAGGCTTTTCTTGACCTGCTGCAGGAGATGCAGCTCCCGGTCGGGCAGGTTGTATTCCGGCGGGATGACAAAGTACAGCTTCTCCGGCCGCGACTGTAGCGCATAGAGCGACACGTCGAGCGGCCGCCCGCCCTCCCGCTTTACCTGGTATTTTTTGATGAAGACCGCGTCGGATGGAGGCGTGAGCCTGACGTAGGTGTCAAAAAACGGGGGCCGAATGTACGGCTGCACCTTGTCCTGGTAATACCGCTCGCTGCTCGTTTTGCCGACCACGCGCCGAGTCAGCCCCCGTCGCTCTAGCAGATCGGCCAGGCTGTCGACATATCGCTTCCTGCACGCGATGCACGTCTCGCTTTCCGCTGCCTCGTCGCCGTCGGTACGCGCATCGCTGCGCTGTCTCCTGCGTTTCTTCCGCAGCAGCTGACGGAGCTCCTGGATGGCGCGCACCGGGTCGACGCCTGCCAGCTCTTGAAGCTCCTGGACGGCCCGCCGTCGCTCATTGATGCACGCCTCGCATTCTTCCCTGCCCGGCGTGGATGGCAGGGTGTAGGTCGTGAGTCCCTCGTAAAAGGCTGACAGGTCCTTCAAAAACGAGAGCGCCTCGCCGTCGAATACCTTGACGAGCGAGTCCTGCAGCACGACGCGGTCGATGTCTGCCTCCGCGCCCATCGCCTCCAGCAGGTTTTGTCTGCACGTGCCGTCAACGATGGAGGAGGCGCCGCCGCAGCTCTTGCAGTGGATGACCGCCACCCGGAGGCTTCCTTCGTCACGGATCTCGTGGGGGCAGGTCATAACAAGATTAATCAACTAACCCGCTATATAGCTTTTGATGAGCATCACCATCTGCAACGGAAGTGACGAGGCGGAGCGCGGCACCCTGAGCGATAATTTGTATATCCTCGGTCGCCGCACCGCCGGACCAGCGGGGCTCCTCAAGCTGGGTCGCTACTACGCACTCGACCAGTCACTCGGCTCGACCGTCTACATCGACGGCGCTACTCCGCACGTCGCCCTTATCTGCGGCAAGCGAGGCTACGGCAAGTCCTACACCCTTGGAGCGTTCATTGAGGAGATGGCCATGCTCGACGAGGAAGTACGGGCCAACCTTGGGGTGTTGGTCGTCGACACCCTGGGCATATTCTGGACGTCCCGCTTCGCCAACACCAGGCAGGAGGAGCTGCTGGAGCGATGGGGCTACGAGCCGGTCGGCCTCGACATCAGGCTGCTGACCTCCCCCCGCCGGGTTGACGACTACGCGGCCAAGGACATCGAGGCGGTTCCGTTCCGGCTGCACACCGCAGCGATGACACCGGCGCAGTGGTGCCAGCTGTTCGACGCAGCGTTGACAGACCCACTCGGCGTCGCCATAACGAGGGCAGTGACGTCGCTGGAGGCACCCTACAGCATCGAAGACATCACGACGGCGCTGCAGAACGACGAGCGAACACCGGACGAGGTGACCGGCGCAGCGGAAAACTTCTTCGAGATGGCGTCCCGGTGGCAGATATTCGGCCGGGAGGGCCTGCCGCTCGACGAAGTCGTATCCGGCGGCCGGGTTACCGTCCTCGACATGAGCGCCTACCCCGAGAAACTCAAGAAGGTCGTCGTCGCGGTGCTGGCCCGCGCCATATTCGAGCGCCGCGTTCAGGAGCGACGACGGGACGAGGAACGCCAGATGCATGAGAGAAAGCAGGACGGCACGGACTTCCCGCTCGTCTGGATGGCCATCGACGAAGCACAGGTGTTCCTGCCGGACGAGCCGAGCATGGCGAAGGACGTGCTGATAAAGCAGTGGATGCGGCAGGGCCGGCAGCCCGGCGTGTCGCTGCTTATGGCAACGCAGCGCCCCGGCGCCCTCGACCCCGAGGTGTTGTCGCACAGCGACCTCATCATCTGCCATCGGTTGACCGCCCGGCAGGACGTCGAGACGCTGAACACCGTCCGGCCGACCTATATGCAGGGGAGCATCAGCGAGGCGTTGAAAAAAGTGGGGACCGAGAAGGGCGTCGCGCTCGTCGTCGACGACACATCCGAGTCGGTGCACGTCATCAAGGTCCGGCCGCGGCTGAGCTGGCACGGCGGCGAGGAGCCATCGGCACTGTGGTGACCGCATGCTGCCGTGGTATCTCGGTGCCGCCGTCGCCGTCGCCGGCGTCATTGCTGCCGCAGTCATCGACGTCCGGACGAGAGAGATACCCAACGTGCTGACGCTGGGCATGATGACAGCCGGCGCGGCGCTCTCCATTCTCCGTATCATGATGGGTGAGCCGTGGCTGCTCATAGCTCTGCCTGCCGGCCTAGCTGTCGCGCTGTCCTGGCTGCTGTGGCGCAGCGGGTTATTTGGCGGCGGCGATGCAAAGCTGGTGATGGCCGTCGCGCTGCTGCTGCCGCTGTATCCCGACGGGACATCGTTCCTCCCCACGTTTTTTGTCATGCTGGGCGTCGCCGCCTTCATCCACTTCTACCTGTTTGGACTGGTTGTCCTGCTCCGCCGGCATAGGGTGATAGCTGCCGCGGCATTTGCCGCGGTGCCCGTCGCTACCGCAGTCGCTGCATTTTTTGCCGCCCGGTGGCTGCTGCCGTGGCCGCACGTCGCCGCGCTGCTGACGATGGCCGTGGCTGCCGACCTTGTCAGCCCGCTGCTGCCATACCGCCGCCAGATGAAGGTGAACGAGGAGCTGGAGGGCATGCTCCTGGCGGAGACCATCGGCCTGCGGGACGGCGACCTGGTCAGGGTGCTGCAGCCGGCGTCGCTGCTCCGCCGCGTCGTGCAGAGCAGTCCGGAGATGGACGAGGTCATCGCCCGGCCGCATCACCTCGGTGTGCAGCCCGGGGAGATAGCACAGCTGCGGGGCGTGGTCGACGAGGTGGCGGTGTTCCCAGCGTTTCCGTTTGCCCCGCTGATACTGGCTGCGCTGCTCATGTCGCTGGCCTTCGGCAGCGTCATCCCGATGTGAAAATAAAAGTATAAAAAATGCCGGCGCATACTGTGAGAGATGACCGTAGATAACGAGTTCAAACCGGAGCCCGCTGAACTCCTCGACGTCGACCGACTCACGTTTGACACCAAGCTGTATCGCCTCCGCTTCGTTGACGATGCAATGCAGCAGCAGTTTTCCTTCACCCCGGGCCAGTTCGTCGAGGTGGGCGTTGCCGGTGCCGGCGAGGCACCCATCTCCATTACCTCTCCTCCATCTGATACCGATTACTTTGAGCTGTGTATCAAGACAGTCGGCCGCCTGACCAATCTACTCGCCGATCGAACGACAGGTGACCGGGTTGCCGTTAGAGGCCCATATGGCATCGGCTTCCCCATGGACGACCTCCGGGGACGCGACATCCTGTTCATCGCGGGCGGCATCGGTCTGGCACCGCTGCGAAGCCTGATAAAGACCGTGCTCGCCCGTCCAGATGACTACGGCGACCTCCACATCCTCTACGGTGCACGAGGCCCCGACCACATCATATTCAGGGAAGAACTGGAGACATGGCGCCGGGCCGCATCGGTGCACCTCACCGTGGACGAGGAGGCTGCAGGCTGGGACGGACACGTCGGCTTCGTCAGCGACCTCATCGCAGCGCTTGACCTGCCATCTCGCCCGAGAGCCGTGGTCTGTGGCCCCCCGGCCATGTTCAAGCCGACGGTAGCGGAGCTGCAGGAGAGAGGCGTGAATGAGGTCAACATCGCCGTCTCGGTGGAACGACGGATGAAGTGCGGCATCGGCAAATGCGGCAACTGCATCGCCGGCGGCGACACCTACGTCTGCCTCGAGGGGCCAGTGTTCACCTACGAGGAATACCAGGAACTCTCCCTGTAAGCAAAGCCCCAAATACCTGTAGCGGTTCAAGCGATATGCAGCCCATTTTTCATTATCGCTGTGGCTCCCCTGTTCACCGACGGCTGGCATATCTTGCAGGCCGCCCGCAACGGGGAGATACGCGACTGGCTCACCGCTCCGTCATCCTGAATGGTTGCAACGTCGGACGATACAGTGCCGGCGGTGGCGGCTGGTCGCAGTCGACATGGAGCTCCATGTCCAGTCGTATCAACGGGGTGATGAGGAGACCGCGCAGGATGTCAGCCGGCATCCATATCTCCTTCCGGCCGAGGATGGCGACGTAGTCGCCGCCGATCCCGGCGGGATCCCAGTAGACGACGTGGTATTCGCCCGTCTGGTTGACGACCTCGTCGTAGACGGAGCTGTTGTAGTACCACTTCCCGCCGAACGGCTCATAAAACGTGCCGCGCTCCCCGTCCGGTATGGGATTGGGGGTGACCACGGCGCCGTCGCCCTCCGGAATGTCGAACGGTATCTCGTACTCCGGCTCAGGCAGGCCGGGGCCGACGAGGGCAAACCAGGGCGCAAAGTCTTCGTATTGCTCGCAGACCGGTACGATGCCCTCGATGTAGATGCGCGCCGGCTCGTCGATGGTAAAGCGGTAGACATCGATGTCGGTGCAGGGATTGACGCCGTCGTTTTCCAGCCAGGCGTAGACCGCGATTGACTGCTCGATAGACCGCCGGACCTCGAAGGGCACATCAGCGGTATAATCCTCCCGCTCCAGATACGGGACATGCGCCGCGGCCAGCACGCCGGACGAGCAAAAAAGCGCCACGACGGCAAGCACCATTACACGTTGCGTTGACATGACGCTACAACAGCATGATGCTTATAAGCATATCTTTTACCCCCTGTCACTGGCCGCGGAGGTCGTTAGCACGGTAGCCCGTCCACATTTCAAAGGATGTCCAGCGCCGCCGAGCATCCTCCAGAGCCTTCCGAGCCATCGTCACCGTTTTATTACAGCACCGGTTTGTCACTCGATGCCGAAACAGGCGGTACAGGTCCTCACCGGGGGCATCCCGACGCTGCGTGGCGTGCTCACAGCCAGGGTAGTCCCCGGCCGATTTCCCGAGGAGGAACACCTCACCGTGTACCTGACGGCCAGCGGCGAGACCTCCCGGGTGCTCGACGCCATCGTCTACCACGGCTGGAAATGGTACGCGCCCTGGATAGAGCTCACCCGTATCGCACCGCACGTCAACAGAGGCGGACGACGCATCGCCTACTACGATTCCCCGCTCGAAAGCCGGCTCCTCACCCTGTTCGCCGACGCACTCAAGCCACCCGGCCACCTCTTCGTCTCCTATGAGACCGACCGGGAGACCGCACGAGCCCTCAATGACGGCGTTCCGGCACCGGCCACCAGGCTGGGATTCAAGCTCTATCGACGAGGATTCACCTGGTACAAGGACTGGTACTATCCAGAGGGATGGCGTGAGGGCGGCCAGAAGCTGCAGGCCGAAAAACCGCTCGACGAGGAACACCGACGTCGCCACCATCAAGTCATCAGGCGAGACCTCGAGACATTTCTCGCGGCTGAGCCCGATGACAGCGACACCGTTGCAGCGGCACGTTGCCGGGCGCGCCAGGTGCTGGACATGCCATCCGAGTGAGACAATTATTTAAACGCCGCCGTCATATTGCCATGGCGCTGCGGGCGTGATCTAGCGGCTAGGATTTGAGCCTTCCAAGCTCACAGCCCGGGTTCGAATCCCGGCGCCCGCATCTGGTGTTTTTTAGAAAGAAAGGAGGGTCTCCGAGCATCTTATATAGGAAATATCTTATGTATCATATATGAAAAAGATTATCTCGATACTGCTCGTGTGCATGCTGGTTGGCGGTGGGCTGAGCGCCGCCGCTGTGAGCCGCAACGCCGTCACGGTCGGCGAGACAGATACATCGCTGCAGACACAGGCCAGACAGCGACGTCTCAGCGTGCCTGACTGCACCGTATCCCGGGAGAGCAGCGAGTACGCCCACGTCTCGCTTGACGGCGTGGATACCTACCTGATGCATCCTGGGCAGCCGATGCTTCCAAAAATCGTTGAAACGTTCGAGTTGCCCTTCGGCGCCCGCAACGTCCACGTTGAAGCGACGGTGACCGACACCCGGCAGGTATCCATCGAACGTGAGATACAGCCGGCGCCGGCACCCCGGCCGCTCACCACCAGGCGTGATCAAGGGCGGTTCCCCGATCCGCCCGGCAAGGATACCGAGCTGTACAGCAGCGCTGAGATGTTCCCTGACGGCTGGTATACGTATCGCGTCGGCTGCGGCCTCAACGGCGAGATGGAGCACGTCGCCCATGTTGCTGTCCATGCGTATCCGGTTCGGTATACCCCGGTCGCGGGAACGCTCACCGTCGCCGAGGGCTTTACCCTTGAGATATCGTACGATGAGCCCGTCCGTACGCTGTCGGCAACAGACGAATACGACCTCGCCATCGTCGCGCCGTCCTCGTTCCGCGATGCGTTGCAGCCGCTGGTGGATCACAAGAACAGCCACGGCGTCGACACGCTGCTGAAGACCACGGATGAAATCTACAGTGAATACGACGGCGTCGACCGGCCGGAGCAGATCAAGTATTTTATCAAAAACGCCATCGAGAGCTACGGCGTCAGCTACGTCATGCTCGCCGGCGGCCTCAAATCCAAATGGTACGCGAAGCCCCGCGACACCACGAACTACGGCGTCCAGGGATGGCATGTGCCCGTCCGCTACTCCAATCTTTACTCGGGGGAGCCGGGGTACCCGTGCGATCTCTACTATGCAGACGTCTACAGGGCCGGTGGCGCCTTCGCCGATTGGGATCCCAACGGCAACGGCATCTTCGCTGAATGGACCAACGCGGAGGGGCAGCCCGAGGACGAGCTCGACCTGTATCCCGACGTCGCGGTCGGCCGCCTCGCCTGCCGCAGCGTCAGCGAGGTCAACGACGTCGTCGACAAGATCATCGCCTACGAGACGACAACGGCTGGAAGCGACTGGTTCAACCGGATGCTGGCGGTCTCCGGAGATGGATTCATGGATCAGGAGGATCTCAACATCCAGTGGGATACCTCCACCGTGCCGAACGGCGAGTACACCATCCACGCGCAGAGCAACAACGACGAGGGCGACTACGGCCCCGTCGATGTCATCAACGTGACTGTGGACAAGTCAGCAACGACGGACATCACGTTCAACCATGACGATCATCTCAACCCGGCGTTGCAGCCCCTTGAGGAGAGTTACCCGGCGCCGCCCATCGCCGAGATATGCACCGTGTCGGAGGGGGACGTCCTCGGTAAAGATGATTACACGTATCAGCCGAGCGAGAGCGAGGCCTACTGCAACAACCTGTTCTGGTGGGCCAACGTCTCATATGTCGATGAGGTGCTGACCATCCGCGGGAAGAGCTACGACCCGCAGCCCTATGGCAACATCACCGACGTCCACGTCTGGATCACCGACGGCCAGGGCGACGTCGTGTTCCAGGAATGGCGCAACGGCACAGAGACCTACTACGAGGGTGAATGGGCAACCGGTGAAGTGCCGCTCCATGGACGCTCCGGTGCCCTTGGCTTCATGCCCGCGTCGTTCGAACGTGACATCCTGTGGACGTCCAACGGCAAATTCACCGGGCAGGATGACGTCATCGAGGCCTTCAGCCGGGGCTACGGCTTCGCGTTTTTCTCCGGTCACGGCAGCCCGGGAACCTGGGGCGACCAGTATCCCGGCATTCCCGGCAACCGCCAGCATGGCTCGGTAACCGGCCTGTCTGTCTCCCAGGTGTCGCCGTTTTTCCCGTGGATTGATTTCCCGGCGTTTCCGATGAAGCAGCTGGAAAACGACGGCAAATACCCCGTTGTCGTGGTCGGCGGCTGCCACAACAGCCAGTTCAACGTCTCCACGATTCCCTCGGTCATGGACATCTTCATGCTCCTGCTCTTCGGGAAAAACATCTACATGCACACCTACGGTCAGCCGACCCCGGAATGCTGGAGCTGGTATCTCGTCCAGCTGCCCGACAGTGGCGCCATCGCCTCCATCGGCAACACCGGCTACGGCTGGGGCTGGGAGGGCGAATACTGCACCGTGGGCGCCGGCGACGGCTGGATTACCTCCGAGTTCTTCCGGCAGTACGGCCGGCAGGGCTACCAGGCGCTCGGTACCACCCACGCGCAGACCGTCACCACCTATATCTCCCACCACAAGGACTTCAGGCTGCCGCAGTGCTGGTGGAACCCCGACACCGGATGGGACTGGATAGACGAAAAAACAGTGCAGCAGTGGGTCCTCCTCGGCGACCCGAGCCTCCAGATAGGCGGCTACTCCTGATCAGGCACGCCGCATACGCAGCGACAGATCGGCGCTCTTCACCGAATGCGTCAGCCAGCCCAGCGAGATGACGTCGGCGTAGGTGTAGTTGGTGATGTTGTCCGGGGTGATACCGCCCGAGACCTCGATGGTCGCGTCCGGGTGCACCTCGCGGGCGTCGCTCGCCGCGATTTTTCCCTTGGCTGGCGGCATATTGTCCAGCATGATGATGTCCGCTTTCTCCTCGGCGGCGATGACCGCCTCCGCGTCGGTTTCCACTTCCACCTCGACGGGCATGTCCAGCTGCTGCTTTGCCTTCCGGACGGCTTCCCTGATAGACATGAACGCCAGGTGGTTGTCCTTGATGATGACGCCGTCGTAGAGGCCGTGGCGGTGCGGCATCCCGCCGCCGATCTCGACGGCTTTTTTCTCGTAGCGGCGGAAACCCGGCGTGGTCTTCCGCGTCGCAGCAACCATGACGTCGGGGTTCTTCTTCCGGCAGGTCTCCATGAGGTCGTGGGTCAGCGTGGCGATGCCCGTCATCCTGGTAAGGATGTTGAGAGCCAGCCGTTCAGCGGCCAGCATCGCCCGCGCCTCGCCGTGCACCTTCATCACGACGTCGCCCGGCTGCACCTCGTCGCCGTCCGCGGCGACCTGTTCCACCGCGACGTCGAAATGGGCGAAGACCTCGCCGGCCTCGGCGAGTCCAGCCAGGTTACACTGCTGTTTTGCAACGAGTTCTCCCTCCGCCTGCTGGTCCGTCAGCAACGCATTGGAGGTCACGTCGCCGTCGCTGCCTAAATCCTCCTCGATGAAACGCTGCAGCTCTTCCTCGCGTATCGCGCTCATGAGAACGTATTAATAGAAAGCATCTATTTAGTGGTATGGATTCCCTGCAGCTCGGCATCATCGGCTGCGGCGCCATCGGCACCGACGTCGCTCATGCCGCAGACGGGATGGGTGAAATCGAGGCGATCTATCTCTACGATATAGACGAGGCAAAGGCCGACGAGCTCGCCGCCTCCGTGGAAAAAGCAACGGTGACGCCGTTCGACGATTACCTCGGGAGCGTCGACCTGGTGTTCGAGGCCGCCTCCCATCAGGCAGTCAAGCAATACGCGGAGCGGGTCATTGAGTCCGGCACAGACCTTATCATCATGAGTATCGGCGGGCTGCTCGACGACGAGCTCCGAGGCCGCCTCCGCGATGCGGCACGCCGACATGGATGCACCATCTATCTGCCCTCCGGCGCCGTCTCAGGCATCGACGGCATCAAGGCAGCGCAGCACGCCGACCTCGACGAGGTCACGCTGGTCACCACGAAGTCGCCCGAGTCGCTCGGGCGGGACCTCGACAAGCGCACTATCATCTTCGAGGGCAAGGCCCGTGACGCCGTCGAATACCTGCCGAAGAACGTAAACGTGGCGGCCTGCCTCTCGCTGGCCGGCATCGGGTTCGACCGGACGAAGGTCAAAGTCGTCGCCGACCCCGTCGTCAAGACCAACAGCCACAAGGTCCTGGCGCACGGCGACTTCGGCCGCCTGCGGGCCGAGGTGGAAAACCTGCCCAATCCCAACAACCCCAAGTCCAGCTATCTGGCATCGCTGTCGGCCATCGCCACGCTCCGGCGAGCCATCGACCCCATCCAGATAGGGGCCTAGTATGCGAGCACTGCAGGTTCTGGCCATCGCCACTGCTGGCGTGCTCCTCGCCGCGGGCGCCATCGTGGCCTATGAGACGGCGCAGCAGTTCAACGAAAACAGGTGCTGGGGATGCCTGGCGCTGGACCCCGCCGGCACGGCCTTCGATGGCTTCTGGAACACGTATCCGTCGCTCTATGGCAGTCGGGCGGGGAGCACCGTGTCACACCCTGCCTGGATTCGGGGGGCGCTCAACGACAGCCAGGTCGTCATGCTCTTTTTCTGGTACACCGGCTGCAGCTCCTGTAAAGCGCTCTGGGATAAAATGAGAGACAAGGGCACCGTGACCGGCAGCGAGGCAAACGGCGACGTCACCCTTGCCAACGTCACGCTCTACAGCATCGATTTCCTCTACGGCGACAACGAGACGCGGGGCGACGCGTTCGACGTCTACACCATCACCAGGGGCGCCCCGACCACCGTGGTGCTCTACGAGAAAGAGGGCGGTGTCCGCTGGTACGCCTTTGAGGGAGCCACCTATCCCACGGACACAGACGGCGACACCATGACGGTGCATGATTTGCTGCGTGAGGCCCTTGAGGAGGCCGGGCCATGACGCTCTGTGGCTTCAACTGCGCCAGCTGTCCCTTTGTCTATCTCTGCATACCGATGGCCGTCGGCGCCGCCATCGTCTGGCGGCAGTACGCGGAGTCACCGACGCAGCAGAAGCGCTTTGCCTCGCAGATCTCCTTCCTGTTCATCTCCAACCTCGCCTTCTTGGTGGGGAGCACTGGCCTGGTCTACACGTATTTCTACTGCTGGGAGGCCCCCCTTGCGGCGATGGCCTGTCCCGTCGGCATCCTTGAACATGCGGCTATCGAGGTCGACCTCATGCTGGGGGTCTATCTCGCCGGCTTTATCGGCCTGGTTTCGATGGTGTTCGGACGCGCCGCGTGCGGCTGGGCCTGTCCCGTCGGCTTCCTGCAGGACATGATCGGTGTCAAGGACACGATCCGGAGCACGCTGGCCCGGAAGATAGATAGACATGGCAGATGGCTGAAATGGGGAATCCTTATTGTCATCGCGCCTATCTCCTACCTGACGGGATTGATGGCGTTCACCGAGATATGCCCCATCGGCGGTTTGACGGCGACGCTGCCTACCCTCGCGCTCGACCCGGGTGCCTACCGTCTTTCAGCGTTTTTCTACCCCAAGATGTTAGCCCTCGCCGGCTTTTTTGCCCTGGCGGTGCTGCTCATCCGGGGCTGGTGCCGTCATCTCTGCCCCGTCGGCGCCATGATGGCGCCGTTCAACAAGGTAAGCCTGCTGCAGCTCAGGGTGGACCACGACAGTTGCATCCACTGCGGCAGATGCGCCGCGATATGCCCGATGGATGTGGATATGCCGGAGCATCCGGACAGCGCGGAGTGCATTCGCTGCGCCCGCTGCGTGGAGGTCTGCCCGGTCGACGTCATCTCGCTGGGCTTCACATGATCCGGCCTGTGTGCTACGAGGACCTGCCGGCGGTGATGGCCATCGCAGAGGAGACCCTCGCTATGTCCTACACCATCGATTTTTTTGTCGGCATGTGGCAGCTGTCCCCGGAGCACTTCCTGGTGGCTGAGCGCGACGGTCAGGTGGTCGGCTTCATCCTTGGCGTGTTCACCGACGTCGCGACGCTCCGCATTCTGCTGCTCTGCGTTACCCCGCGGTGGCAGCGGCAGGGCGTCGGCTCCACCCTGCTGCAGTCTCTCTGCACCCCTGAACTCAGGCATGTGTATCTGGAAGTCCGGGAGGACAACGACGGTGCGATAGCGTTCTACCGCCGTCATGGCTTCGCGGTTACCGAGCGGCTGCCCGACTACTATCCCGACGGCACCGCCGGCTACCGGATGGTCCGGCAGATGCTGTAAACGACACGCCAGCTGTCATCAATGTCAGGGCCATAGATACGTGAAAAAACAGCAGTATTTATATAGTACCGGATGGTATATGCCTCGAAAATCTGAGAGACATCCGCGGGAGACAGAGAGATGGAACTAGACGCCTTTCTCTACCTGGCGCCGCTGCTCGTCGGCGGCATCGTCTCGCTGCTGTTACTGGCAACGCTGTTCTCACGGCGCAGCTCGCCGGTGATACGGGTGTTCATGGTGTTTCTCGGTGCTGTCTGCCTCTGGATCTTCGCCTACGCCCTCGAGCTCTGGGCGGGTGACCTTCAGGCGATGCTGCTCTGGCGGAAGATCCGCTACATCGGCGTCGTCTTCGCCCCGGTCCTGTGGTTCTGCTTTGCGATGCGGTACAGCAGCCGGGAGGAATGCACTCATCTTGGGGCACTTGCGCTGCTCTCCGTCATACCGGTTCTCACCCTCTTTTTTCTCTGGACGTCCAGTCCCCACGGGCATGGACTGTATTATAGTGAGATAACCCTCGGCTCGATTGGGCCGTTCCAGGTCATCAGTGCGACCGCCGGGCCGTTTTTCTGGCTGCAGTCCATCTACGGTTATCTGCTGATCGTCGCCGGCATCGGGTTCATCCTGCGCAGCGCTGCCAGTGCAGCCGGCATCTATGTCCGGCAGTCTCTGACCGTCGTCGCCGGCATTCTCGTGCCGGTGGTGGGAAACGCGCTCGTCCTGCTGGGTGTAAACCCGGTGCATCCCTACGATATCACGCCGGCGCTGTTTCCGATAGGGATGATAGCGATATGGTGGAGCGTCACGCGATTCTATTTCCTGGAGCTGGTGCCCGTCGCCGGGGAAACCCTCTTCGACAGTCTCGACGACGCGATTCTGGTGGTGGATGACCGGCATCGTATCGTTCACGGGAACCCGGCCGCCGTCACGTTCCTCCGTACCGTCATCATGGGCTCGGCTACCAGAGGCATCGTCGGAAAACGGGTCGACGAGGTCTTCGCTGACTATCCGGTGCTGGTCGACGTCTGTCATGCGATGGAGAAAACGGAGGCTACCCTCGAGCTGTCGATGGACGGACGGACACGATGGTACGAGGTAACGGTTTCACCGATGCACGGTCGACACCGGACATATGCCGGTCGCCTGGTCACCCTGCGGGACGTCACCGCGCGAAAAAAGGTGGCGGAGACGCTGCGCCACCGCGTCGAGCTGCAGGAGCTCATCAGCCGGCTGTCAACCAAGTTCATCAACCTGCCATCCGACGACATCGACGACGGGATACAGGATGCGCTGCAAAAAATCGGCCAGTTCGTCGGTGTCGACCGCAGCTACGTCTTCCAGCTGCGCGACGGCGGCACCCTGATGGACAACACGCACGAGTGGTGCGCTGAGGGCATCGAACCGCAGCGGGGCAACCTGCAGGGGCTGTCAACCGATGCATTTCCATGGTGGATGGAAAAACTGCGCCGGTTTGAAGCCATCCACATTCCCCGGGTTGCTGACATGCCGCCAGAGGCACAGAAGGAACAGGAGATCCTTGAGGCACAGGAGATCCAGTCGCTGGTCGTCGTCCCCCTGGTCTACAAGCAGTCGCTGGTCGGCTTCATCGGCTTCGACGCCGTCCATGAGGAGACACGCTGGCGGGACGAGATCATCAACCTGCTGCGCCTCGCCGGCGACATCATCGTCAGTGCCCTCGAGCGGAAAAAAGGCGAAGCGCGGCAGGCCTTCCAGCGACAGTATTTCCAGGCACTGTTCGACGACTCGCCGGAGGCCATCGTCTCGCTCGACGCCGACCATCAGGTGGAGGCCGTCAACCCGGCATTTGCGTCGCTTTTCGGGTACGACGAGGAGGAAATCAAGGGGGAGACACCTGACGATTTCATCCTGCCGTCGGAGCACGAGGAGGAAGGAAAAAATATCACCAGGCGGGTGATGGACGGCGAGGTGGTGACCACTGAGACGATCCGTATGAACAAGGACGGAGAGCGGATACCTGTCTCCCTGCTGGCGGCGCCTATCGTCATCAACGGCACCCAGGAGGGCATCTTCGGTATCTACCGCGACATCAGCGACCGCAAGGCAGCCGAAGCCAGGATAACGGAGCTCAACGACCTGCTCCGCCTCCTCAACAAGATCATGCGGCATGACATCCTCAATCACATGCAGATTGCGCAGAGCGCCCTCGAGCTCTACCGGGAGAGCATGGACGAGGAGCTCCTCGAGAAGACCGGGAACCGCGTCCAGCAGGTCGTCCGCCTCATCAAACGGATGCGCGGGCTGGAGTCGATGATCGCGGCAGGCAAAGAGCTGGAGCCCGTAGACGTGCGGGCGGCAGCCGAATCGGTCACCGCCGATTGCGCCATCCCGTGCACCATCCGGGGGGAGGCTATCGTCATGGCCGACGAGGCACTGCATTCGGTGCTGCGGAACCTGGTCGACAACGCCGTCAAACACGGCGACGCCTCCGAGATAACCATCGATCTCTCGTGCGGCGACGAAACCTGCGAGGTCCGGGTGGCTGACGACGGCTCAGGCATCCCTGACGAAGTGAAGCAGCGGGTGTTCGATGAGGGCTTCTCCCACGGCGACACCGCCGGGAGCGGCCTCGGTCTCTACATCGTCAAAAAGACCATCGAGCGGTACGGCGGCTCCATCGAGGCTGAGGATAACGAGCCGCAGGGAACAGTCTTTGTTATGTGGCTGCCTGCCGGGAAGCAACCATGAACACGGCGAAGCAGCTACTCGTGCTGGCCGGCGCCGTTGCAGCCTACCTCGCCATCTTTTCCCTCTCCTACCCGGTGCTGGGCGCCGGCGTCGTCGGGTTCTCAATCGTGGTTCCTCTCGCCTTTGGATGGATGACGGGGCTGCGTGGCGGCGTCGCCAGCGGCCTCGGCATGTTTCCGGTCAACGTGGCGCTGCTCATGGTGCAGGGAGCGCCCGGCATACATCTTATGACCCACGGGGGCCTGATAGGCACCATCATGCTCGTGACCATCGGCGGTGTCATCGGTCATCTCCACGACGTGCAGGGCCAGCTCAGGGAAAGCGAACAGAAATTCCGGAAGCTAGCCGAGACCACCTCCACCGCCATCATGCTCTACCAGGACAACCGGTGGGTGTACGCCAACCCCGCCGCGGAGGACATCTGCGGCTACAGCCGGGAAGAACTGCAAGGGATGGCAATCCACGAGGTCGTCGCCCCGGAATATCGTGACATGGTTCGGCGGCGGGCGGAACAGCGGCAGCAGGGCAATGAAGCGCCGTCGGGCTACGAATTCAAAATCATTACGAAGCACGGAAACGAAAAATGGGTGCACCTCGAAGGAACCACGATGGAGCATCGGGGCCGACCTGCGGGCCTCATCTCCGTGGTCGACGTCACCGACCGAAAGCGGACCGAGGAACAACTCAGACTGGCGCATTACACCATCGACAACGCCGCGTTCAGCATCTTTTGGCTCACGCCGTCAGGCCGCTTCAGCTACGTCAACGACGCCGCCTGTGAAAACCTCGGTTACAGCCGGGATGAACTACTCGACATGCACGTCTGGGATATCGACCCGGAGTACCCACGGGAGAAGCGAGCCGGGCACTGGAAGACGATCAAGCGCGACAGGTTAAAGACCTTCGAAACCAGGCACCGGGCCAGAGACGGCCATGTCTACCCGGTCGAGGTGACATCCTGCTACATCCACCACAATGACCAGGAATACGAGTTCGCCTACGCCGTCGATATCACCGGCCGCAAGAAGGCAGAGCAGCGCTACCGCAGCGTCGTCGAAAACGCCCACGACGCCATCTACCTCATCCATCCAGAGCGCGGCTTCCAGTACGTCAACCCCGCATTCGAGGAGCTCACCGGGTACAGCGCCGGCGAGATATACAGCGACACGTTTTCCTTCTGGGACATCATCCATCCCGACGACGTTGCGATGATAGAGGAACGAGGCAGGGCGCGTGAGCGCGGCGAGAATGTCTCCGACCGCTACGAGTTCCGCATCATCGCGAAGGACGGCAACGTCAAGACACTCGAGGCCACCACCGTCGGCATCGGGACGGGCGACGAGGCACTGGTGATGGGCATCCTTCGCGACGTAACTGAGCGCGAGCGAGCCATCCAGGAGATGGAGCGCGCGCTGGAGCTCGAAAAACGCTTCAAGGCCGACGCTGCACATTTCTTCCTCAATCCAATCGCCATCGCCAAGGGATACATGGAAATCGCTCTGGAGGATATGCCGGAGAAATGTAGGGAAAAAATCACCGGGTCCCGCAAAGCAATCAAGCGGGTGGAAAACGTCATCAAAAACATTGTCGAAAAAGGTGAAATACATGAGTAAAACAATATTAGTGGTAGACGACGAGCCAGACATCCAGGAGATACTGCAGGCCTACCTTGAACGCATCGACGGCGTCGAGGTCGTCAGCGCACTGAGCGGCGAAGCGGCCGTCGATGCCTACCGAGATCTCGCAGATGCGGACGAGCCGCCGACACTGGTCGTCATGGATCTCAACCTGTCGGGCAGCAACGCCGACCAGGAAATCGTCGATGCTCATCGACGCGGAGAGAGCGACATGATGGACGGCGTCAGAACCGCCGAGGCTATCCTCTCCGTCAACGAAGGCGCCGTCATCTGGGGCTACACTGCATGGTCCGACACCGACTGGGGAGACCGTCTCCGTGAGGCCGGTGCCGAGCGCGTCGTCGACCGGACCGTCCCGTTCAAGGATTTCGCCGGGCTGGTCAAACAGTTCCTCGACGACGCCTCCTAAAAAGGTCAACGACGTCGCCGTCGCTGGAGCAGCATCGCCGCCACGGCAACCAGCAGAAGCCCGACGGTGAACGAGGGTATCTCCCGCCCGTCGTGCCCTCGGCCGGGGCGAGGAGCCTCGGTGGTGGTGAATGAAATGGTATATGCGTCGTCGAGCGGGACGCCGTGCAGGCTTGTCGCGTTTCCATCTATCCTGGCGGTGTAGCCTGTGCTGTAGCTGAGGTTGCCCGTCGGGTGCAGCGTGGCCGAGGTGCCGTTCCACGACACCGTATAGGAAAACGAGGCGTTCAACGCCGCCGCCACACTGGCCTGATCCATCACCTCGGAGAAACGCAGGGTCACCGCGGTGTCCACGGGCACTTTTCGGGCGCCGTCCTGAGGCCACGTCGAGATGAGCGAGGGATGGATGACGGTAAAGGAAAACGTGTAGGGGCTCTGCAGACGATTGCGGTGGCGGTCCATCGCCTGGCTGTTCACGGTCACCGTGTAGGTGCCGGGCTGCAGGATATCCGGGATGATAGCCAGGACGCTCTCGTTGTCGCTCCAGGCAAAGTGATGGGAGAACCAGGGATGCAGGTCGATAGCCCGGACGAAATACCGGGTTTCCATCGCCTCGGAAAAATAGACGCGGATGGTGCCGTTGGCAGGCAGCGTTCCACCGTCAGCCGGATGTGTTTCCACCACGGCGGGCGGCGTGGTGTCGGCGGAGGCAACATTGAAGGAAAAACGATAGGGGCTGGCCAGGTGCTGTCCGCTCATCCGCTGCAGCTGCGTCGACAGCGCAACCGTGTAGGTCTCCTCGTACGCCCAGTGGTCCGTCGGCGCCGCCACCAGATGCGACGGGTCACGCCACGACACCGCATATGCAGCACTCGGCGAGACGGAGACGGCCTGCGCCGCCACACTCTGATTCATGGGATGCGAAAACGTAATAACGACGCTGCTGAAGGCGTCGACGCCGGTGGCGTCGCCAGCCGGCCGGGTCGCCGTCACCCGCGGCGGCGACGTGTCAACGGAGAACTGCCACCGGGTGGTGTCGACCTGACCGGCGCTGTCACGCGCCCTGACCTCGAAGGTATACTGGCCATCCGGGAGCATGTCGTAGCTGCGCTGTCGCACGTCCGACCACGACGACCATGCATCGCTCCGGCCGAGCAGCCGATGGGAAAACACGAGCTCCTCCTGCGGGGTGACGTCGTCGGATGCCGTCCAGGTGAAGGAGGCATTGCGCACGCCGAGGATCTCCGCCGGCTTTCCCGTGAGGGTGACGTCGGGGGGTGCATCTGCAGGCGGCCTGGCTGCAGCCGCCGCGTCGACGTAATGAGCCATGAACTGCTTGGTGTTGTCCGGCGGATCAGAATATCGCTGGTGCCCCTCGCCGTTGTGCAGCGCCGCTATGACCATGACGTTGTCCCGGGTCACGCCGGAGAAGCCCGCCTGGCTGGCGTTCCACCGTGCATCGAGATACAGGCTGCCGTCAACGGTGACGGATCGCTCGATGGCAAAGTCGAGAAACGCATACCGGTAGCCCTCGCCGTCGTGGTCTTTCCACCGGGAGTGCGGCTCCACGACGTAGGCCCGGGCGGTGCCCTCGTAGGGGCTGCTGCTCGTGACGGTCATGCCGACGACGAGGTCGCCGTCCCGCCATTCAACCTTGAGCGACAGGTCGACATCCGCCCGTTCGCGCTCACGGGAGGCCTGGACGGCGCTCCGGTATGGCTCCGTCGCTGACTTTCCGCCGGCGACGACCTCGTATCCGCCGTCAAAAAACGAAGTGGGATACAGCACCGGGTTGTAGTGGTCGATGCGCTCCGCCGCCTTATCGTTTTTGTCGGTGACCATCATGATGTAATAGAAATCGCTGTCGCTGCCGCGGAGTTGCTCGAGCGCCGCGCCGGTGTTTGGACAGCCCTGACACCAGCTCGCCGTCGCCACCTCGCAGATGACGACGCTGTCAGCCGCAGGTGCAGCCCGGGCGGATGACACCGGCAGAAGAGAGAAAACGAAGAGGAGGGAGAGCGCGAGGGCGACGGCTTTCATCGTAGCGTGAATGCCCCGCGGCGTATTTCAAGATTTCGTCCTTCTCCGCAGCACAGCGATAGCCGTCGCGGCTGCCATGACAGCGCCAGCGGTGAAGCCGGGCATCATGCTGCCGCCACCTGCCTTTTTTACCTGAAACGTGGATGCGTTTTCCCAGGTTTCGGTGCCATTCGGGAACTCAACTGTGACGTTGAGATGCGCCTCCCCGGTCTCGTTGATGTAAAACGTGTGGCGGAACATGTCGCCCTGCCGTTCCATCTCGGCGGGGATGAAACACTTGTCTCCAATGCAGACCTGCAGCGTGGCGTTGAGCGCTCCCTCAGGAGCGGAAAACGAGGCGGTAATTTGTTCGCCTGGCTCCGGGGTATCCGGCGTAACGGTCACGTCGATGACGCCACCCGGCGCCGTCTCCGCCTCGGTGTGTCCGGCGGAGGTCATGACCCCCGGGGCAAGCAAGGCCAGCAGCAGGAGCGCTGTTATTGCTTTCCTCATTTTTTCACCTCCTTTTTATATCACGTAGAGAGGTATAATCTCCTCGGCGGTGTTGTCCCATCCGTCGTAGGCCACCACCCGCAGCGTATGTCCGCCGAATGTGCCATCATAGGCATATTCATAGGGCACCTCGCTGTCGCTGGCGACGACTTCGCCGCATATTGAGAACTCGACATGGTCGATGCCTGACTCGTTATCGCTCGCGTCGGCCTGTAGCGTGGTATTGCCGACCAGTATCGCCGTGTTGAAGGGCAGCTGTAGCACCATGCTGTCGTTGAAATACACGCCCCCGGGCCGGGGGTTCGTGACGGACAGATCGGGAGCGGTCGTGTCGCCCTCTTCGTTGTTGGTGACGACGACGTCCATCTCCAGGGCTCCGTCGACCCACTCGGACGAGATGGACAGATCGAGCTCGTGGACGTCCTGCGTTGCGGCGCTGCCGATGGCATCCCGGAAGCCCTCCTCGTCGACGCCGCCGCCGAGCAGCGTGGTCCGGCCGCCATCAACGAACGACGTCGGATAGCCATACAGGTTGTAGTCCTCCGACAGCCGGGTGCTGGCCGTGGTGCTCTTATCGGCGACCAACGCCGTGAAATAGAACGGTATCTCCCGTGACTCGTAGACGCTGTAGAGCGCCTCTGCCATCGCCGGGCAATAGGGACACCAGGTGGCGGTGCCCTCCTCAACCAGGACGGTGTGGGTGAACTGTCCCTCGTTCACGTTGTGGCCGGTCTCGCCGGGCCGTGCCGCCGCGGCGGCATCCACATAGTATGCGTCGAACGGGTTGCGGAACGGCGGATACGCGTGGCCTTCATGTGCCTGCGGGTTGAACACCGCGGCTATCGCCATCACGTTGTCCGACGACACGTCGCTGTAGCCCGCATCGCCGGGATTCCAGGTGATGGATCGCTCGACCGTCTCGCCGTACGGGATGGACAGCTCCTCCTCAACAGCGAAGTCGAGGAAGCCAAAATGATAGGGGTTACCGTCGTAGTTGTCCCAGCGGGAGGTCGGCTCCACGATGTAGACCCGGAGCGTGCCCGAGTACGCCATGCCGGCGGTATGCCGCAACGGCATGCTGACGGTCATCGTTGCGGTCTCACTGGCTGCACCGCTTTTATCTTCTGCGTAGACTTCGAGGGTGTAGTCGCCGTCGCTGTCCCAGGTGTGGGAGACGGTTGCCTGTTCGCCAGACTCGAGGTACTGGGTGCAGCCGCTGTCGCCGTCGCCCCATTCGTAGCAGTAGTGGATGTCGTCGCCGTCTGGGTCCGTCGAGGTGAAGGTGTACTGGTAGCTTGTCCCGGTTTCGCCTGAGCTGGGTCCCTCGATGGTGGGCTTTGTCGGTGGGTCGTTGAGCTGATCTGACGGCATCGTCACGTCGGGCTGACTGGTAAACGCCATGACCGACGGGACGACCAGGGCCAGCAGCATCAGCCCCGCAAGTATTTTACCTGAGGACATGCTCACTCCGCTACCAGCGTAGCCGCTGTATCATCGGTAAACTGCGCAAAGAATCGATATGGCCGGGGCGACGTCCACGGGTTTTTCTGCAGGTGCGGGAGCCAGTGCGCCGTCGCGGCGACTACCTGGATGTTATCGGGCGTGATGTCGCCAAAGGTGAGGTTGCCGTGCTGTGCAGCCCCGTCAAAGGTGGTGGTTTCCTCGTATGTCTCTCCTCCTGGAACGGAGACGTGCTTGTTGAGCGCGTAGTCGAGCAAGGCGTAATGGTAGGGGCTGCCGCTTTCATCACTCCAGCGGGACGTGATCTCGGTGACGTAGGCACGGACGTGACCGATGTAGGTGGACGAGCCTTCGTTGGTGATGCTCGTGGTGACCGCTATCTCTGCGTCACTCTGCCACGTGGCCGTCACGTCGATTGAGACCGGCTTGGCGTCCCGGCTGGCAGCCTCCTCGATGGATGCAGCGTAGTCAACGGTGCTGTCCACGACGTCGTAGCCACCGTCGAGATACAGCATGGGTATGTAGGAGTCGCTGAGCCATTGCCCCCGCCTGTTGGCGATGGGGTTCTGGTCATACACCAGCGTGACGTAGTGGAACGGCAGTTCCCCTTGGCTGTATAGTTCGTACAGTTTTTCGCTGGCCGGCGGGCAGTTGGGGCACCATGTCGTTGTGCCGTACTCGGCCAGTACGGTATGGGAGCCAGTGGTGCTGTGGGTGACAACCAGCGGCATGCTGACGGTCATCGTTGCGGTCTCACTGGCTGCACCGCTTTTATCTTCTGCGTAGACTTCGAGGGTGTAGTCGCCGTCGCTGTCCCAGGTGTGGGAGACGGTTGCCTGTTCGCCAGACTCGAGGTACTGGGTGCAGCCGCTGTCGCCGTCGCCCCATTCGTAGCAGTAGTGGATGTCGTCGCCGTCTGGGTCCGTCGAGGTGAAGGTGTACTGGTAGCTTGTCCCGGTTTCGCCTGAGCTGGGTCCCTCGATGGTGGGCTTTGTCGGTGGGTCGTTGAGCTGATCTGACGGCATCGTCACGTCGGGCTGACTGGTAAACGCCATGACCGACGGGACGACCAGGGCCAGCAGCACGACGATTGAACCAATTTTTATCCTGCTATTCATGCTATCACTTACACTGAAATGGGACGCCCATATTAAAGCTTAACTATCGTTAATAGCGGGGGGTTACGTTTTTTACCTCAAGAGAAAAGAAAAACAAAAAGAAAAAGAGAGGGAAAAGAGCGACTCTTTACTCGTAGCCGCCGATCTTGAGCGACGGGTCGCCCATGAACTGCCACTGCTGCACCGTCTTCGTGTGTCCTGCACCCAGGTCGGTCATGTCGAAGGAGTCGACGTAATGGGTCTTCGTCTGGTAGTACGCGTTACCCAGGATGTCCTCGCCTTCGGCGCCGTACTGCCTGAATATCTCGATGGTGATCCAGGCGTCACCGCCGCCCGTCGTGCAGTCGTCGCCGGGAACCCCGTAGCCGAGGCCGGTGTTCCCGAAGCTCGCGATGGCGCCGCCGTCCTGCGCTCGGACCAGCCGCCAGCTGAAGCACTCAGGCACCGGCATCCCGTACGTCCACATGTAGTTGTCGTTGATGAACGGGAAGAACAGATGCAGCGCGTGGTACATCGCCGGCACCATCGACACGTTGAACTGGCTGTTGTGGCAGCCGCCGATGACCGCGATGGGGAGCTTGTCGCCGTTCTCCAAGCTGTCGATCGGATAGACCGGGAAGCTCAGCCAGGGGAACCACGGCCTGATTTGAGTGACGACCAACCCGGTCAGGCTGCCGCCGGCCCGGTTGCCCGGCACACCTGGATAATGATCGCCCCACGAGTTGGGGCTGCCGTGGCCGGACATGAACATGAAGCCGCTGCCCTTGTTGAGCTCGGTAATGACCGAGTCCATGCCGGTGAAGCGGCCGTTCGACGCGAACACAACGTTCCGCTCGATGCTTTCCGGCATGTAGTAGAGGGCGCCACCGCGTCCCTTGACGGCCTTGCTGCCGACCGCGTACTCGCCCTCATAGAACATCTTGGTGTCGTTACGCCATGCCTCGAACACCACCTCGTCCTGGCTATTCTTCACCCAGACGTGGATGTCGGTGATGTTGCCGTAGGGCCGCGGGTCGTAGCTCTTCCCGCGGATGGTCAGCACGCCGTCGGTGTAATCCATGTTCGCCCAGTGGGTGAACCAGTTGAGATACGCCTCACTTTCTGTGGGCTCATAGTGGTAGTCGGTGTTACCGAGGACGTTTCCCTCCGAGACGGTACATATCTCGGCGATGGGCGGTGCCGGGTATCCCTCCTGCAGCGCCGCCTTGAGGTGGTCGTCGTGGTTGAACGTGAGTTGGGTCTCCTGTGACTTGTCGACCGTCACGTTGATGACATCGACGGGGCCGTAGTCGCCCTCGGGGTTGTTGCTCTGCGCGTAGATGGTGTACTCGCCGTCTGACACGGTGGAGGTATCCCATTTGATGTCGAGATCCTCCTGGTCGAGGAAGCCGTCACCAGACACGACGGTCATCCGGTTGAACCAGTCACCGGTGCCGCCCTGCTCGTAGTTGATGATCTTGTCGACCACGGTCTTCACCTCACGGGTACTGCGGCAGGGGAGCCGCCCGACCGCGACGTCGGGGTAGAGATCCAGCCAGGTGTCGTTTTCGACGCCCGGCTTGTTCCAGGCGGCGAAGATACCGTCGCCGCTGGGATCCCAGCTGGCGAACTCGCCGCCCTCCCGGTATATATCCGCGTAGTAGAGATCGCTGATGACACCGGGATCGTAGATTTCTGCCTCCTGCAGCGGGAAAGCGGGATTGTCCCACAGGTTGGTGTATCGCACCGGCAGATGCCATCCCCTGGCGCCGATGTTCGCGTTGTCCCGCGGCTTCGCCCAGAACTGGTTTTTGAGGCCGCCGACAAGCAGGACGTATTTTATGCCGTAGGCCTCGATGGCGTCCTTGATGAAATACTTGATTTGTTCTGCCTGGTCGACGCCGCTGTAGCTGCTGTAGATCTCACCGGTGGTCTTCAGGTAGGTATCGATTCCGTGGTCGTTCTTGTGCTGGATCAGCGGCTCCAGCTGCCGGGAGAACGTGTCGGGAGCGATGATGACCATGTCGTACTCGTCGCCCGCGGTAAAGGGCATTTCCTCCGCCCGCTCGTAGCTGACGTGGATGGTTGCGCTGTCCGCCACAGCCAGCGTGTCCCTCGCCGGTGCATACCGGACGGGGTAGATGTGAACCGGGACGTGCGTCACGTGCCGCCCTTCGTCGTTGAGACCGCAGCCGACCCGGTAGGAATACCAGCTGTCGGGGTAGTAGCTGTCCTGGCTGTACACCGATGGGTCTTTCTCCGGCTGGGCCGTCGCTGCAGCTTGGGGGGACAGCGGCTGCAGGGCGGCCGCAGGACTGACGGGAGCCGTGATCGTCCGGTGTTCCACGTCGTGGAGCGTGACCTGCACCTCGACGTTGCGGACGCCGAAGGGCAGCTCGATCGTCTTTACCAGCTTGGGGAGCTTCGGTTTCCCGGCGTCCACCACGTAGTCACTCGTGCCTTCCAGCAGGAGCTCCACTGACGCCTCGCCGTCCTCCCGCATCTGCAGGGAGGGAACGGTCACGTGACGGGCGGTGGACACGGGCGCCGACGTTGTCTCCTGAATTCCTATGGCGCTGAAACCGCCGATGAGGAACATGCCAACAATGGCCAAGGATACTATCTTTTTCATGGTAACTGCCTCGTCCAATCAATCCACCGCGAATATTTAAACATTATGTGCATGTCGTGTGCACGCCGGCGTGCACACCGGCGCGGCTACTCGATGCCCAGCTCCTCTTTTTGCTTGCCTGCCTCCTGCAGGACGTCCGCCGCGACGTAGATGCCGCATCCCTCCCGGGCGGCCAGGGCGATGCAGTCGCTGGGTCGCGCATCCATAATTATCTCCTCGGCGTCGCCGCCGCTGAAGTGCTCTATGTAGAGCTTGGCCATGAAGACGCCTGCATGCAGGCCATCGATGACGACCCGTATGATACAGCCGGACATGGCGTTGATGAGCTTGATGAAGATATCGTGGGTCATCGGGCGCGACGGCGCTACCCCGTGCAGCCCGTTAATGATGCTGACCGCCTGTGCCTTGGTCACGTAGATGGGCAGCGCTATCTCGTCGTTGACGAGCACGATTTCGCTGTAGCTGTCAGCCTGGTAGTACTCTGGATGGATGTCCATCTTGACGAGCTCCTCGCTCATTGTATCGACGCCAGTCGCCGCACCCGCTTCACCATGTTGGGGTGCGAGGAAAACACTTCCATGAGCCTGTCTGTTGCGCTCACCGTTGCACGGTCGGCGAACCGCTGCACCTCGCGGCTGTCGAGATGACCGTCCATGTCGAGGTCGGCCTGCCGCAGGTCGGTGATGTCCCGCTCCGACCTGGACGGGTCGGTGGCAAGAAACGCCTTGATGCCCGCTACTTTTTTCCGTTCCTCCGGGCTGACCTGGGTGGTATCAAGCGTGATGCGGTAGAGGGCGGAGGCCAGCACGTGTGGCTTCCCGGTGAGCTCCGCGCCGCCCTGATCCGCGTAGTATTCCCTGATACGGCTGACGTAGAGCACGATGAGATTGGTCGCCAGGTAGAGGCCAAAGGCGACGACGGCGATGATCGCCCCTGCACCCTGCCGCCCCCGTCCAAACAGAAACGTCCAGAAGGCAAAATAACAGATGAGCGGGATGACCGACAGCGTGGTGGTGACGACCATGTCGTGGTGACGGAGATGCGACACCTCGTGTGCGAGCACGGCCTCGAGCTCCTCCCGGGTGAGCCGCTGCAGCAACGCCTCGGTGACACAGACCCGTCCGTCCTTCTGGCTGCGCCCGAAGGCAAACGCGTTGGGGACCTGTCGCCTCGAGATGCCGACCTTGGGCATGGGCAGACTCCCTCGCTGCGCCAGTCGCTGTACCATGTCATACAGCTCTGGATTGTCGCTCCGCTCGATGTAGCTCACGGCCATCGTCGCCTCAACGATCTTGGGGCCGGCGACATACTGCAGGACGACGATGATGACCGCCAGCGCTGCCAGCGGTATCGGGTAGGCGGCGCCCATCAGATAGGCGACGAGCGTGATGAAGCCGTAGATAAGGGCGAACATCACCGCCACGGCGACCGCCAGCCGCGCCTGCAGCCATATCGTCGACATCGTCGGTTACATAGAGGCCCGGTAGATAAAGGTTATTGACCCCTCGCTAAAAGCTGTACTCTTCGCTGCCGGCAGGGATGAACTCCTCCTTCGATATTAGCAGCAGCACCAGCGCGATGATACCCAGCGGGATGCCGACGATGCTGAAAAACCCGGCGATGGTGCCGCAGACGGCGCCGACGACCGCCACGACAAAGTACTTCCGCAGGATGGCGAGGATGCCACCGATCAACGCGACGATTGACAGCGCCAGAATGCCACCGGCGAGCACCGGTGCCAGCTCAAGGACCGTGACTATCATTCCCTGCTGGCTGGTGGACTCCGTCTCCGGTCCCGGTTCCATGGAGAAATCCTTGGTGGGCACCGCAATGTCGAAGGGAAGCACAAACACCTCCGCCCGGAGTGTCTTGTAGCCCTGCTTGGAAAACACCAGCGTATGTTTACCGCCGGATACGTTGGAGAGCGTAAAGCCACCCGAGGCATCGGTCGCCGCCGTCAGGCTCTCGCCTTCAACAGAGACGTTGACGCCGGCCAGCCCGGTGCCGTCCTCGCCCACGACGGTGCCGGAGTAGCTACCGGTCATGCCTGTATCAGTCACGGTGTCCATCGAAAACAGCAGCGCTCCCGCCATTATCGTCCCAAGGAGAAATATCACGATGAGGAGAGCGCCAGCCATCGCCGGCTTCAGCGATCGCTTGTCGGGATGGACTGAGGGATGAATGGGCGGGGTCTCCTCCTCCCAGCTGTACCGCTCGCTGACGTTGACCCTGAAATCCATGCCGCACTGTGGGCAGGTGACGACCTGTTCGCCGCTGGCTCCCTCCGGTACCTCGACGATGACGTTTTCCCGACAGTGAGGACACCGGGCCTTCCCCTTCATTGTTGAAATAATATGCACTCGCCTTAATATAGTTTGTTCACGGCGTTTCCAAACCTTTTTGTAGCGACATGCAATCCAGGGATGTGTCGCCACAGTTGCTGCAGACGCTCTTCCTTTTGCTGCTGCCACTTGTCCTGCTGGCCGGGCTCCTCGCTGCCTATGTCACTCGCCGGGGGATGTTCCAGGCGATCGGGCTGTCACGCCAGGAGATAGGCCTCGTCGCCATCGGGCCGTTCGCGGCGATGCTGTTCGACGTTCCCGTGTTCATATACCGGGACTATTTCCTGGCGTTCAACGTCGGCGGCGCCGTCGTTCCCATCGTGCTTTCCCTCCATCTCATCCGGAAGCACGACGTCGGGCTGCCCCGCCTCGTCGCCGGTGTCGGCCTCGTCGCCGCTGCCTCGTTCATGGTAACCCGGGTGACCGCCATGGGGGTCGTCGCCTCGTTTCCCTTCTACCTGCTCCCCTCGATTCTGGCCGCGTTGCTTGCGCTGCTCCTGGCGTCACGTCGCTCCGTCGCATCGCCAGGATACAGCTACGCCATCGCGACGCTGGGCGTGGTCATCGGCGCTGATTTTTTCCATCTGCCGGAGATATTCAGCGAGCCGTTCATGGGCTCCGTCGGCGGCGCCGGCCTGTACGACATGGTCTACATCGCCGGGCTGCTCTCCCTCTGCCTCGTCCTGCCGTTCATGCATCGGGGCATCAAGCGGCGCCCCGCCCGGAGCCGCGATCCCCACATGCTGCTTGCCAGCGCGCGCTCGGCACGAGACCGGGAGACAGCCCGTCATCTCGCCGCCCGGGCGGTCAGGGAAAAACTCACCTGGCTTGGATACCCGTGCGATGTCCAGGTGGTGCGACGGCTGCTCGGCCAGGCTGCCGGGCACGACTTCACGCTGCTGCAAAACCGTCCCGTCACAAGCGCCGGAGACGCCCGCGCTGCAGTGACGACGAGTCGGCTGCTCCTCGATGCGTTAGACAAGCTTGAGCGCCGCCGCTATGCCTCGGCGCTCCGCCGCACCGGTGCGTTTCTCCTCGATGCGGCAATCCTCGGGTTTCTGTCGCTGCTTCCCGCGCTGTTGTCCAGCTTCAACGTGGCCACGATGTTCTTCGTGTTCTTTTTCTCGATGCAGCTGCTCTATTTCACCGGGCTGGAATGGGCGGCCGGGATCACGGTCGGCAAGGGCCTCCTCGGCCTCGCCGTGACAGACGAGCGAGGTGGCACCCCGGACTTCATGGCGGCGTTCACCCGCAACGTCATCCGGTTTTTCGACATGCTCCTCCTCGGCTACCTGGTCAGCCTCATCATGATCGGCTTCACCGGAAAAAAACAGCGGCTCGGTGACGTCGTTGCCGGCACAGTCGTTGTAAAAAACAGATAGATGAAGGGAAAAGGGCAGGCGGTGCCTGCGTATCTGGCTGCTCGGTGAGAGGATGCCGGTTACTCGATGACTTCGACGTGGACGGCTTTGGGTCCACGGGATTCCTCTTGCATGTCGAACTTGACTTTTGTTCCTTCTGTCAGCTGAGCGCCCGACTGGACGTCGGACTCATGCACAAAAACGTCTTCCTGTAGTTCGTCTGTCTCTATGAAGCCATAGGACATCATCCATTTCTTTACTGTTCCTTCCATAGTAGGTTTGCTCCTGCCCGCATACCGCGACCCCATATATATAGTTTGGGGCGTCTGTCGACTCGGATGCCAGCCCGAGCCTGTCTGTCTCCGGGCTGCACGGGAAAAACTATGTATCGTAGCGCCATACATGGACATGGACTGGATGGTCATGGGCGAAGCAGTCTGGCTCATCCTGCCCGCCTACCTGGCCAACGCCTCGGCCGTTGTCCTCGGCGGCGGCCACCCCGTCGACGGTGGCCGCAGCTGGCGCGGCGCCCGCCTCCTGGGCGACGGCAAAACCTGGCGGGGGCTGCTGTCCGGCGTCGGCGTCGGCGTCATCGCCGCCGTCGTCATGAACAGCGCCGTGCCCGGCACCTACGGCGTCGGCGTCACCAGCGCCGCTGTCATCGTTGCGCTGCCGGCTGGGGCACTCGCCGGCGACATGACGGAGAGCTTCCTGAAACGCCGCTTGGGCAGGGAACACGGCGAGCGTCTACCCGTGGCCGACCAGCTTGATTTCCTGCTCGGCGCCCTGCTGCTTTCCTATCTGGCCAGCGTGGCCCTCGGGCAGAGCAGCGCCGATGGCAACTGGTTCCTTGCCCATCTCACGGGGTGGCACGTTGCCTTTCTCCTCGTGTTTACCCCGCTCCTTCATTATCTCGCCAACGTCGTCGGCTACCTTGCTGGATTGAAAGAGGTTCCCTGGTGAAAAAATGACGGAAGAAAAAGAGGAAATGAATGAAGAACTCCGCCAGTGGCTTGAGGAGCACCGCGACGAAGTGCAGGACGAGGAGGCGGAGGAGCGCTACGCCGCGGATGTCTCCGGTCGCTGCGCCATCTGCAAGGGACGCGAGGCGAAGCACCGATGCGTGCGGTGCGGCAGAGCCATCTGTCCCTCATGTTTCCTGGTGCTCTACGGCGTCTGCCGGGACTGCGCGTCCCCCGAAGCGCGGAAGCTGAAGGACGGAGAGAAGGACTACGGCGTGGACATCATCAAGTGACGGTACCCATAACATTTTATGGCCCGGTGGCGATACGAAAGCATGAAATCGCCGTTACATGACTTGCACGAGGAGCTGGGCGCCACGTTCACCGAGTTCGAGGGCCACACGATGCCGTTGAAGTACAGCTCCATCAAGGATGAACATCTGGCGGTCCGGCACGACGTCGGGGTCTTCGACGTCTCCCACATGGGCAACCTCTACGTGCGCGGCAGCGACGCGTTCGACCTTGTAAGCCGGCTGACGACCTGCAACCCCGACAAGGTCCCCGTGGGCATGGGCTTCTACACCGCCATCCTCCGCGAGGACGGCACCATCATCGACGATGAGGTGTTCCTGCATACCGACGACGAGGAATACCTCTTTGTGCCCAACGCCGGCCGTCACGACGACGTCGAGTCCTGGTTCGCGCGGCATGCGGAGGACATGGACGTCGAGCTGGAGAACAGGAGCAGCCGGGACGTCATCCTGGCGGTGCAGGGGCCGTCGTCGCCAGATGTGCTCAACCAGGTTGTCGACGCGGAGCTTGACGACCTCAAGCTGTTCGCCTGCACCGAGGTGGAGCGCGGCGACCGATGTATCCTCTCGCGGACGGGTTACACCGGCGAGCGGGGATTCGAGCTCTACACAACCCCGGGCGAGGCCGGCGAACGGCTGTACCGGGATATCCTTGAGGCCGGCGAAGAGCACGGCATCACGCCCGTCGGCCTGGGCGCCCGCGACACCCTGCGCCTCGAGAAAGGCTTCGCACTGGCCGGCAACGAGTTCGCCGGCGGCCGAACCCCCATCGAGGCAGGCATGGGCTGGGCGATACAGTGGAACCATGACTTCATTGGCAGGGAGGCGCTACAGCAGCAAAAAGACGGCGAGCACGACCAGCTGATGTTCCTCCGGTGCACCGAGCGCGGCGTCCCGCGCAGCGGGCAGCGGGTGGAGCATGACGGCGACCAGGTCGGGGTCGTCACCTCGGGCTCGTTTTCACCGTGCCTCAAGACAGGCGTCGCGATGGCCTACATCACGCCAGGGTATCAGGATGCCGGCGACTATGACATCGTGGTCAACGACCGCAGCGTGTCCGCCACGGCTGTGAAGCCGCCGTTCGTCGAAAAGGGAGACTGTTAGTGAGATGAAGACACAATTTGTATCTGATCTTGCGGAAGGCGACGCGGTGAACAGCACCTTCGCCGTCAAGTTCACCAAGCCTCCACGAGAGTACAAAGACGCGGGCAAAGACGGCGCCTGGTTTGAGCTCCGGCTGTCCGACAAGACCGGCGAGATTACCGCCAAGTACTGGGGCGACGACGCCGGCTACACCCGCCAGCTGTTCAGGAGCGTCGAAAAAGGCGACGTCGTCTTCATCCGCGGCCGGGTGGTCCCCTACCGGCAGAAACGGGAAATAAACGTTGAAAAAGGCGGCATCCGCGCCTGCCAGGCGGGAGAATACGACCCGACGGATTTCGTGGAGGTCGGCGAACACGACGTCGACGAGCTCATGGGGGATCTCATGGCCGTCATCGACACCGTGGAGGCACCGTACCGTGCCGTGCTGGACACCTTCTTCCAGGACAGCTCCTTCGTCGAACGCTTCAAGGCGGCGCCGGCGGCGATGCACCGCCACCAGAACTACATCGGCGGCCTGCTGGTCCATACGCTGCATGTCACCCGGCTCTGCCAGCGCGTCCACGAGTTGTTTCCCTCGATGGACTACAGCCTCCTGATGACCGGGGCCATCCTGCACGACGTCGGCAAAATCAGGGAATTCGCCGTGGAGACCTCCATCGACATCTCGGAGGAGGGCATGCTGCTCGGGCACATCCCCATCGGCGCGCAGATGGTCCGGGAGCGCCTCAAAACGATAGAGATGCCGGAGCGCGAGGCCATGAAGGTCCTCCACATCGTCCTGAGCCACCACGGCCGCAAGGAGTACGGCTCCCCCAAGGAGCCGCAGTTCCCCGAGGCCTACGCGGTCTACCATGCCGACGAGCTTGACGCCACGGTTGACTACGCCCAGATGATAAAGGAGAACGCGGAGACCGAGGATCTCTGGCTGTGGAAGCGAAGCATGGGGCACATCTACCTGAAATAAGAGAGAAAAACACATAAACCAGGGGCCATTATTGGCCCGTGCAGAGGGATACTTGGTCCATCGTCATCCTGCTCGGCGGTGCCGTCGGCGCGTTGCTAACTGGCCACCTGCTGTTCCAGACTGTCTGGTATGCGGCGCCGGAGACATTTGACCTCCTCGTGTCGATACCGCTGTTCAGCGGACTGCTGCTTCTCGGCGCCGGCTTTTTTACCCGGCATCGCCTGCATCATCTCGTTACCGCCGCCGGCTGGTTTATCTTTGCCGGCTACTGGGCGACGCAGCCCGGATATCTCTACCTGAAGGAAGCCGGTGACGTCGTCAACGCGATGCTGTGCATCGCCGGCGTGTTTTTCCTGTGCTATCTCGGCTACCATGAATATCTCTCGCATCGCCGCAACGAGGAGGTGCAGGCACTGTCGTTCATCGCCGGCGCCACCTTTGTCTCCGGCTTTTTTTATTTCCTCATCGACCAACTGCCGCAGCTCTCCGGCGCCCTTATAAAAGTCGTGGCTGACCAGACGGCCTGGGTGACGCGGCAGCTCGGCTACAACGTTGCCGCTGAGAGCGTGCAGTACGGGAACTCCGTCTGGGTGCCTGTCACGTTCAATGGAGCCGGGTCGGTAAACATCATCCTTGCCTGCACCGGCCTGCAGTCCATCATGATCTTCGTCGGCGTCATCGTGGCGCTGCACGGCATCGACCGCGAGCGACGCTTCAAGGTGTTTGCCGTGACGGTTCCAGTCATCTACGTCCTGAACATCGTCCGGAACGTCGGCGTCATCGTCGGCGTCGAGGTGCTCGGTGCAAGCTTTTACCTGATGCACAACGTCGTCGGCAAGGCCGGATCGCTCATTGCTCTGATAGCGCTGGCCTATATCGCCTTCGAGATACTGCCGGAGCTCTACGACAACATCATCGGCCTGTTCGACCTGCCGCAGCGCCGGGGGCCAGTGGAGCGAGCGCTGCAACGGCTGAGGCGACGATGATTGCCCGGGGCTGCCTGCACATAGCCGTGGCGCCGCTGCCCTTTGCCCTGCTGTTCGCGGTGCTCTCCCTTCTCGACGCGGTGTTTGTGCCCCTTGCCCTGGCGCTTCTGCTGCTGCAGCTCCTGTTCCTGCTGTTCTTCCGCGATCCGGGGCGAACGACTGGCAGCGGCATCGTCTCCCCGGCGGACGGCGTCGTCCTGGAAGCCGGCAGCTCCATCTCGATTTTCATGAACCTGTGGAACGTCCACGTCAACCGGGCGCCGCTCGCCGGCACCGTCACGGCGATGCAGCATACCCCTGGCAGGCATGCCCCTGCGTTCCGGGAGCGTGGCGACAACGAGCGCCTGCACATCTCGCTGGATACCCACCGCGGCGCGATGACGGTGACGCAGATAGCCGGCGCCATAGCAAGGCGCATCGTGCCCTACATCGCCGTGGGTGACAGGGTCGAGAAGGGACAGCGCATCGGCATCATCCGCTTCGGCTCCAAGGTGACGGTGGAGCTGCCCGACGATGCCACTCCGGCTGTGCAGGAGGGCGACCGTGTCCATGCCGGGGAGACCATCGCCAGGCTTGACGGCTGAGGATGTCGGGCTTTATCCGTCATGTGGAGATACCCCGATAGGATGGATATTCAGAAGCCCTCTATCTAAAATATGTGTTATATCCGCTCAGCCGCTCTCTACACAAGCACGTTGAACAGATAGCCGAGGAGGAGCACCTGCGGGACCGTGACGACGGGGAGCCACAATGCCGCTTTTTTGCCGATGTTCTGCCAGATGAGCCCGATCTCTGTGTAATCGGTGGCGACGCCGGCCATCAGGAAGGTGAAGCTGTTGCCGAAGGCCCCTGTCTGCCTGAAAATCTCGAAGGCCAGCGGCGAGCTTCCCTCCGAGCAGACCTCGATGACGGTGGCGAAGAACAGAGTGAGGGCCAGCCCGAGCAACGTGGGTCCCATGTAGGCGACGAAGAGGTCATGCGGGATGTAGCCCCGGGCGAACGACGCCATCAGCATGCCGACGATGAGCCACCAGAGCACCATCCTGGTGAGCGACCAGGCGCCCAGCAGTGTGCCCCGCAGCGCCTCGCTGAGGCTTTCCCGGGTAAACGCGAACTCGCGCCACCGCCGCCTGATATCGCCCATGACGGAGAACTCAGTCAATACAGGGGTGTCCTCGCCGCGCTCGCATTGCCCGCATTCCACCAACCCGTGGCGCTCCAGCCCCTGGTAGATGAGGCCGGTGGTCGTGGCGATGACGAGCGCCGAGGCGACGATGAAAAATGCGTTGAGACCGAAGAAGCCGAAGAGCAGCACGGTTATCGGGAGGTTCGCCCATGGCGACGCCAATAGAAACGCGATGACCGATGACGTGCTGGCGCCCTTCCGATAGAGCTCGATGGCAATGGCTAGGATGCCGTGGGAGCAGGCGCTCATCAGGAAGCCGAAGAGAATGGCGTAGCCAACGGTGCGCTTTTGATGCCGCGACAGATATTTCTCGATGTAGCTTCGCGGGATAAACCGGTCGATGACGCCGCCGAGGAGGAAGCCGAGCAGGATGGCCCACCAGATGAGCTGCAGGTAGTCCACGAACGCGTCGGTGAACGGGCGGAGCGACTCGAAAAAGAAGCCGGCGATGAGCAGCGCAATCGTTACGGCAATCACGATGAACAATCGCTGCTGGTACCACGGCACGCCTCCCTCGACGGTGCAGCCAGGGCAGTAGGCCTGCTCCTCGGGGATGCCGTGTCGTTCCTCGTATTTCCTGATGCAGCGTTCGCAGCAGAAGTAGTGGCCATGCGCCGGGATGGTGCCCTGCATCCCGCAGATGGGATCTGTCCTATCCACCGATTTATTCACAATAGTTAACTATCCAGGGATATAAAAGCCGTTCGGCCATCCAACCCGGTGACAGGCGATGTTTTATACCGCCAGGCATTTATAGATGATGGCCTACCGCTACGACACGCTGGCGTCGCCCATCGGCACCATCTACATCGTGTTCGACGAGCGCGGCGTCCACCGCATCTGTCTCTCCGGCGAGAGCTTCCGCCGGGATTTCTCCGGCGTGAAACCTGCCTCGCAGCCCATCGCCCGGCAGCAGCTCCGCGAATATTTCATGGGAGACCGCCGCACCTTTGAGATGCCGCTCCGCATCTACGGCAGCGACTTCCAGGCACGTGTCTGGCGCACGCTCAGGAGCATCCCCTACGGAGAGACGCGGAGCTACGCATGGGTCGCAGAGCAGATAGACCGGCCCGATGCAGCCCGGGCCGTCGGCACGGCAGCGGGCAAAAACCCGACGCCTATCGTGATTCCCTGTCACCGGGTCATCAAGAGTAATGGCGACCTCGGCGGCTACAGCGCTGGCATAGAAAAAAAACGCTGGCTCCTGGAGCACGAGCAGGGAAAACATCTATAAGCCCCGCCGTCGTTATAACGCGATGCTTGTCAACGTCTCCCCTGACTACCTGTACTGGACCGACCGAATGCAGCCCATCGCCGACCGGCATGCGCCCTACTTCATCGCGCTGCCGCCGTCCGACATGGACGCCGGGGAGGCGCGGAAAAACGTCGCTGCTGAGCTGACCGGCGACGAGCGCGTGGAGCGCATCGGCGAGCTGGAGACGTATCAGTCATTCTGGCATCCCGGAGTGCGGCGCCCCGTCTTCAAGGTCTACACCACCAGGAGCTACCACGTCCCGTCGGTGAGCGACGAGGTCTTCCGCCTCGGGCTGTACAGCGCCGAGCACGACATCCCCTACCACGAGCGGGCGTTGACCGACCTTGCAGCGGAGGGCACCTGGGTGTTCGACAGCCAGGGCGAAGAGCAGACGCTGACGGTGACCGCCTACGACATCGAGATGACCGAGTACGGCGACCAAAAACACGTCCCCATCGACATCGTCGGCTACCACCAGTTCGACGTCTCGTTTATATCCCGCATGGACCTCGACAGCGAGGATTTCTCATTCCAGTTCACCTCGTTTCCCGAGACGCTGGACTCCAGGGTTGAACAACTCGTCGCGCACGACGAAAGCGAGGAGGTCGAGCAGCTGTTGCGGATATGCGACGTGCTGCAGCACACGGACATCATAACCGGGCACAACATCATCGGGTTCGACAACCTCCAGGTCTACGAGCGCATCCAGCATCTGCTGCAGCACTGCTCGACGCTGTCATCCGGCGACGCCAAGCGCTTCCGCTCTTTCCTGGAGAGCTACGCCCGTCGGGACCGCTCCTTCCACTTCGGGTCTCCGCAGCAGACGGCTATCTTTTACCCGGCGAGCTTCGACACCTACCAGGCTGCACGCAAATTCTACTCGCTTGACAGCTACACGCTGGGCAACGTCGCCTCGTTCCTCGGCGTCGACCTGGCCGACCGGGTGGAGCTCTCACCCGACGAGATGGCACTCGACGAGCGGACGATGCGGTACAACCGGCAGGACGTCCGGGAGCAGGCCGCCATCACGCTCTACCTGCTGCAGCAGGCGCTCCCCCTCGCCTTTACCACGGGCATGCCCTTTGAGCTGCTGCTGTCTTCCGGCGCGACGAAGATGTGGGACTACATGGCCATGATACGGGCGGCGCGGCACAAAAAACTGATGCCGGCTATCTGCCGGGCGCAGTCCGTCGCCGCCGGCGTCCGCGACCTCGGCGACAGCAAGAAAGAGATAGCCGATGCAGCCCGGGGCAGCGAGCCGTCGAAGCAGGTGATGCGCGTCGCCAAGTACGGCGAGGAAATGCCCGACTGGGTGGAATACCCGTTTCTGCTGGACGACCCGGAGAGCGACGGCACCGGCTATCATTTCCCGGGGGGGATGACCATCAAGCCGCACCGCGACGCCGACTCCGACTATGTCCCCTGGTACCACGTCGTCGTTGCGGATGTCGGCGCCATGTATCCGACTATCCTGAAGGCGGTGAACGCCGGCGGGGACACCGTTCGCCTCGCCCGCGAAGATGAAGCGGCGGATGACTGGGTGTGGCTGAAGGAGCTGCCCGACGGGTTCCACGACCTCGGCTTCCAGCTTCGCCCCGCCGACGAGGAGTACACGGACAAGGGATACATGGTCGGCGTCGTCATCGACGAAGAACCCGGGCTGGTCAACCTGGCGATGACCGGCATCCTCAACTTCATCGGCAAAATCAAGCGGGACATGAAACAGGCATCGGGCGAAGAAAAGCGCCGCCTGAAGATGATGTACAAGTCGTTGAAGGGCGCGCGCAACGCCGGGACACACGGCATCCTGTCGGCGCCGCGTGTCAGCTGCCGCCAGTTCAATTTATGGGGTGCGGCGTTGATTACGACGATGGGTCAGTACATCCTGAACGACACGCTGCACATCCTCAACGATCGAGGCGCCCGGGTGGTCTACGGGGACACCGACGGCATCTACATCGGCTGCTCCCGCGCTGCCTCGCCGGAGCTTGCGGCGGCGCTGGACGTGCCGGCGCCCGAGGAAGACTGGATCATACCGCCGCGGGAGGCATTGGACGCGATCCGCTTCTGCAACCGGAAGTGGCGCGACGAGCTCAAATACGAGGAGTTCGAGCTGGAGCCAGAGGAGCACGACGCGATGATATTCGTCAAGCACAAGAACTACCTCATCTTCGACGTCCAGGATGGCGAGCTTCGCATGGTCACGAAGGGCAACAACTTCAAGGGCAGCGACAAGCCCAACATCGCCCGGATGGTCCTCCGCGACATCATGGCCGACGTCCTCCGGGAGAACACCAGCTGGAGCAGCGAGGACGAAGCGCGGCGGAACATCAAAACCTCGATAAAGAAGCAGACGCATGACCACGTCGAGGCGCTCGACATCGAGAGCTTCGACCTCGACGCCTTCACTCTGGTGCAGTCGGTGCAGCCACCCGGCCGATACAAGCCCAACCCGGATGGCTCGATGTCCGTCTACGGTGAAAGGGCGAAGGCGCTGCAGCGCCTGGTCGGTTCCATCAACGCCCGCCAGAAGTTCAAGTTCGTCGTCACCAAGCAGTCGCTGCCGGGCATCAAGGACCCGAGCAAGAGCTCCGTCAAGCCCATCCATTACATGTATCCGGTGAAGCTGCTGGACAGCCGCAGCCAAATAGACATGGACTGGTACATCGACATGATAAAGAGCTACGTCCGCGGCGCCTTCGGCCTCCGCGACCTCGACCTCAAGGAACAATACGGCCTGGACGCCTGGATGTAGCCTATAGGGTGGAGAGGCGACGGCAGTCCGGCATCTCGGAAGGGGTACTGTTTTTAGACATTTCTAACTACACTGGCCTCGAGGAGCGCGAGATATCTTACTGTCAATCCAATCACCGCTGCCGGGCCGACAGCCCTCTTTCCGGAGGAATTAGGGAAGGCAATCCATTAGCCCTTCCAGGATTCAGAGGACACCTGCATCTCCACCGGCGTTGTCCATCCCCTAGCACTCATGGCAGGGAATGACATATAAATAGCGTGGCATTGTCCCGGCATGGACTACGCGGAGCTCACCTGGCGGGACGTCGAGCAGCTGGATGACGACACGATCTTTTTCCTCAGCGTGTCGCCGATGGAGGCACACGGCCCGCATCTCCCGCTCGGCACCGACCTGTTCGTCGCCCGCGAGGTGGAGCGCAGGACGATGCAGCGCCTGGAGGAGCACAGCGTGATATCGCTGCCGTCGTTGCCGGTCGGCGCCTGCCGGATGGCCCGCGACTTCCCCGGCAGCATGTCCATGGACTGGCAAACGCTGCGCGACCTCCTGGCGGAGCAGTTTCGCCTCGTCGCCGACATCGCCTCCTACCTGATGGTGCTGACGTTTCACACCGACCTGCATCACGTCAAGGCCATCCATGCGGCCATGAAAAAAGCATCGCGGCAGGATCTGACCGTCTGCGAGCCGCTGGCTCCGCACTTCTACGAGGGCACGCTCTGGCCGCCGATGGACGACGGCGAGGGAGAAGTGCATGCAGATGCGAAGGAGACCTCGCTCGGCCTGGCATTGTTCCCCGAGCTGCTCCGGGACTGGCAGGAGCAGCCCCGGGTCGACGTGCCGCTCGACGGCCCGGCAGCGCTCTACCGGACGATGCGCGAGCTCGGTGCAGAGCAGGGCTACGTCGGCACGCCGTCCAAGGCGACGCGGGGATACGGCGAGGCGTTCATCGAACGGATGACCGACATCTGCATCGACGCAGCCGAGGCGATGCTCACCGGGAGGAAGCTACCCAGGCTGCCCGCCCGCATCCGGCTGCTCCTCCGGTTCGTTCGATAGGCGGAGCCGCTGGCACATCCACGTGCGGCACGCCCGGAGGCAGGCGTCGTTGTCCCACGGCTCCACCGCCGGCTCCATCCGGGCGTAGCGGGTCATCGCCGGGAGCGCCCTGACGACGTTGTCGACGATGGTGACATCTGCAGCCCGCGCTGTTCGAGACAGCGGGTTGAGGTCGACGGCGATGATGGTTTTCCCCATGTCTTTCAACGCCTGGCAGCGGTCGCCGTCCTCGAGCGGCACCAGCACGACGTCGGCTGCGGCGATGCCCTCGCTGCTACATTGACCCCGGTCATGCTCCAGCCCGGGGATGCGGGCATCCGCCTGCAGGCCGAGCACCTCAGTGGCGCCCTCTTCCTTGAGCAGCCCGGCGATTTTTTGTATTCGTTCCTCAGTTCGATGGAACAGGTTCACCTCGACGGCTGCACTGGCCGCAGCGGCGAGCTCTATGCATGCCTCGGCGGCGAGCACCGCGGTGTTGCCGTTGACCGAGATGACGGGATGCGACGCGTGGAGCATGCGCGCTGCAGCGGCTTTTTCCGCCCTCGCTGCAGGAGGAATGGTCTGCTCGCCGATCAGGTAGTCGAACGCCTCCCCGCGGCCGTGGGCGATGAGACCCGTCTGGTGGACGATGCCCTCGGCGACGCCATCTGCTATCTCCTCGCGCATGACGAGGGAGCGATACCGGGGATGCGATCGGGGAATAGACATACTGGTATATCGGCGACGTCGTTTAAAGCCTTGTTTTTTTATCGTGGCCTGGAGCGACACGGCCGGGCGGCGGTATATTAAAATAACGGTCATGATTCCTTATCTCATGAAGCAACCGGTCTTCGCCGCGGCAGCCGTCTGCATCGCGCTTCTCTTCATCCTTCCGTCTCTCTCGCCGCTGCATCAGGAGCAGAACGAGTGGAGCGCTTCCGATCGCGGTGCCGCCTCGCCCGTCGATGTCCAGGAGATATGCATCAACAGGTCGGCCCTGTACGGCTATCTCGCAGGCCTGGTCGGCTGTGGCCCCCGGGTGACAGGCACACCTGGCTGTCGGGCGGCAGGCGAGTACATTTATCAGGAGTTCGAACGACTGGGATTGCAGGTCAGCTACCATAACTGGACGTCATCGGGCAACCTCTGGCATCTCGGCCGCTACGAGAGCCGGAACGTGGTCGCGACGCTACCCGGCAGCGACGAGGCGACCATCATCTTCAACGCCCATTACGACACCGTCGAGGGCACCGTCGGCGCCGACGACGACGCCTCCGGCGTGGCGGCAGTGCTCGCTGCTGCCCGTGCACTGCACGACCGCCAGTTCAACCACACCGTCAGGTTCATTGCGTTCTCCGGCGAGGAGGAGGGCCTGCTGGGCAGCAATGCCTACGCCAGCGATCTCTATAACGCCAACGCATCCCTCGTCGTGGAGTTCAACGCCGACATGATCGGGCATGCAAACACCAGCGAGGGCGGCCGCTCGTTCCGGATGTACGGCACCGAGGACACCGCCTGGATGCGAGGCGTCGTTGAAGACGTCAACGCCGCCACCGGCATCGATTTCGAGCTGGTCAACGGCTCCATCGGCCGCGAAGGCCGCGGCGGCAGCGACTACGCCTCGTTCGCCCGGTACGGCTACGAGGCGGTGGCGTTTTTCGAGAAGGAATGGAATCCCTACATGCACAAGCCAGGGGACGATCTCGACAACGTCAACATGAGCTACCTTCTCAATACCACCCGCCTCATCACCGCCACGATTGCCGAGCTCGCCGACAGGCCGCTGCGTCCACAGGTCATGCTGGAGATCCCGCGCCGCGACACGGTCTATGTTGCCGGGATAGAGGCTGCTCCGTCTCCGGGACGGGCCTCGGTCATCGCGGGCGACTGTACCGTGACGGCGGGGACATGGCACGGCACCGTCGAACAGGTCGACTTCTATCTGGACGACCACCTGGTGCACAGCGACGACGTAGCGCCGTTCACGTGGGACGTCGACCGCCTCGTACTGGGGAAGCGGACGCTCAGAGTCGTGGCGACCGACCCGGCGGGGCATACAAGCGAGGACTATCTGCCGGTCTTCTTCCTGCATCCGCTGCCGCGCTAAAACATCAAACCTTATGTACCGCGTCGATAATAGGGGGTGCAGATGCTGAACTATCTGCTGCTGGCGGGGCTGGCCATCGGTCTGGGGTTGCTCATCGGCAAGGGCACCCATCTCATGAAGATAACCGGGGTGGTCGGGTACATTTTGACAGGTGTGCTGCTGGGCCCCGACCTGCTCGGCGTCCTGGAGTTCAGCCCAACGGAGATAGAGACAGCCACCAATTTCGCCCTGGGCTTCGTCGCCTTCGTCATCGGCGGTCAGCTTACCCTGTCGCTGCTCAAGCGCGAGGGAAAGCCCGTCATCGCCATCATCCTCGGGGAGTCATTCGGCGCCTTTCTGGTCGTCCTCGCCGGCGTCTACCTGCTCACCCGCCGCTTGGATGAGGCGCTCCTGTTCGCGGCGCTTGCCCCGGCCAGCGCTCCCGCCGGTGCGGTGGCGGTCATCCATGAATACAAGGCGCGCGGGAAGCTCACCGATGCCATCCTGACCGTGGTGGGATTCGACGACGGACTGGCTATCTTTATCTACGCGTTTGCCATCGCGATTGCGTCGCTTGTCATCTCGTCAGGGGCGTTCTCGGTGTCGAACGTGCTGGTGACGCCGCTGGTGGAAATCTTCGGCGGCATCATCCTCGGTGTCGCCGTGGGTCTCCTGTTCGCGTTTCTCTTCCGGCGGCTGCACGACCGGGAGGAGGTTATCGCTGCGTCGCTGACCGCCATCCTGGTGACGGCCGGGGCCGCCGTCACGCTCGGGGTGTCGCTCATCCTGGCCTGCCTGGCGCTGGGCATGACCGTTATAAACCTGTTTCCGAAGGACAACAAGCCGGTGTTTTCGCATGTGGAGAGCGTCAGCCTGCCCGTCTACATCGTGTTTTTCGTCATCGCCGGGGTGAAGCTGCATCTCGACCTGCTGACCACGATTGGCGTCATCGGTGTCGTATACGTGGCATGCCGCATCGCCGGGAAAATGGTGGGAAGCTATCTGTCCGGATACGCGGCGGATGCGGAACAAAAGATCAGGGATAACATTGGCTTTGCCATCCTGTCGCAGGCCGGCGTGGCCATCGGGCTGTCGCTGCTCGCCGCGCATCGGCTGGCGGCTATCGGCGAAGAAGAACTGGGCACCATTATCGTGACCACCATCGCCGCGACGACGGTGGTCTTCGAGGTGATAGGGCCGCTTGCCGCGCGCTTCGCCCTCCACCGGGCGGGTGAAATCGGGGCGCAACGGGACTGAATTAAGTTTAAATATGGATACCCGGATGTGTATCCAAAATGGAATCGAAAGAAGATGAATTCCTGGCAGAGTTCTATGACGCGCGGGTCGAGGACATCATGGATATCCGCGTCTGGGATCTCCCGCTCGTCGAGCAGGATGAATCCGTCATCCTGGTACTTTCCATTTTGGACGGCAAAACCCATGTCTGGGTGGTGGAGGACATGGACAGCAAGCACCTGGTCGGCGTTATCACCCGGCATGACATCCTGCACGTGCTGGCGCCGGCCCGCAGCAAAGACAGCCTGTTCAGCGTCCCGGATGTCCATCGCGACCCCGAGGGTACCGCCGCGGACGTCATGACCGGACATCCCATCACCTGCCGTCCGGACGAGAGCGTCTCCGACGCCTTAACCAAGATGATCCGGCATAACATCCGCCGGCTGGCCGTCGTGGAAGACGGCATCATCAGCGGGGAGCTCACGCTCCGCAACCTTATCTCCAAGTACTACAAGGCCACGCAGTATCACCCACTGGCCGACGAATAACGCTACAGCAGCTGCCAGTTGTGCAGCTCCTGCAGGTGGTGGATAGCGCCTTCCCTGCCGACGGATCTCGCATAGGCGGCTTTTTATATGGGGACTGGATGTCCGGTGGTGATGTGATGAAATACGTCATCGTGTACTGGTCGCGATACGGCAACAACAAGCGCCTCGTGGGTCACCTCGCCGACAGGCTGCGGGAAAAAGACGGCGAGGTCCAGGTATTCAAAACCGACGAGCTCGATCCGGCGGCGATGCCCGCATCGGATGTCTACATATTCTCCGGCCCCACCGAGATGTTCAGGGTGCAGCGGAACATCCGCCGGTTCATAAAAAAGCTGAAGGGCATGGAGGGAAAACGATACGCCGTCATCAACACCCACGGCATGAAGCGGAATTGGCTCCGCTCGATGGAAAAGATGCTCTCGAAGAAAAAGATGGAGAAGACCGCGGCTGTGGACTTCCGTGTTGAAGAGGTCGCCGAGGACACGCTAGGGCTGGCGGCGGGCTGGGAAGCCAAACTCGACGCGTTCGCCGACACGCTATAACATGCCGTCTCCCTGCGGATCCCTGCCTCGGCAGGTGGCTGTCCCGTAACGCTGGCGGCACAAACGTTTATATTGACGGGGCATTTACTACACACGTGATAGCATGCAGGAAGAGGGTATAAAGAAAGACAAGATCAGGAACATCCTCACCCCTGACGTCCAGGTCTGCGGTCGCTGCCAGGACAAATACAGCGAGGAGGCGTCGTGCGCCGGCTGCGGGAAAAACATGCTCAACCCCGGCTACAACGGCATGGTCTACGAGTGCCCGCTCTGCGGCGAGCTCTACTGCGAGGCCTGCTGGAACAAGATGGAGTCTGGGGAACACGGCCACGAGGCCAAGCCCGAGAAAAAAGGTATTTTCAGCAAGTAGCCACGCCGGCGGTGGTGCCCGCGAGCAGGCAGTGACATGCGAGCGACAGCAAACATATTTTATAGGATACCTGTTTCAAACAGCGAGGGTGTATGACCGACAGCTACGAGACAGACCAGATACGGGTGCTGGAGGGCCTCGAAGGCGTCCGCCTCCGCCCGGCCATGTACATCGGCTCAACCGACGAGCGTGGCGTCCATCACCTGGTGGAGGAGGTCATCGACAACGCCGTCGATGAGGCGCTGTCCGGCTACTGCGACCACATTGACGTCTCCATCAACGAGGACGGCAGCGTCACCGTCGCCGACGACGGCCGCGGCATCCCCGTCAGCCTGCATGAGGACTACGACCAGCCCGGCGTCGAGGTCGTCATGACCCGCCTCCATGCAGGCGGCAAGTTCGACAAGAGCGCCTACACCATGTCCGGCGGTCTCCACGGCGTCGGCGTCTCCGTCGTCAACGCGCTCTCCGAATGGCTGGAGGTCGAGGTCCATCGCAACGACACGCGCTACGTCCAGCGATACGAGCGCGGCATCCCGACAGGGCCGCTTGAGGAGCGCGGCGCTGCTGAGGGTACCGGCACCACCGTCACCTTTAAGCCCGACCCGGGCATATTCGGCCAGGTTGACTTCGACGGCGACCATCTGCGCGACCGCCTGCAGGAGATCGCCTTCTTGAACAAGGGTCTCCACATCACGTTCCGGGATGAACGCAGCGGCGAGGCACGTGAATTCGAGTATGAGGGCGGCATCGCCGAGTTCGTCCAATATATCAATAGGAACAAGCAGCCGCTGCATGAGGAGCCTATCTACTTCGAGGAAACACGGAACGGCGTCGTCGTCGAGGTCGCGATTCAATACACGGCAGGCTACACTGAAAACATCTTTTCATTTGTCAACAACATCAATACACACGAGGGCGGGACGCATCTCTCGGGTTTCAAGGCAGCGCTGACACGCACCATCAACGCCTACGCGGAGCAGAACGACATCTTCAAGAAGGACGACCAGCGGCTCAGCGGCGAGGACGTCCGTGAGAGCATCACCGCCATCCTCTCCTGCAAGGTTCCCGACCCCCAGTTTGAGGGGCAGACCAAGACCAGGCTCGGCAACTCCGAGATAAAGGGCCTGGTGGAGGGCCTGGTCAACGACCGGCTGTCCACCACGCTGGAGGAAAACCCCTCCGTGGCGAAGACCATCATCGACAAGGCACTGGAGGCGCAGCGCGCCCGGCAGGCGGCCCGTAAGGCCCGGGAGCTGACGCGCAAAAAAAGCTACCTGGAGTCATCGTCGCTTCCCGGCAAGCTCGCTGACTGCTCCTCTGCAGACCCGAAGCAGTGTGAGCTCTTCTTGGTGGAGGGCGACTCCGCTGGCGGCTCCGCCAAGCAGGGCCGCGAACGCGAGTTCCAGGCCATCCTCCCGCTGAAGGGAAAGATCTTGAACGTCGAGAAGGCGCGGTTCGACCGGATGCTGGAGAACGACGAGATAAAGGCGATCATCTCGACCATCGGCACGGGCGTCGGCGACGAGTTCGACATCGAACAGGCCAACTATCACAAGATCGTCATCATGACCGACGCGGATGTCGACGGCGCCCACATCCGGACGCTGCTGCTTACGTTTTTCTTCCGGTACATGCCGGATCTCATCGACAAGGGCTACGTCTACATCGCCCAGCCGCCGCTCTACCGCATCAAGAAGGGACGCAGCGTGCAGTATGCCTACACCGAGGCGGAAAAACGGGAGATGGCAGCCAAAAATGCATCCATCCAGCGGTACAAGGGACTCGGCGAGATGAACCCTGATCAGCTCTGGAAGACCACCATGAACCCCGAGCGGCGCATCCTGAAGCGCGTGACCGTCGAGGACGCCGTCAGAGCGGACGAGCTCTTCACCATCCTCATGGGCGACCAGGTGGCGCCCCGCCGCCAGTTCATCCAGCAGCACGCGCAGGAGGTGGCCAATCTTGACATCTGACGAGGACAGCACCGTCGTGCCGCTGCCCATCGAGCGGGAGATGCGGCAGTCCTACATGGACTACTCGATGAGCGTCATCGTCGGCCGGGCGCTGCCTGACGTCCGTGACGGCCTCAAGCCGGTGCACCGACGCATCCTCTACGCGCTGGACGACATGGGCCTCCGGCATAGCAAGGGCCACCGGAAATCAGCGCGCGTCGTCGGGGAAGTGCTGGGGAAATATCATCCACATGGTGACAAGGCGGTCTACGACGCGATGGTCCGGATGGCGCAGGAGTTCTCGCTTCGCTATCCCCTCGTGGACGGCCAAGGCAACTTCGGCTCCATCGACGGTGACTCGGCGGCGGCGATGCGCTATACAGAGGTCCGGATGGAGCAGCTGAGCGAAGAGATGCTCCGGGACATCGACAAGGAGACGGTGGCATGGCGGGATAACTTTGACGGCACGCTGCAGGAGCCCGTCATCCTGCCCGCGGTGCTGCCCAACCTGCTGGTCAACGGCGCCTCCGGCATCGCCGTCGGGATGGCGACCAACATGCCGCCGCACAACCTCACCGAGGTCGTCGACGCGCTGCTGGCCTACATGGAGAACCCGGACATCGAGGTCACCGCGTTGATGGATCATATGCAGGGCCCTGATTTTCCCACCGCAGGCATCATCTACGGCCGACAGGGTATCCTCGATGCCTACCGCACGGGCAAGGGCAAAGTGACGGTGCGCGCCCGGACGCATTTCGAGGACGACCGCGTCATCGTCACCGAGCTCCCGTATCAGACGAACAAGTCGTCGCTCCTCCAGAAAATCGCGACGCTGGTCAAGCAGGGCGGCATCGAGGGCATTTCCGACCTCAGAGACGAGTCGGACCGGAGCGGCATCCGCATCGTCGTCAAGCTCAAGCGAGATGCCATCCCCGAGGTGGTACGCAACCAGCTGTTCAAGCACACCGGCCTTGAGACCACCTTCGGCATCTCCAACATCGCGCTGGTCGACGGGCAGCCGAAGCGCCTGACGCTGAAGGAGCTGCTGCAAGCCTACCTCGAACACCGCCGGGACATCATCGAACGCCGGACTCGCTATGACCTCGATCGGGCGAAGGAACGCAAGCACATCCTCGACGGGCTCATCATAGCGCTCGACAACATCGACGACGTCATCGACCGCATCCGTTCATCTGAAGATGCGTCGGCGGCCGGCCAGGTGCTGCAGGATACATACGAGCTGTCGGAGGCACAGGTCAAGGAGATCCTGTCGATGCGGCTGCAGTCGCTGACGTCGATGGAGACGAAGTCGCTCCGCCATGAACGCAAAGCGAAGGAAAAAGAGATTGCGGCGCTGAAAAAAATCCTGTCCAGCCCTGCAGAGATAGACCGCATCATCCGGGAGGAGCTCAAGCAGCTCCGCGACCGCTACGGCGACGAACGCCGCACTGAGATCGTCGAGGCGGCCGTCGAGATGGAGGCTGAGGATCTCATCCCCGAGGAGGACGTCGTCATCATGGTCACGAGTCGGGGCTACGTCAAGCGGTTGCCGCTCGACGAATACCGGTCGCAGCACCGCGGTGGCAAGGGGCTCGTCGGCATGAAGATGAAGGAGAACGACGCGATCAGCGAGGTGCTCATCTCGTCGACGCATGACCACGTGCTCGTCTTTTCCGACAGGGGAAAGGTCTACGAGGTCAAGGGCTACAAGATACCCGCCGGGGGACGCTACTCCAAGGGCAGAGCCGTCGTCAACGTCATCCCCATCGAAGGTGACATCAGGGCTATCCTGTCTGTCAGTGACTTCTCGGAGGGAGCGCTCCTGTTCTGCACCCGTAGCGGCCGCGTCAAGAAGACCAAGCTGTCGCGCTATCAGAACATCCTCTCGACGGGCATCCGCGCCATCAAGCTCAACGAGGGCGACGAGCTCATGGCGGTGAAGCGTCTGCAGGGCGGCGAAAAGGTGGTGATCGCATCGGCCTCGGGTAACGCCGCCGTGTTCGACGAGCAGGAGGTCAGGGCGATGGGCCGCGTGACCGCCGGTGTCATCGGTATGCGCCTCGACGACGGCGACAGGGTCGTCGACATGGAGGTCGCGTCGGGGAACGACATTCTCACGGTGACGGAGCACGGCTACGGAAAGCGGACGCCGCTGGAGCGATACCGCGTGACCAACAGGGGTGTCAAGGGCGTCCGTACCATCATCACCAACGATCGGAACGGCAGCGTTGCCGCTATCAGGGAGGTCACCGACGACGACGAGCTGATGCTGTCCAGCCGGGAGGGCATGATGGTCCGTATCCCTGCCCGGGACATCAGCCGCCAGGGACGCAACACCATGGGCGTCACCCTCATGAACCTCGAGGGGGAGGACCGCGTCGTGGCGGTCACCAAGGTGTAGCACGGGCCGCACTGGAAAAACTTTCTTATAGACAGCCCGGCATATCCATCCATGAAGGTCGACCTGCCCTATGGAAAAGATACCCTCGAGGCGGACATCCCCGACGATAACCTCGTCGATGTCGTGTATCCAAACGAGCTGGAGCCCGAAAGGCCGCCCGCTGAATACGTCAAGCATGCGCTCTCGTATCCCATGGGTACGCATCCGTTGAGCAAGCTGGCGGAGCCCGGCATGACCGTGGCTATCGCCGTCGACGACAACACCCGCCCCTGCCCCACCTGGGAGATGCTGCCGCACGTCATCGCGGAGCTCACCCGGCAGGGCGTCGACACGGATGACGTCACCGTCATATTCGCGACGGGGACACATCGCCCCGTCAGGCACGATGAAGCCACGGAACTGCTCGGTGCAGACCTCGCGGACGAGCTCACCTACCTCAGCAACCGCTGCAAGGAGGACAGCTTTTCCTGGGTTGGCACCACCTCGCGCGGCACGCCGGTCCACGTCAACGACGCCTTCCTCGACGCGGACCTCCAGGTCCTGCTCGGCGACGTCGAAATTCACTATTTTGCCGGCTACGGCGGCGGCCGGAAGAGCATCCTCCCGGGCATGTGCAGCTACGAGACCATTCAGGACAACTACACCACCAATTTTTTCGACGTCAACGCCCGCCCCGGCAAGCTCGATGGCAACCCGATGTACGAGAACATGACCGAGGCCGCACGCCTCACACAGCCTGACTTCTGCCTCAACGTCGTGCAGAACGCCGGGCATCAACTCGTTGGCGCCTACGCAGGCGACTTCGACCTCGTCCTGCGCAGGGGAGCAGCACTCATCGACCGGATGTTCAAGGTCGAGGTGCCCCAACAGGCTGACGTGGTGGTCACTGCTGCGGATGGAGCGCCCCATGACGTCAACCTGTACCAGGCGTACAAGGCCATCCATCTGGCGCTCAACGTCGTCAGGCCCGGCGGCGCCATCGTGCTCGCGGCGCAGTGCCCCGACGGCCATGGATCGCAGCCGTATCACGACTGGATGGCCCGCTACGAGACCGGGGAGGAGATGCAGGAGGAACTCAGCCAGGAGTTCGTGCCCGGCGGCCACAAAGCGTATTACCACGTCACGGCGCTGGAGCAGGCTGACTTCTACATCGTCTCCGACATGGATCACGAGATGCTCAGGGATGTCTTCCGCATGCAGGTCTACGACGACATAAACGAGGCGCTGGAGCAGGCGCTCGCCGACCAGGGCCGCGACGCATCGGTGCTCGTCATCCCGCGGGGGACGACGACGCTGCCGGTCTAACCGGAATGGCTGGTGCACCCATAACGATTTATAAACCACCTGCGAACGATATGAGGTGAACCTCTTTTAAAGAAAGGTTTAAATGCGGCGCGCTGTTAGTGGAGCCGGAGGCATATGACGCGCCGAAAACACGCGCTCGTGGTCGACGACGATCCGGAGATACAGCATCTCATCAGGACGTATCTCCCGGATCATTTCGATATCCATGCGGCATACGTAGGCGAGGAAGCCGTGCAGCTCTACAGAACGCTGACGGAGCAGGGCCAGCAACCCGACGTCGTGGTCATGGATCTCAATCTCTCGGGGACCAAAAACGATGCCGATCTGATGCGGCAGATGGACGGCGACGAGATGGACGGCGTCCAGACTGCGGAACGGATACTTGCCATCAATCCCGATGCGGACATCGTCGGTTTCACCGCATTCGCCGACATGGACTGGGGCGACCGCCTCAAAGAGACAGGAGCCCTGCAGGTCTTTCCCCGGAACATCGGATTCGATCTGTTCTCCCAAAAAATCCAGCAGATCGTGGCGTAGCCCCGCTACGGCACCGGCATTTTTTTGGATGTAAAGCTCGTCGTCCATTCGGGCCGCGCCGGCGGGTCCTCCAGCATATCCATCCAGCCCTCATCGGTGAGCCGCTGGCTTATCGGTTGCTTGAACTCGTAGTAGCTATAGGTCGGGCCTGCACCCGCCATCACGGTGCCATCCGGGAGCGTGTACGCCACGACGGCGAGGTCGGCGTAGCCGACGGCCTCCTCGAGGCACTGCCCGGTGTTGCCGTCGGTGTGCACGTCGGCCACCATCGGCATCCGGCGACCTCGCTCGTTGACGCCCTCCATCGACTGGTTGAGCGAACGCACGAACGAGCCGAGGAATTGTTTCTCCGCGCTGTCAAACGACGTTCCCTCAAGCTCCTTCCTTGCAATGTCGAACAGCCGACCGAGCATCCGATGGAGCGCGTCAAGCCGTGCTTCGCTCTGATTGTCTAGGAGGTCAAAGGAGGCGAGGCCCTGCCGGGTCATGTTGACCAGCGACTGCAGTCGCGCGTAGAGCCGCGGGACGGGCTCCACGTAGCCCTCCGCCGACGGCCTACTTGTCACAATGACGGTGTTGCTCTGCTTTGCATAGAGAATGGTGTCATGCCGGAGCTGCGTCCAGGAGCCCAGGGCGGCGTTGAGCTGCTTGTCCCGCCACGCCTCCGTCTGCATGAAGGATGGGTAGCCGTCGCCGTAGTCCTGCAGCAGCGGCTGCAGCGCATAGAGCCAGCTCCAGTACAGGTTGCGGTTCCACTCAGAGACGTTGAATCCGTCAAATCTCTCCCGGAGCATCGCAAGCTGCGTGTCGTAGCTCGCGTTGCCGGCGGCATAGTCAGCGTCGCCCTGGCTGCGCAGGATGGTTTCGGCACGCGGTGAGCCCAGCACGGCCATCACGTCCAGTCCGCGGGGGAAACACCGCGCCGGCCCGGCCTGCGTCCGCTCCACGGTGAACGGCCACCTGCCCTGGTTGTCGCCGAGGCTGCCTGTGTACATGCCCACCTCGGGGGAGACCAGCTGCTGGAACATGTAGCTGTCCGGGACGAAGCGCTGCCCCATGAAGCGCAGCCCGGCTGTCTTCGCGAGCACCCCATCGAGCTTCTCCCTGGTGAACGGCGGAGCTATGCTGCACTCTCCCGTTCCGCCGTAGATACGGGGCCAGGCAGCCGGGCAAGACATCCCTTGAGCTGCTGCATCATGGAGGCGTTGGCCAGCATCGAGGCGTTGAACGTATCGCCATAGGTCTCAGTGAGGCAGCCGAGGTAGTCACGCGGCGTCAAATCATCGGCGGTGCCGACGAAAAACGACGTGACGGCGTAGATGCGCTGCCAGACGTCCCAGCCCGTCTCGTTGTTCACTGTAACGCTGGGAAGCCCACTGGCGATGAGCGAGGCCTGCACCGTCGCAATCGTCGCGTTGCGCTCCGACACCAGGTAAGGCTGTGCCGGGCCGTGCGGGCTGCCGCCCTTCAGCAGGAACGCCATCCGACCGTACCACATCAAGGCCCGGAAATAGCGTTGCAGCTCCGGCGATGCAGTGTAATGCCCCCGTGGGACATATTGCGAGTAGTCCTCCCGGTAGCCGAAGATGGCGCTCTCGTGATAGCCGTCATGGGCGGCGATGCTGTCGAGCTCCGACGCGACCATGTCCGCCACGGATGACGGCACCTCTCCTGCATCCAGCAGTCGCGCGGCGACGGTGAAAAAAGCGAGGTTGCACCGCGCTGCTTCCTTCAGCGTGGCGTTATCGAACGCGCGGTACTGCGCTTTCGCCCGGTTGGCCATCGCCAGGCTGAGGTTGCGAATGCCGTCGTAAAACTGTTCCTCCTCTATCCCTTTGAGCAGCTGGCTGAACTGCACGTGGTAGAGGTGGAGCAGGCTGTCGCTGGTGACAAAGATGGGCAGGCCGGCGCGTTGCACCTGGCGGTAGGCAACGCTTGGATCGCTGACGGCACCGCCATCAACGACGACGAAGCCGTTCTGTTGCAGCATCGCCCGCTGCCCGTCGGTGAGGCCCAACGCCTCGGTCACCCGCTCGCGGTTCTCGATTCTGTCGAGGTCGAGCGGCAGCTGGTAGCTGGGCGCCGAGGCGTTGATGACGGTGCCACGCTGACTGTACAGCGCGGCGATGGCGGTCTGCGGGTCGCTGCCATCCGACGCTGCTACAGCAGGAATGCTGATGACCTGCATCTCTCGCTCCGCAGTCAGGCAGCCGCTCAGCGCGCTGGCCGTGAAGAGCGCGACGACAAGCACAGCCATTGATTTTTTCATGTCTCTCATCTCTATCTGGTAACCCGGCGGAGGTATAAATGGCTATGGAGATTGTTCACCGGCCGGTGCATCAACGCCTGAAGCGCTCCCGGGATACAATGTCGTCCAGCTGCTTCCGCCGTTTCTCTTCCCTCCTGTCAGCTGGAAACCCGAGCGGCATCAACGCCACCACGGTGCAGTCCTCCGGGACATCGAGCGCCTTCCTGACGTCATCCTGGTAAAAGGCGCCGACCCAGCAGGTGCCGAGGCCGTGAGCGGTGGCAGCGAGCGCGATGTGCTCCATGGCGATGGCGACGTCGACGTGCGCCGCGGGGACGCCGCAGGTCATCACGTAGCCAGGTTCTGTGGCGACGCCGGCGATAATTGCCGGCGCCTCGCCGACGAAGCGCTGTCTCTTTGCGGCGCGCTGCAGCCTCTTTTTTGTCACCTCGTCAGTGACCACGACGAACGTCCATTCTTGGCGGTTTTTCGCCGATGGGGCGAGCCGCGCCGCTTCAAGGATGTGCTGCAGTGTCTCCTCTGGCACCTCTCTGTCTTGGTAGCTCCGGACGGAGCGACGCTGCCGGATGGTTTCCATGAGTTCCATGTCTCTACATTGCCGCGAGCTTTTTATGTCCATCGCTATATTTTTAAAGCAGCGGCTCATTTATCACCATGTTCAGGGTAACGATAAAGAGCGATTTTCTCCGGACGGTGGTCGATGCCACCGCCATCCTGGTTGACGAGGTAAAGCTGCATTTTACGCCCGACGAGCTGTATGCCCGCGCCGTCGACCCCGCCCACGTGGGCATGATTGACTTCAAGCTCAGCAAGGATGCCTTCGAGGAATACGACGTCGAGGAAGAGGTCGAGGTGGCGGTCGATCTGGAAAAGGTGAAGGGCATGCTCAAGCTTCCTGCCACCGAGGACGTCATCTGCCTGGAGCAGGAGGAGGAAGGCCGCCTCATCGTCAAAATCGGCAACCTGACGCGGCACATGACACTGCTGGACACCGCCGAGATGAGCGACGCCAAGATACCCAGCCTCGACCTTGACACGGAGGTCGTGGTCAGCACAGACGAGGTCTACCGGGGCGTTCGCGCGTCGGAGGCGGTCTCCGATCACATTGCCCTGGCCGCGTCGCCCGACGAGTTCGAGCTCTCAGCTGAAGGTGACACCGACACCGTCAACCTGACCATCCCGAAAGGCCAGCTTGTCTCCCTGGAATGTGAGGAGCGGGTGCGCAGCCTGTTTTCCCTTGACTACTTTAGCGACATGATAAAGGCCGCGAAAAGCGATGAGCTTACCTTCAAGCTGGGGACCGATTACCCGGTCAAGATGGCCTTCAAGGTCGCCGACGGCAACGGCGACATTTCGTATCTGCTGGCCCCGCGGATAGAATCTGAGTAACGGCGCTGCCCGCCTCGACCTCATCCCGAAAGTCGTGGCGGCAGTAGCCGCCAGGGCTAGCCGGGCGGAAGAAATGAACAGATTAATACAGCTCCAGCTAGCTAATCAAATGCGGTTGTTTGTTGCGGCGAGGGCTTGTGGCTCACCTAACCGGTGTCCACAGGTCCACGGCGGTCTTTTTTGCCCGCTGGCAGCACAGCAGTTGCTTGGTATTATACACGAGCACTTTGATGGCAAGTTCTCGCCATCGATGCCAGCCACATCGGCTGGCAATTGACTCGTTCCATCGCTGCTTGAGCGACGAAAAGACAGCCTCCACCGGCTCCCGTTGATGGTATTCATCCATTCGCTGATCTTCGTTTTCCTGATATGCCTGGTGTGACGATGCCCGGGCATTTATATATTGTCATTATGTTTCATACAATGTGGGACGGTATGATTAGAGGGATATTGATGAAAAAGAGAAAGCCATATAAAATGCTGATAGGCGCAATAACTCTGTTACTGCTGTGTTCGGTAATATGTGCAACAGGTTTAGTTTCGGGAGAGCCGATCCAGGAACCAGAATGGAGCGAAGATAAAGAAGCATATCTGATTTCTAACCTTGAGGAGTTGAATTGGATGCGTAACGATCTCGAAGCTGATTATGTTCTGGTTGATGATATTGATGCCAGCGATACTGGAAATTGGAATGACGGTAAAGGCTGGAAAGTAATAGGAGAGAATTTTGACAATTCCTTCAAGGGGACACTTGACGGTCAGGGATACGAAATTAGTAACTTGTACATTGAACGGGGCGGTTGGTATATAGGTCTTTTTGGAGTTTCATCCGGCGAAGCTGAATTCAAAAACGTTGGACTTGTGAATGTAGATGTGAATGGAGATTCAAGAGTTGGTGCTCTAGCCGGATATGCTATGAGTGGAGTTGTGACTGATTCTTATGTAACCGGCAAAGTGACCGGGGAGTCAAATGTTGGCGGTCTAATCGGTAAAGGTGGTGTTGATGTGACTGATTCGTATGCGGATGTAGAAGTGACTGGTGAGGCATCTGTTGGCGGTCTAATCGGTAGTAATGGTGGTAAAATTAATTCTTGTTATGCCACTGGTAATGTGATTGGCGAAGGTGGTTGGCCCCATAACATCGGCGGACTTGTCGGCTCCAATGGTGGTACTCATGCTGAAGTAAGTTATTCCTATGCGACTGGTGATGTAACTGGGAGAACTGGTTCTAATAAAGGGGCTAATGCTGTAGGTGGTCTTGTCGGAAGCAACGACGGTATCGGTGCTTTGGTGAATAATTCGTATGCGACTGGTGCTGTGACTGGAGAGGAAGATGTTGGTGGTCTTGTAGGATGGAGTAATCAAGAAGTGTCTGATTCTTTCTGCGACAAGGAAACGACCAATCAGGATGATGCGATTGGAACGGAAGAAGAAGGCGGAACTTCCACTAATGTCGAATCTCTACCCAGTGAGGAGATGCAGGATATTTCGACTTTTGAGGACGCCGGCTGGGATATAGAAATCACGAGTGAAGCAGACCCCACCGGCGGATATCCGTTCTTATCCTGGCAAGTTGGTGGTTCACCAACCTGGTCCCTATTCGGATTTGAACTCACAATACACGTTGAAGGAAAAGGGACTACTGACCCTGACGCAGGGATTCATTCTTATATGGATGGGGAAGAGATAACGGTTGAGGCAGTTCCTGACGAGGGCTGGGAATTCAAAGAATGGACCGGTGATGAAACCGGAACAGAAGAAACGATACATATCACGATGACCGGGGACAAAGAGATTACTGCTAACTTTGAGGAATCTACTCAAGATGGAATGCCCGGCTTCGAAATAATTTCTCTATTGAGCGCTGCAGGAGTAATGGTGTTATTCTTCACAAAGAAAAGAAAACGGAGATAAACATCAATAGCACGGACGTCACTCGACATGCAAGAAAATGGTTAGCCAATTTTGCTTTTTGCAAGCCCATCCTTTGTATTCAAAAATGTGTGGCGGATTATACAACCAGATCATCTACTGTTTGTTTCGATAATTTTAAGTACGAAGACTTCATTGTGCGTGTGCTGACACCATGAAAAGAAATATTCTGGTAATTATATGTGTGGTGCTGATGGTGGGCCTGACGTTCAGCGGTTGCATCGACAGCAATAACAACGGCGGTGGCCAGGACGACGGCGGGGGTGGACTGACGGGCACGGCCACGTATTCTGGAACCTGGTCGGGTTCGATACCCGGGAACGACGACGCCAGCGGAACTTGGGAATACACGGTTGACTTCGATGCGGGAACGGTGAGCGGCTGGTTCAAAGGTGATGGATCAGGCGATATAACCGGGTCTGTCTCTGGGGGAACGATAGAGGCCTCTGGAGCCGCGGCGTTCGGGACCGTTGAATGGTCCGGGACGTTCACCTCGGACGGTTCGGAGGTTTCCGGCGACTGGGAGCTAACCGAATACCAAGGATCCGGCACTTGGAGCGGGTCAAAAGGAGAAATAAACGACGATAATGACGACGAAGACGAGGGGAGTGGCGACGACGTAGAATCGGCGTCCAGCATCCGGTACAAGTGGTCCCAGGAGGAGGGAGATGTAACCCGCACCTGGGAGTACATGGCCAAGAACATCGGCACAGACGACCTGAAGGTCCGGGTAGACTTCGTCGACGACGAACACCAATCCGGTTCGGTGGTGATTAACAGAGAACGCGGAAAGGTGTGGGTTGTGGAAAACGACGAATGGCAGGAATACTCATACGAAACAGTGGGCCAATACGTGGACCACTTAGAAGACCACCTCAACTACATAAGCGATTACTGGGATGGTGACCCCTTCGAATTTCAAGGGGTCAGATTCCACGGCGTAGAACTCAACCCGAATCTGTCGGATAGCCTGTTCGTGCCGCCCTCCTAGTACGCCGGGAGAGACTGCGGCACCATAAAATCATCTCCATTCACTTCGGGGGCAGCGGTGGATATAGGGGAGCCCTGCAGCCAGCTACATACTGCATAAAATCACTTTCGAAAAGCTTCGGGATAGAACCCCCGGCTGCCTAAAGTTATTTTAACCGCCGCTCCATATAGCGTATGCCACGATGATGATGAACGCCAGCCGAGGATGACGAAAAGATGGGCGGGCTGAGTGGCTACCCTTTTATATTTCCAGCTGTTGTCACTGCACATGTCCTACGACACCGTGTACAGCCCCGGTGCCGACCTCGACGATGACGTCATAGCACAGCTCCGCTCCATCATGCCGGGCGGGGTGTCAACCAGCGAGGCGGACCGCGTCGTCTACGGCAAGGACTACTGGCCGATTTCACTCCGCTGGCTCCTCGACGGCCGGCTGCCGGCGCTCCCCGACGCCGTGGCGTGGCCTGAAAACGCCGACCAGGTCGCCAGGGTCATGCGGCTGGCCGATGAGCGCGGTTTCCCCGTTGTGCCGTACGGCGAGGGCTCCGGCGTCGTCGGCGGTGCGGTGCCCGTGCAGGGCGGCGTGATGCTCGACATGCGGCGGATGCACGACATCGTTGCCGTTGACGACGAGGGACTGGTGGCGACGGTGCAGACCGGCATCAACGGCATGACGCTGGAGCGGGAGCTCAACCGCGCCGGCTACACCCTTGGCCATATACCGCAGTCGCTGTACTGCTCCAGCCTCGGCGGCTGGCTTGCGTGCAGGGCTGCAGGACAGTTCTCGACCAAGTACGGCAAGATAGAGGACATGCTCGTCGCCCTCGAGGCGGTGTTGCCCGACGGGACCCTGATTCGGTCACGGCCGGTGCCCCGTACGGCCACCGGCCCGCAGGTGGAGCGGCTCATGCTCGGCAGCGAGGGCACCCTGGGCGTCATCACCCAGGCGACCCTTAAGATTTGGCCGTATCCCGAGCGGCGGGTGTTGCACGCCTTCACCTTCGACGACATCGCCGACGCGCTGGAGGCCACCCGACATATCATGCGGAAAAACGTCTACCCGGCGGTGATGCGCATCTACGATGAACATGAAACAGTGCGGCACTTCGACGTCAAGCACCGCTGTATGCTCATCTTGGTCATGGAGGGTGACCCAGACCTCGTGGAACTCGAAGAACGCATCTCCTCTAGGGTATGCGAGGAATACAACGGCCACGACGAGGGTACCGGCCCGGCCGAGCGATGGCTGGAGACCCGTTTCTCCGTCAAGGAGTCCTCGGAGTTCACCCCCCGCGGCTTCATCTTCGACACCGTCGAGATATCCGTCGGGTGGAGCCGGGCGCTGCGGACATACCGGGCAGTCATCGAGGCGATGCAGGACATCACGGGGGTTGTCGTCGCCTCGGGGCATGCATCGCACTTTTATCCGCAGGGCGTCTGTTTTTATTTCACCTTCGGCGGGCTGCCGCGCAAACGGACGCCCGACGCGTTTTACCGGGAGGTCTGGGACGCCATCATGGCGACCTGCCTCGAGCACGGCGGCTCCATCAGTCACCATCACGGCATCGGTCTCATCCGGCAGAAATGGCTCAGGGACGAGCTCGACGGACGCCTGCAGATGCTCAGGCGGATCAAGCAGGCACTCGACCCCAACCATGTTATGAATCCCGGCAAGCTGGGGGGCGACCATGGCTAGCATACGGGAAAAATACGGCTGGGTGCTCGACGCCATGTCCAACGCCAGCGTAGCTACAAAGGCCGTCGCGTTGAAGCAGTTTCTGCGGGGTAAAAAACAGTATCTTTCCAAGAAGGACACCAACGCTGATATGGATGCGGTCATCAAGTGCGCCCTCTGCCCCAACATGTGCAAGTTCGACTGCCCGGTGCTTGCCGCTGCACAAAACGACGCCACGTCGCCGTCCGGCAAAGCCCGGGTTGCATACTTCCTTGAGACAGATCGCCTTGCCTCCAGCGATGCGGTCGACCTTATGTATGCCTGCTGCAGCTGCGACGCCTGCCGGGAGTGGTGTCCCTTTGATTTCTCGGCAGCGGACATCCTCCGCGGGGTGCGGGCCGACCTGGCCGAGCAGGAGCGAGCACCATCCGAGGCCGTGAAGCTTCTCCAGCGGCTGGAGACGCACCGCGTGCTGCACGAACGCCAGGTGCAGCCCGATGCACCAGCGCAGGGCGAAGTCCTCTACTTCACGGGGTGCGAGGTTGCCGGTGTACGGCCTGAGGTCGCCGACGCCGTGACAGCGCTGCTTGACGGCGAGCCGTACGCGATGCTGCCCGAGGAATGGTGCTGCGGCGCCCCGCTTTACACCCTCGGGTTTTATGACGCATTCGACGAGTTCGCCCGGCACAACGCTGCAGCCATTGAGGAGAGCGGCTGCAGCGAACTGGTGTGCAGCTGCCCGACCTGCGCCCATATGTTCCGCGATGTGTATCCATCCGTCGGCGTCGACATCGCGGCAGAGGTATATCACAGCACGGAGTACCTGCTGCGGCGCGTCGATGCGGGAGCATTTCAGCTGTCCTCGCTTGATGCCACCTGCGTCTACCATGACCCCTGTACGCTGGCCCGGCGGCTTGACGTCGTCGACGCGCCGCGGGAGCTGCTCCGCCGCGCCGGCGTCGAGATAGCCGAGGCGTACTACGCCGGAAAGGAAACGGGGTGCTGCGGACGCGGCGGCTCCCTTGGCACGATGCAGCCCGACCTCTCATCGGCGATCACCAGGCGCCGCATCGAGGAACTCCACAAAGCCGCCGACTTCATCGTGACTGCCTGCCCCACCTGCAAGAGCGCCTTCGAAGCCGAGGGCGCAGCCGTCACAGACGTCACCGAGATGCTCCAGGAGGCGAGGGAACGCGCATGAACGACCGGGCACTCCATCGGAAGGTGACACGGGCGCTTCGCCGCGTCCAGCCCGACATCAACATAGTGGTCGACAACGGCATCGCCTCCCTCAACGGGCGGGTTTCCTCCCATGAAGCATACCTCGAGGCCGGCAGAGCCGCCGGGCGTATTCCAGCGGTGAAAGGCGTGGTCAACGACCTCTCGTATCCCGGGAAGCCCGAACCACAGGAGCTGTCAGGAAACAGCGAGACCGTCGCTGCGGCAGACGTGGTCATCGTCGGTGGCGGGGTCACCGGCTGCATGGTCGCCCGGGAGCTCTCACGTTACGACCTCGACGTCGTCCTCGTCGAGAAAGAGCCCGATGTCGCCTGCGGGACCACCAAGGCAAACAACGCCATGGTCCACACGGGCATCGGCGAACCGATGGGGACGCTGAAGCAGCGGCTCTGCGTCGAGGGACACCGCATGTACCCGCAGCTCTGCAGGGAGCTCGACGTGCCCTACCGCCGGTGCGGTATGTGGATCGTGCTGACTCCAGCGTCGTTCGAACAGCTGCCGGTTCCATCCTGGCTTGCCGCCCCGATAGGGAAGCGCCTGGTTCCCCGGGTGCTTCTCCGGCGAGCACAAAAACTCGGGCTGTCCATGGAACAGGTGGCCGTCGAGGACGTACAGCGGCGGGAACCAAACATCACCGACGATGTCATCGCCGCTGTGTTTTCGCCGACCTACGCCGTCATCTGCCCCTACAGACTGACTATCGCCCTGGCTGAAAACGCGGTTGAAAACGACGTGGAGCTCATGCTCGACGCGGCGGTGACCGACGTCGAGGTTGCCGATGGACGCGTTGCTGTCGTCGTCACCACGAAAGGACGCATCGAGACGTCCTGGGTCGTCAACGCCGCCGGGCTGTACGCCGACCGCGTCGCAGAGATGGCCGGCGCCCGTGAGTACACCATCCATCCCAAGCGCGGCGCCGTCGCGCTGTTCGACCGCCGCCACAGCGGCTACGTCACCCACTGCATGAGCCACCTGCGCTTCCCGCGCCGGGAGCACTACAAGGGAGGCGGCGTCATGGTGACCGTTGACGGAAACATTCAATGGGGGCCCACCATGACGGAGACGCCCCATCGGGATGACACGGCTGTATCTGCCGACGACCTCGAGACGATCTTTGACAGATATCGATCGCTGCTCCCTGATTTGCCGACCGAAGACGTTATTGCCTACTTCGCCGGGCTTCGAGCCTGCACGTTCACCGAGGACTTCATCATCCGGCCGGCTGCCAGCGTTGACGGGTTTATCCACGTGGCGGGCATCCAGTCGCCGGGGCTGGCAGCTGCTCCCGCCGTAGCTCGCCGGGTCATCGACCTGCTCGGACGGCAGGGACTTGCCCTGAAGGAGAAACCCGCGTTCAACCCGCACCGTCTCCGGACTTCCATCTTCCGGGAAAGCGACCGCGAGGAACGACAGCGTCTCATCGAGCAGGACGAGCGGTACGGCCACGTGGTCTGCCGCTGCGAGCACGTCACCGAGGGAGACGTCGTCGCGGCGATACACCGGCCGGTTCCCGCCCGGACGGTCGACGCGGTCAAACGGCGGACCCGTGCAGGGATGGGCCGATGCCAGGGTGGCTTCTGTCTGCCGAGGGTAGCCCGCATCATCGCCCGGGAGCTCGACATGCCGCTTGAAGACGTGAACAAAAACGGGGACGGCTCACATCTCTTCACCGGACCGGCCAAGAGCCTGCTGGAGGACGACCATGGAGACTGATGTCGCCGTCGTCGGCGGCGGCCCGGCGGGGCTGGCGGCGGCCCTCGAAGCGACAGAGCACACCGACGACGTGATGCTCCTCGAACGCGACGAGGAGCTCGGAGGAATCCTGCCGCAGTGTATCCATCACGGCTTCGGCAACTTCGTCTTCGACGAGATGCTCACCGGACCCGAATACGCGCAGCACTTCATCGACCGCGTGCACACGTCAGATGCCAGGGTGATGACCGGCACCATGGTCCTCGATCTCGCTCCTGACAGAACCATCACCGCGGTCAATCCCCGGCGGGGTGTGTTTACCCTGGAGGCACAGGCCGTCGTGCTGGCCATGGGCTGCCGGGAGCGCACCCGCAACCAGATACAGGTGCCAGGAACGCGGCCAGCCGGCATCTACACCGCCGGGACGGCGCAGCGACTCATCAACATCGAAGGCGTCATGCCAGGCAGCCGGGCGGTCATCCTTGGCTCCGGCGACGTCGGCCTCATCATGGCCCGCCGCCTCACCTGGGAGGGCGCCCAGGTCGAAGGCGTCTATGAGATCATGCCGCACCCTGGCGGCCTGACCCGCAACGTGGTCCAGTGTCTGCACGACTACGACATCCCGCTGCATCTCAGCCACACGGTGACCGACATACACGGAAAACGGCGAGTCGAGGCGGTCACCGCCGCGCGCGTTGACAGCGACCTCCAGCCCGCGCCGGGGACGGAACGAACGGTTCCCTGCGACACCCTCATCCTGGCCGTCGGCCTCATCCCGGAAAACGAGCTCTCCCGCGACGCCTCCGTCGCCATTCACGACGCGACGGGCGGCCCAATCGTCGACCAGCACATGGAGACCACCCAGCCGGGCATCTTCGCCTGCGGCAACGTCGTCCACGTCCACGACATCGTCGACGACGTCACCATCGCCGGACAGACAGCCGGGCGCCATGCAGCGATGGCGGCCACCGGCGACCTGCAACGCGCTCCTCCTGCAGCGGTCCACGCCTGCGGCAACGTCGGCTCCGTCGTGCCACAGCGCGTCACCGCCACGGACACCGACATCCGCTTCTACCTCCGGGTCAAGCAGGAGGCGCGGAACGCCATGGTCACGGTGCACGGCGACGGCGACATCCTGCACCGGCAGCGGCAGCGCATCGTCCGCCCGCCCGAGATGGTCACGCTGACGGTGCCCGCCGAACGGCTGCAGAGAGTAAAAGACATAAGAGTTGAGGTACACGATGGATAAGATAATCTGCATCGAATGCCCGCTGGGCTGCGAAATAGAGGTGGACCGACACGACGGCGACATCATCGTCACGGGCAACGCCTGTCCGCGCGGTGAACGCTACGCCCGTCAGGAGGCAGTCGACCCCCGCCGGGTGCTTACCACCACCGTGCACATCGACGGCGCTGCCCACCCAATGCTGCCCGTGAAAAGCGCGCAGCCGCTGCCCAGGGACTGTCTCGAGGAGTGCATCTATAGGCTGGCCGCCGTCACGGTGGAGGCACCGGTGCCATGCGGCGATACCGTATGCGAGGACATCTGCGGCACCGGCATCGACATCGTGGCCACCCGGACGATGGAGGCAACATGCAGCACGTGATGGCGGTCGATGCAGGCACCACGGGCATCCGGGCCATCATATTCGACGAGGACAGCGAGGCAGTCGCGCACGCCTACGAAACCATCGAGCTGCGGCAGCCCCAGCCAGGCTGGAGTGAACAGGACCCCCGCGACGTCTGGCGGAAATGCCGCGGAGTCATGCGCCAGGCACTCACCGGCAGCGACCTCTCCCCCAGAGACATCGAGGCCATCGGCGTAGCGACGCTCCGCTCCACCAACCTGTTGTGGGACAGCGATGGCATGCCGCTCTCAAACGCCATCACCTGGCACGACACACGCACCGCGGAGCGCTGTCGGCAGATGGATGGCCGGGCGAAGATACGGGCCGCCCGCGGCATTGGCCACGTAGCCCGCAAACTCTCCTCCATATGGCCCGGCCTGCGACGCGGCCGCACCGCCGGCAGGCTCATCACCGCCTCTCATCTCTCGTTTACTCCTGCATCGGCGCTCGCCCACGCCGCCTGGCTGCTTGACAACGTCGAGGACGCACGCCGCCGTGCGTCACGGGGAGAACTGCGCTGCGGTACCATGGACAGCTGGCTCCTCTGGAACATGACTGCCGGGGAGATCTTTGCAACCGACACGTCGAACGCCAGCGCCACCGGCATGTACGACCCCTACTCCATGGAGTGGAGCAGCCTGTTTCTGGACGCCTTCGATGTCCCTGCAGCGACCCTGCCGGAGGTCCGGGATACCGCCAGCCTGTACGGGCATCTCGACGGCGACATCCTGGGCCGGGAGATTCCCATCACCGGGCTGGTCGCGGACCAGCAGGCAGCGCTTTTCGGTGAGGCATGTTTCAGGCCTGGCGAGGTCAAATGCACCAGCGGCACCGGCGCCTTCATCGACATGAACATCGGCAGCCGGCCGGCTGCCTCGGTACACCGGCTGGTCCCCATGGTCGCCTGGACGATAGACGGCCAGACGACCTATATGCTTGAGGGCATGATCAACACCGCCGGGGCGGCCGTCCAGTGGCTGCGTGACAACCTCGGCGTCATCGACACCCTCGACGAGTCATGCGACATGGCGCGGTGCGTCGACGACACCGGCGGCATCTACTTCGTCCCGGCGTTCACCGGCCTGTCGTCACCCTACTGGGATCCCCACGCCTGCGGCGTCGTCGTCGGGCTGCACCGCACGACCCAAAAAGAGCACATCGTCCGCGCCGTCCTCGAAGGCGTCGTCTACCGCTGCAGGGACATCCTGCTGTCGATGGAGCAGGATACAGGTCTGCCCGTCCGCTCAATCACGGCCGACGGCGGCGCCTCCACGAACGACTTCCTCCTCCAGTTCATGGCCGACATGCTCGACGTCAGGGTGGAACGCCCGGCGATGCTCGACGGGAGCGCTCTCGGCGCCGCCTATCTGGCTGGCCTGGCAGCCGACGTCTGGGAATCCAAGGAAGAACTCAGGGAGCGACGCCGGGTCGAGCAGACGTTTGAGCCGTCGATGCAGGAGGACGAACGAGCACGTCTCTACGATGGATGGCGTCGCGCCGTCGAGAAATCATTCCGATGGCGTCACTCGGCGTAGATGGCCGGCCTGCCGGGCATGGCATGGCGCTTCTTGTCGCCCGGGTCCGGCGCCGCTTCGTCGTCCGCCTCGTGGATGTGTACCGAGGCGCCTATTTCTTGCTCCAAAAAAGCGCGGGCACCATCGAGATACGACACCTCGTCTATCCGGTGGTAGGAGGCGCCGCGCTGGACGTCCTCGATGACCTTCTTGGCGAACGACGGCACCTCGTTTCCATGACGCTTTATCTCGGGATCCTGCATCACCTGGCTCATCAGGCTGCTCATCTCGAGGTTGCCCTCGTCGGCGAGCTGTATCGCGCTTGCTGCGACGTCCCATTTCCATCGGGGGGCCGTGTAGATGTAGACGTCGGAGGGGTCGATGCCGGTGACCTCCAGGATCTCCTCCGCGTCGGCCAGCGTGTCGCGGACGAGCTGCTCGCCCTGCAGCGCCGCCTCGTCTATCTCACCCGGCTGCGGAAACGACGCGGCTGACACGAAGCCGTCGCCGCCGATGGCGTCCCACATCTCCTCGGCGAGATGCGGCGTGAACGGCGCCATGAGCCGTATCCACTGCTGCAGCACCTCGCGGATTGTCTCGCGGTTGCCGCCGCCGCGTTTTTGGTACCACTGGATGGCGTTGTAGAGGTCATAGAATATGACGTTGGCCGCCCGCCGCAGCTCGTATGCCTCCATCGCCTCGCGTGCCTCGCCGACGTAGCGGTTGACGGTTGCCTGCAACCAGCTGTCGACGTCCGATGGCGCACCGCTGACCTCGAGCAGCTGCTCTTGGAGTTCCCAGAGCCGGTTGAGGCGACGGCGGTAGCTATACGCCATGTCCCCGTCCCATTCGATGTCGACGTAGGGGGAGCCGATGTGCGCATAGTAGAGGCGCATCGTGTCGACGCCGTAGCGCTCCGCCGCGTCGGGGATGGGAACGGCGCCGCCCTTTGACTTGGAGATTTTTTCGCCGCTCTGCTGGGTGATCCACCAGTTGACGAAGATGCCTCGTGGCCAGTGCTCGGGTTCCATGATGGCGACATGGTTCATGATGAAAACGGGGAAGTGGACGGTCTTGTGTTCCTTGCCGCCGAGGTTGACGTCGACCGGGTACCAGGCGAGGAAATCCTGCCGGATCTGCTCCCATGTCCCGTTGGCTGGCTTGCCGTTGCCCAGGAAGACGTAGTCGAAGAAGTCGAGCGTCAGCTCGTCGGGCTGCAGCGTGCCGTCGTTGACGTACTTGGAGACGACGTAGTAGGCCGGGTAGAGCGTCGAATCCGAGATGGGCTCGATGGTCCAGTCCTCCTTGAAGGGAAAGGGTGTGCCCAGCCAGTCGCCCTTCCGGATGCAGGCGCGGTCGTCGAACCAGTCGAGAACCCTCGGCAGCTCCTCCTTGTAGTCAGAGGGATGAATGTCCATCGTTGCGACGTGGTCTTTGCTCATCCCGGTGAGCTCCTCGTCGCTGTAGCGGATGAACCACTGGTCGGGCACCCGCCTGATGATGACCTGTTCGCCGCACCGGCATACCACGGGCTTGGAGAACTCCCGCATGACGGCAGCCATGTCTGCCTCGAGCAGATCGTCTTTCACGGCGTCCTTTATCGCGGAAACCTCGATGCCAGCGTAACCGTCGCAGCGCTCGTTGAGCGTGCCCTTGTGAAACTCGGCCGTGTAGACCTGCTGCGTCGCCTCGTCGAGCCTGTCGTGTTCGTTCTGCCGCGTGATGTCCATTTGCTCGACGACGTCCCGCGCCGGCACCTCGTAGTCTTCGACGTCGATGATGACGATGGGTTCGATGTCCGTCGCTGCCTCCTGGAGGGCTACGTAGTCGTAGGGGGCGTGGGCGGGTACGGACATCACGATGCCCGTCGCTACCGCTGGGTCGGCGAACGATGCCGGCAGGATGGGCACCTCGCGGTCGACGAGCGGTACCGTGCAGCTCCGGCCGACGAGCTCGCTGCCCTCGATTGTGTCGACCTGCTGGACTTCCTCGGCGAGCTGGCTGGAGAGCTTCCGGTGTCCCTGCTCTGAGAGCACCCATCGCTCGTCTCCTACCGCGGCGACGACGTAGGTGACATCGGGATGGACCCACATGTTGGTCACGCCGAAGATGGTCTCCGGGCGGAGCGTCGCCGCTGGCAGCACGAGGTCATCCATCTGGAACGTGATGACGGTAAATTCGTTGATTTCTGCGTCGCCGCCCTCCGATATGTCTGTCTCGGAGCGGTCGACCGCCACCGGCCCGCAGTTGGGGCAATACGGGGCGAAATGAGGCTTCCGGGTGAGCAGTCCTTCGTCGCGCAGCTTGTGGAACTGCCAGGTGATGAAGCGTTTGTATCCGGGCGAGATGGTGGTCATGAGGCGGGAGTAGTCGATGAGGAAGCCGAACCGCTTCCAGTAGTCGTCGACGTAGATCTCGCTGAAATACCGGATGACTTCTTCGGGGTCGTCCAGCCGCTCGATGACTTCTTCGGGGCAGCCGTTGCTCCGCAGATAGGTGAGTGTCGCCTCGTCGTCACGGGCGACTTTTTTGGCGAGGCTGACCGCCGGTAGCCCGGAGGCATGGAAGCCCGCGGGATAGCACACCGCATGCCCGGTCATCCGCTTGTAACGGGCGATCATGTCGGCGTAGGCGAACCCGCGCATGTGACCGACGTGCAGGAACCCGGATATGCCCGGGTAGGCGAAATGGATGAAAAATGGTTCATTGCCCTCGTCCAGCGCCGCCTCGTAGAGCTCTGCGTCGTACCAGCGCTGCTGCCATTTGCGCTCGATGGCGGTGAAGTCTACCATTGGCAGGCATAACGGCCCTATTTATATAAGGATTATGACCTTGCAAGATGACCGTGCACGCGCACGTCCGGTCTGTAAAATCAAATTTACAAAAAGCACACCGGTCTGCACCGGCTCTGTAAACCCGTTCCTACAAATACTTTATTAGACGCCGTTCATATCTATTCTGTATGCCTGAAGCCGAAAGAAAACTCGAAGTCAGCGAGGACGCCATCGCGGCGACCGACCGCTGCCCCCACGGCTTCGCGTGCCTCGACCCGGCGCAGCGCTCCGTCTGCCCTGTGGAGCAGCGCATCATGGACGTCATCTTCGTCGAGCCGGACGACACCTTTTTCTGTCCCTACAAGACCTCGTTCGGCGATTCATACGTCTGCGGGTGTCCCACCAGGCAGGAACTCTACACCCAGCATCAGATATAGATGCCGGGTCCGAGCGCGTCGTCGCCGTCACCCCTCATAGCTTAGCTTTGCCTCCACCCAGCGCGGTCACGCCGCAGGCAGTTGCTGCAGAGCCGTTACAGTTGCTCCTCGACTTCCAGCCGATTCTTCCCGCGCGGAAACACGATGGGCAGTCCCATCTCCTTGGCACGTTGTTTGAGCTCCCGGTCGTTGGTTACAACGGCGCCATCCATCTTCAACGCCGTCTCAATGACGCCGTCGTCTCCCGGGTGCTCCGTCTCCATCAGGCGAAATTCCCGCTTCCTGATGATGCTCAGGCCGAGCTTTGCCGCGCGGCCAACCTTGCCGTCCTGCTGCGCCAGGTACTCCATCTCCTCCACGACGCAGCTCGGAACGATGATGCGACACATGCCCAGCAGCCGGTTTATCTCCTTCTCGATGTTGATATCCGACTGATAGGGAATCATCAACGCGTTGGTGTCAAGGATGACAGCCCTCATTGTATCTCACCGTAGCCGACGAGCCGCCACCGCCGCTTTATCTGCTTTGAGATGGCCACCGTCTGCCCCTCCTCGGCGCAGACCGGCAGCTTGAGATTGACCTGGGCGATCCCGTCATGGGCAGACGTGACAACGCCGACCGTGGTTGCCGTTCCCACCGTGAGCATCAACGGCTCATTGGTCTTTACCGCTCTGGCATCCTCATCCAGCGACCCCACCAGCCGGTTGAGCATGTGCACATCCAGCTCAAGCTCGTTCCACACCGGCGGCAGCAGATCAGCGCGGCCGACGACACTGCCCGCAAGGCCATCCGCCTTGGTGAGCGACGGATCCATGGACGTGCCGATGCCCAGCAGCCCCCCGGGACCGGCCTCCTCAACCTGCTCGCCCCCCGTCAGGATGGAGGATATCGTGGTAAAGATAGATTCATAGTGCTCCTTGCCGTGCTCCTCCACCTTTCGCCCCGGGCGTATCTCGATTTCGTTGCCCACCGAGAGCTTGCCCTGTTTCAGCGAGCCACCGATGACACCACCCCGTATCTCATCGGGCGTGATGCCGGGTTTGTTGACATCGAAGCTCCGGGCCGTATACATGACGGGATTTTTCTTGAGGTCCCGTTCAGGCGTAGGCATGTGCTCCTCGATGGCCTGAATCAGCGTATCAAGATTGGTCTCATGATGCGCGGACACTGGAATAATCGGTGCATCCTCCGCCGTGGTGCCCTCAACAAAATCACGAATCTGCCGGTAGTTTTCCATCGCCTCCTCCTTGCTCACGAGGTCGACCTTGTTCTGCACGATGATGATATCCTCGGTGCCCGTGGTGTCCAGCGCCATCAGATGCTCCTCAGTCTGCGGCTGCGGACATTCCTCATTGGCGGCGATGAGCAACAGAGCGCCGTCCATGATGGTGGCACCGGAGATCACGACGGCCATCAGCGTTTCATGCCCGGGAGCATCGACAAATGACACCGTCCGGAGCGGCTCCGCCTGTGCACCGCATTCAGGACACTCCGGCCGTGGCGTGTAGCACCGCGGCTCCGGGCATTCAGGACACCTGTAAAACGTTGCATCGGCATAGCCGAGCTTGATAGAAATACCGCGCTTCAGCTCCTCCGAGTGCTCGTCGGTCCACTTGCCCGACAGCGCCTCGG
>CAYPWJ010000005.1:7042-108449 GCA_964414415.1 uncultured Thermoplasmatales archaeon | reverse complement strand
GCTATTCTTCCTTCCAGGTGGTGATGGCGACGCCGATGGCGAAGACGACGGCCGCAAAGACAAAGATGACCTCTGTGTTGTAGAGTGCGCTGTCCATGTTGCCGTATATCATCGCGTCGCGGAGTCCCTCCCCGAGATAGTAGAGCGGGAGATAGCGGGCGATGACCTGCAGGAACTGCGGCATCTGCTCCAGCGGGAAGAAAATACCCGCGAGGAACATCATGGGAAACGTGACGGCGTTCGCCGCCGCGGGAGCTGTCTCCTCGTCGTGAACGAAGCGGCTGAGGATCATGCCGATGCCTGCAAAGGCGAAGCTGCCTGACACGATGAGGATGAACATGTAGATGTTGAGCTTGAAGGAGATATCCCAGACGAGAGCACCGACCACCATTATCACGGCGGTGGAGAGAAACGCGATGAAGAGCATGTAGAGCATCTTTGAGAGCAGCCATTCGCTCCGGGTGAACGGCGTCGTCGACAGCTTGCGGAGGATGCCGCGCTTCCGCAGCCGGATGTTGGTCTCCACGATGCCGAATATGCTGTTGGTCATCACCGTCAGCGCGATGACGCCGGGCAGGAAGAAATCGATGAATTCGAAGTCCTCCTGCACGACGCCGGTGGTATTGTAGCGAAGATAATGGCCGCCACCGGCGATGCCCAGGTTTGCTTCTCCCGTGAAGCGCTGCACCACCGACGTGATGACGCCATTCCGCTGCTGCGCTCCCTGGTCGAGCATCAAGGTCATGTTCCGGGTTGCATTCGGGGTGCCGGTCTGCATCGCCCAGGCGAGGGACATGCAGTAGCTCTCCGGGATTACCATGACCGACTGCAGTTTTTTGTCCTCCACGTGGCTGCGGAGCTCGCCGCGCGGATACTCGCTGCTGTTTATCGTCTTGATGTCGACCACGCCGGTGTCTTCCAGCTGTCGGTAGAGGGCGTCATAGATGTTGCTCTCGTTCTCAGGCACGGGAAACGGACAGTACTGCCGCGTCGTGGCGTTGAGCTCGCCGTTGGCGTAGTCGTAGTTTGCGACGTACAGTTCGTAGGAGCCCGTCCCACCGCCGGAAAAGATAGCCCCAAACAGCAGGATGAGGATGATGGGGAACGCGAAGGAGAAAAACAGTGTTCCCTTGTTCCGCACGAACGATTTTATGCTTGCTGCAAAGTCCGTGGCGATGATACGAGGTTTCACGTGTTTTCCCCTCCCAGCGAGGTACCGGTTACATTGAGGAACACGTCTTCAAGGTCCGAGTGCTTGATGTCAACCTCGCGGTAGTAGAGATCCTGTTCACGGAGATGGAACAGGATGTCGATGACCGCGTCTTTCCTCTCGATTTTTGCCTCCACCGTGCTGTCCTTCGCTCGTGCGTCGTATCCCTTCTCCTGCAGTGCCGCCATGATCTTGTCTGTCTTGGTGCCCCGGATGGACAGCACGCTTTTGCCGCCGTATTGCTGGATGAGCTCGTCAAGCGAGCCCTCGATGACGATGCGGCCGCGGTGGATGATGGCAATATGATCTGCAAGATATTCCGCCTCCTCCATGTAATGCGTCGTCAGGAAGACAGTCTTGCCTTCCTCCTTGAGCCCGGCGATAGCGTTCCAGACGTCGCGTCGCGCCTTCGGGTCGAGCCCCGTCGTCGGCTCATCGAGAAACACGATGTCGGGGTCGTTGACCAGGGCGATGCCGACGCCGACGCGCTGCTTCAGGCCGCCGGACAGGTTCCGGTACAGCGCGTCTTCCTTGTCACGGAGGTCCATGAGGTCGATGATCCGGTCAATGTTGGCATGCTGGCGGTACAGCTTCGCAAAATACCTGATGGTCTCCCGGACGGTGAGCCGCTCGAATGACTGGAATTCCTGCGGCAGCACGCCGATGTGTTCCTTGATGGCCGCCGGCTGCCGCTCGATGTCACGGCCGAGCACCCTGACGGTGCCACGGTCGGCGCTGCGAATCATCTCGATGATCTCCACGGTCGTCGTCTTGCCGGCGCCGTTGGGGCCCAGGAAGGCGAACACGGCTCCCTCCTGGACGGTGAACGAGATGTCATCGACCGCCGTGACGTCTCCGTATGTCTTGGTGAGCCCCTCGACTTCGATAGCCTCTGCCATGCCAGCGGAAGCACCCATCTTATATAAGGATATCGACAATGCTTTGTACGCCCGTCACATTCGCGTCCATGGACACCTGGCGATGTATCGTCGACGACGCCGCCGACGCGGCATCCAACATGGCCATCGATGAAGCGATACTCGCGTCCGGAACGCCGACCCTGCGGCTCTACACCTGGCAGCCGTCCGCGCTGTCAATCGGCTACTTCCAGGGCATCCACGAGGAAGTCGACCTCGAGGCATGCCGGCAGCATGGCGTCGACGTCGTCCGCCGCATATCGGGCGGCGGCGCCGTCTACCATGACAGGCAGGGAGAAATCACCTACTCCCTGGTGCTGCCAGAGACAGCGTTGCCCCGCAACGTGCAGCAGTCATGCCAGCGTATCTGCACAGCCATCGCGGCGGGGCTGCAGCAGCTCGCCGTCGATGCACGCTTTGCACCGCTCAATGACGTCGTGGTCGACGGCAAAAAGATATCGGGGAGCGCGCAGACCCGCCGGCATGGCTCCGTGCTGCAGCACGGCACCGTCCTGCTGGATGTCGACGTGACGCTGATGTTCACGTTGCTGCGCGTCTCAGATACAAAGATAGCTGACAAGGCCATCGAAGATGCGAGTGCCCGGGTGACGTCGCTGTGTCAGCAGCACGGCGACGTCGACCGCGGCGACGTCATCGATGCATTGCGGCGGGGCTTTGCCGACACCTTCGAGGTGACGCTGCAGGACGGCGGACTCACCGACGGCGAACGTGAACGACTGCCCAGGCTGCGGGAGAAATATGACAGCGACGAGTGGACCTTCCAGCGCTGAATTGAAGCCCCGCCGGGGCAAGCTGCTTCGCTGTACACTGACGCTGAAGGATGGCGTCATCGCCGCCGTGCGGTTCACCGGCGACTTTTTCCTGATGCCCAGCCACACGGTAGCAAACCTTGAGCAGCACCTGGTGGGACGGACACCCGACGAAGTGGCTGCAGCCACTGATATGTTTTTTTCGTCGGCTGACGTGGAGATGCTCGGCGTGGCGCCGGAGCACTTTGCCACGGTGACAGACATGGCGATTAAAAACTTAAAAGGCGGCAGCCGTTAACGGGGTATGAAGCGCATTATCGCCGGTTCTTCTTCTCCACAGCTGGCAGCCTCACTGTCAGAGACGCTCGACGTGCCGCTGGCCGAGACGACGGTCAAGCGGTTCCCTGACGGCGAGCTCTACGTTCGCGTGCATGAGTCGCTCGACGAAGCCATCATCATCCAGAACACCTATCCAGATGGCAACATCGTGGAGCTTTTTTTGCTACAGGACGCCGCCCGGCGCATGGGTGCAGACACCATCCGCGTCGTGCTGCCCTACTACGGCTACGGCCGGCAGGACCAGGTGTTCGAGCAGGGTGAGGCGGTCAGCGCCGCCAAGCTGGCCAGTCTCATCGAGCAGGATGCAGACGCGGTAGCGACCGTCGATCCGCACAAGGAATATATCTCCGAGTTCTTCGACATCCAGGCGCACGTCGTCACGGCCGTCCATGAGCTTGCAGCGCATTTCTCCGGCCGAGCCGACATGGTGCTGGCTCCAGACCACGGGGCGCTGCAGCGGGCCAAGCTGGCCGCAGAGACCATCGATTGCCCGTACGACCACCTCGAAAAGACACGTTTGAGCGGCGACGAGGTGGAGATGCAGCCCAAGCAGCTCGACGTGGCCGACCGCCATGTTTTGGTCATCGACGACATCATCTCCACCGGCGGCACGATGGCCGCAGCCGTCCGCAACCTCAAACGGCAGGGAGCATCCGAGGTATACGCGGCCTGTTCACATGGCCTCTTCGCCGAGGGCGCCGTCACGCGCATCAGGGAGGCAGGCTGCGATGACATCGTCGCCACCGACACCATCGAATCCACGTTTAGCGTGGTGAGCGCAGCGCCGCCCATTGCCGCCCTGTTTTAGATATCTTTTCTCCTGAATATGGCGTAGCCCGCCAGCAGCGGCACCGCGATCCAGGTCAGCAGCACGGCAAGCGCAACCGGCGTCGAGTAAAACCAGGGAAGTTCCCCGGGGATATTTGCCGACACCGCTTCGATGTTGATGGCCACCAGCGTCTGGTATGCGGTGACAGGGTTCACCAGTGCGGCGACCTGATACCATCCAGGAGTGGTAAACGCTCCCGTGGACGAAAAACGTATGTTGTCCGTCGCCACCAGCGCGACCATAAGGATGGTGTCCCAGATGATGGCGAACAGGAACCACAGCAGCACCGACACGCCGAGCGCCGTCGAGCGCTTTTGCAGCACGGCGGAAAAGCAGAGAGCCAGCGCTATGTAGGCGAACCCGACGAGGAACGACCCGCCGATGAAGACGCCGTATTGCCCCCACTGCATGCCGGAGACGTTCAGCCCGATGACGAGGCCTGACACGCCGAACCCGATGAGCGATGCAACGGCCAGCACTGCCGACAGGCCGACGAACTTGCCGAGCAACACCTCGTAGCGATGCACCGGGTAGGAGAGCAGCAGCTGCAGTGACCCGCTCTCTTTTTCCCCGACGATGGCTGCATAGCCGAGCATCAGTCCGATGATGGGAATGAGAAAGGTTACGATGCTCATCATGCCCGCGATGGTCCCGCCGATGTCCTGCCAGCCGGAGCCGCCGCCGAGGGACGACCCGGCATAGGAGATCACGAGCGTCAACACCAGGAAGATAGCCGCCATCGCGATGATCCACTTGTTCCGCCAGTTGTCCAGGAACTCCTTTTTCGCGATGCTGTAGACTGCTCTGCCGTCCATGGTCAGCCCTCCGTGAATTTCAGGAACACTTCCTCCAGCGAGGGCTCCTCCGTCGTGAAATCAATGATGTCGCCGCCGGCAGCCTCGATAGCGTTGACGATGTTGGGTTTCGCCGCCGTCTCACAGCGCACCTCGACGACGTTGCCGCTGAGGCGAACAGTGCTCACCCCGTCGACCTGCCGCACCTGCTCCGCCATCTCCTCGGTGGGCTGCCGCACCTGTATCTTCAGCACTGGCTGCAGGTTGAGCTCCTCGCTTAAATTGTCCAATGTGTCGAGCGCCATCAGCCCGCCGCGATGCAGAATGGCGACCCGGTCGCTGACCGCCTGCACCTCGCTGAGGATGTGCGACGAGATAAAAATAGTGGTGCCCTGCTCGTTCAGCTTTTTTATCTTCTGGCGTATCTGCCAGGAGCCACGGGGGTCGAGTCCACTCGTCGGCTCGTCGAGCACGAGCACAGCCGGCTCGCCGATCATGGCCTGGGCCAATCCCAAGCGCTGCACCATGCCCTTGGAGTAGGCGCCCACTTTTTTGTCCATGTCGTCGCCGAGCCCCACCGTTTCAAGGAGCGATTTCCCCTGGCTATCGGTGGCGCCCTGCAGCTCTGCGTAAAACGCCATCGTCTGCCGTCCCGTCAGATTGTCGTAAAACGCCACTTTCTCCGGGAGGTAGCCGATCTGCCGCCGCGCCGCCTTCCCATGCCGCTGTACGTCGTGGCCGCCGATGATAACGCTCCCGGCGGTGGGTGTCAGCAGCCCCAGCATGGCCTTGATGGCCGTCGTCTTCCCGGCTCCATTGGGGCCAAGCAGCGCGAAGACTTCGCCCTGCCGGACCTCCATGCTGATGCCGTCGACAGCTGGCGTGCCGTCGTAATGCTTCACCAGTCTCTTGATGTCAATGATACCCATTGCCGGACCAAAGACGGCGACCTTTAAATACTTACCGTTTTAAGGGGGTCGTGGAGAGGGAAAAAGAAACAGGCTGTCCGGGATCGAGAGACAGCCGACGCCGTAGTGCCATCATCTGCCTCGTCGCCCCTTCGAAGCCTTGACTGGATGCATGGCCCCGCACGCCTCGCACTTGAGCAGCAGCGTGCGGTTTTTCTTCATGAGCTTCGTGTCAGGTCGGCCGCACTCCCGGCAGAGCACGAATGTATTGACGTAGGCATCTATGCGCTTCTGTACCTTATCCCTCGATATCTTGCCCTGCAGGATGGCACGTTCGTTGTCCAGCTCGCCGGCGGTCCCGACCTCGTTGAGCAGGTAGGACAGCATGTGTTGCGGGTCTCGCTCCAGCCGGTCGGCGACGTCGAGGAAGTTCCGGATGATGGTGGTGTTGCCCTCGTGGAAGATGTCCCCCTCCGGCATCTGGAAGCGATCCTTGGAGGTGAGGTTCTCGGGCAGGGATTCCATCGACCGGTTGAGCAGCTCCTCGTAGTCGTCCGTGGTCATCGTCATCCCCAACACCACCTCCTTTAAAAAGCTTATTCCAGGGTGGCGTGCCGCTCCCGCATGTCGTCCTCCCCCTCGCCGATACGGTGCATGAGATCCACGATGACACCGTCGAGCACCACCCAGGCACTCGCCTCGAACAGGGTGCCGAGCGGCGCCAGGTCGCCGTCGCCGTCCGGTGTATCAAGGTCAAGCAGCACGTCGGCGGCCCGGCCGATATGTGACACCGGGTCGGCAGTCACAGAGATGATCTTGGCGCCGATTCGCTGCGCGATGTCGGCGGTCATCGCCACGGGAATGGTCTCCCCGGAGCCAGAGACGAGCACTACGAGGTCGTCCTCCTGCACCGGCGCCGTGATGGTCTCACCGATGACGAACGTCTGAAAGCCGAGGTGAACGAGCCGGATGGCGAACGCCCTCGCTACAAGACCGCTCCGGCCGGTTCCGTAAACAAAGACCCGGGGTTTCTCCATGAACAGATCGACGGCGCGCTCAACGCTTCGCTGGTCCACTCGCTCGAACACCCGCGCCATTTTTTCGTTGATGTATGAAACCGATTTTTCAAAACACATGCTGCATCACGATATTTCCATGGCTCGATCGACGAGTATCTGCGCGTAGACTGCATCATGTTCAAGGATCGGCGACTCGGAGATGACCGTGGCGTTGTAGTCGTTCTCCACGATGCATTCCATGAGCTTGATGATGGGCATGTCGCTCTTCCGGACCGGCACGTGGAATATCTCTCCCTCGGCGTCGTAGCGCACCCCGGTCAGATACACCAGGTAATGGTCGAGCTTCAGCGGCGCCACCGCGTTGAACACCTCGTAGAAGTCCTCTTTTTCCTGCAGCCGGCCGTTCTCACGCGCGTGAATATGCGCCATGTCGAGCACCGGGTGGATGCCGCGCACCCTGGTGCAGAGCTCCACCACCTCGTCGAGCGTCCCGAACACCTCCGGCTTGCCGATGGTCTGCACGCCGATAGGTATGTCAATGCCCTCCAGCTTGAACTCGTCGCGGAGCGAGCGGAGATGTATGGCCATCCGCTGCATCGCCTCGCCCCTCGACAGCGACCCGTAGAAGCCCGTGTGCGTGGTCACCATCCGGGCGTCCATCAGGTCGGCGATGTGCATGGATCGCCGTATCTTGTTCTTGCTCATCTCGACGTTGCGTTCGTCGCCGGTCAGGTTGATGTAGTAGGGCGCGTGGACGTAGAGGTCGATGCCGCATTTCCGGGCTGTCTCCCTGATTTCGAGGGCCTCCTGCCGACTGATGAAACCGCGGGAGAGCTGTATCTCCATCACGGACAGGCCGAGGTTGCGCGTGTAGAGAACACCGTCGGGGTTGGTCCGGTCCTTGCATGACAGCGGGATACCGGCGGCACCTATTCGAATCACTGCAAAGCAAATGCCGTCGGCCTTAATATACGTTATGTAACTGCCGGCAGCGTGTTGCATTCCTGGGAAAGAGAGCGAAACATTGGAAAAACGCATAGGCTGCCGGAGCCACTGGTAAAGTTGCTTCACGGGTTTGCGGTGCTGACACTCCGACGGCCACGTCACGAGAAGCGACGAGAAGCGGGGTAAAAAGAGGGGTGATGCCGAAGGCAGGCACTCCCTTCCTCCCCTCACACACGATGATGGATGCCATGCGACCGGTGGGATGACGGGTGCAAGAAACAGGGCTGTTTCCTGGTGGTCATCGCTTTGTCCTCCGCGTCGGGGAACGCGTGATATGCACCACGCGTCCTCTACAGGTCCATCTCCACTCCGGGGCCTGTAGCACATCTCGCGGTGGCGCGAGCGCAGCCGCTCCGTGCGTGCGGGTTTACCCCACGCTGATAACCGGGATTTTGTTATAAATGTTGCCGACGTATATGCAGGTTTTTCACCGTTTGTCACGGTAGATTCGGCGGGCTCTATATAGCCTGTTTCGCGTGGACGCCGATACATACCGACGTCATCCCATCGGCCTTCGAGATGCCGATAGCCACGGATCATCCAGGGATCGGATACGATGCTACGGGATAATCTCTGTCGTGTTGTTAAACGGCGGGTAAAACAGCTCGTCCTGATGGTCGGGCAGCATCGCTTCCACCGCGGGCAGCGCTTCCCTGAGGTGTTCCACGAGGTGTCTCGTGATGTGGCAGAGCAGCTCGAAGCCCTCGTTGCCCCACAGTCGCTCCTTGTAGGTGAACAGGCAGCGGCCGCCGCATATGTCGTAGATGTCGCACGAGGTGCACGGCTCGCCTATCGCTATGCATCGCGGGCTGCGGGACAGGTCACCCATCTTGTTCCAGTCGAACTCGGCGGCGATGGGGCAGCCAATCATACGGCCGTCGGTCGTGATGGTCACCGCGTCCCGGCCGGCGCCGCATGGCAGCCCGGAGCCGTCCCAGAGCAATCGCTTCGCTATGCCGAGGAAGGGCACGATGCCCAGGACGTCGCCCTGCTTGAGCCGTGTAAGCCAGTCGTCGATGAGGCGTTCGACGCCGGGCAGGTAGCGCTGCTCTGCCCATCGCCTGAATGCTGGCAAGTCCCACAGCGGCGACCAGACGGCGTCCAGCTGCCAGTGGACGTGCGGGAAAAACCGGAGGAGGTAGGAGACGTCGCGGTAGATGTCCGTGTGCCTGGAGGCGGCCATCCGCGCGATGACGTCGCCCTCGTATCCCTGCCCGGTGACCCATCGGCGGGCCTGCATCACCCGGTCGTGGCAGCCGTCACCCCGATACCTGTCGGTCACTTCAGGCCGCCCGTCTATGGAGAGCAGGATGCCATCGAAATCGTGCACCATCTCGCCGAGCCGCTCGATATAAAACCCGTTGGTCTGCAGGACGAAGCGGTCGGCGGGCAGCACGTCGAGCAGCTCCTGCACCATGTCGGGCCGGAGCAGCGGTTCGCCGCCATAGAACGCCACCACCGTCTCCCCGTCGTCGCTGGTGAGCTCGATGAAGCCGGCGAGCTCCTCAGGGCGATAGGTGATGTCCCGGGGCATGGTCACAAGGCTGCCTCCGCAGTAGCTGCACGCCAGGTTGCACTCCGCCGTCACCGTCACGATGTAGAGCACACGCGTCAATGCACCATGTCATATCAAGGTTGCCCCCAAACATTTATTAAAAAACAGGTGCATCCTCTGGTGATGCTCAAGGTTTACAACACGCTCGGGCGGGAAAAACAGCCGTTTGAGCCGCTGGAGGACGGCCACGTCACGATGTACGTCTGCGGGATGACCGTCTACGGCGACGCGCACATCGGGCACGCCCGGACCTACCTCGCGTTCGACATCGTCAAGCGCTACCTGGAATACAAGGGCTACGACGTCACCTACATCCAGAACGTCACCGACGTCGACGACAAGATTATCAACGCAGCGCAGCAGCGAGGCATTCCGCCGCTTGAACACTCGGCGGAGTACGAGGAGCGCTGCCTGTCGGACCTGGAGGCGCTGGGCATCCAGCATGCCGACCGGTATCCGCGGGCGTCTGAACACATCGACGAGATGATAGCACTCGTTGAGGACATCATCGATAACGGCTACGCGTATGAGGCTGGCGGTGACGTCTATTTCTCCGTCGAGTCCTTTGACGATTACGGGAAGCTGTCAGGCCAGCGAGTGGAGGAGATGCAGGCCGGCGCCCGCATCGAGCCCGGCGACAAGAAGCGGAGCCCGCTTGACTTTACGCTGTGGAAGGCGGCGAAGCCCGGCGAGCCGTCGTGGGAGTCGCCCTGGGGAGACGGCCGTCCCGGCTGGCACATCGAGTGCTCGACGATGAGCACCACGTATCTCGGGGTGCCGTTCGACATCCACGGCGGCGGACAGGACCTCGTCTTTCCGCATCATGAGAACGAGATAGCGCAGGCGGAGGCAGGGCTGCAGGAACAATTTGCCCGGTACTGGCTTCACTCCGGCATGCTCAACGTCAGCGGCGAAAAGATGAGCAAGTCGGAGGGCAACTTTGTCACCATACGCGAGGCGCTGCAGCGATGGGACGCCGAGACGTTGCGCTTCTTCTTCGCTAGCTACCACTACCGAAGCCCGGCTGATTACAGCGAGGAGAACATGGAGATGGCCCGTCGCCGGCTGGAGCGCATCCACCGGCTGCGCGACGATTTACGGGCGAAGGCGGGGGATGTCGATGCCTCTGTCGATGAAGAGAATCTGGGCAAGCGGGATAAGACCTATCTCCAGGTGATACGGGTCTGCCGCCAGCGCTTTGAGGCGGCGATGGACGACGACTTCAACACCCCTGAGGCCATCGCTGTATTGTTCGACTTCGTTCGGGAGAGCAACCGGTATCTCTCCGAGGGGCAGCCTGATGCATCGTTGTGCCGTCGTGCGCTGGAGACGCTGCTGGAGACCGGACGCGTGCTGACCCTGTTCCAGGAGACAGGCCGGGATGTCGACGTGGAGGCCGTCAGGGAGCTCGCCGAAACATACGGTGGCTCGGGCGAGGGCTCGCTGGACGAGGTCATGGCGGAGCTGCTCGAGATACGGGAGCAGGCGCGCCGGGACAAGGATTATGAGACGGCGGACGCCATCCGTGATGACCTTGAGACGCTGGGTTTCGAGGTGCAGGACACCGACGAGGGCCCCCGGTGGCGTCTGGCGCGGTGAGGGCCAGTCTGGCGGCTAGCAGACCCCTGCTGCCGCTGGACGCCAGCGGTGGCGTCAGGGCGTGGTGACTGTTAAGCCATCCTCTATCTTCTTTTTGTCTTGCATGGCCCGCCCGCATCTTCTCCAGAGTGAGCAGCTCCAGCCATGGGTGTAGCGGCGCAACGCATAAAAACCGCCGGAGAGATGCTACAATGAGCGATGCACATCGACGCCTACAGCTTCGGCGAAATCGTGGTCGACGGCACCACCTACACCAGCGACGTCATCATCTACCCAGATCGCGTTGCAGCGAACTGGCGCCGCGAGCGCGGGCACCACCTGCAGCCCGACGACCTGGCGGACGTGTTCGCTGCACAGCCGGATCATCTCGTCATCGGCACCGGCGCCAGCGGTCGGATGACCGTCAGCGAAGAAACAAAGCAACTGATCCGCCGGCACGACATCTCATTCGAGGTGCTGCCGACCGACGAGGCCTGCCGGGCCTTCAATCAACGCGGTAGCGCGGTCGCGGCGCTGCACCTCACCTGCTAGCGATCTTTTTTTCATACAGGACCTGGTCGGTCCCGGTGCCGTAGTAATTGTGGAGCGCACGCGTGCCATTTTCCACGATGACCTCGCCGTGCTCAGGGCTGCTGACGTTCCTGCATCCGAGCTTTTCGAAGAACCGCCGGGACTGCATATTGCCGGTCTCGACGGTGCCCCACATCCTGGTGCAGCCGTGCTCCCGGGCGTAGTCCTCCGCATGTCGGACCAGCTCCTGGGCTATCCCTTGGCTGCGATAGGGCACGGCGACGCCGATTTGGTACATGAAAAACACGTCAGGGTGCCGCTGCGACACGAAACCGAGGGAGAAGCCGACGATGGCGTCGCGGTCCCGGGCCACGAAGATTGAGTCGCCGAAATGGAGGAGCATGACCCTGTAGAAGTGGCGGGGCAGCTGCACTAGGCCATCGATGTTGCCCACGAACTCGTAGATGGCCAGGAACTCGTCCGGTGCCGCCGTCGTAATCTTCATAGATATCGCTCCGTCAGCACGGGCGTGCCGATGTCCCGCCGGTGGAAGAGCCCATCGCCCGTGACGTGCTGCAGGCATGCCTCGCATCGCTTTTCTGCGTCGTAAATGCTGTCCGCCGTGGCGGTTACCGCGAACAGCCGGGGACTCGGCTCGTAGCGATGTTCGTTGACCTCGAAGCACGACTGGAAAAGATGCCCGCCCTTTTCATGTATCCTGTCTGTATCGACATGTACCTCTGTCGCCCCTGCAGGATGCGGGAAGCCCTCCGGGACGACGTACTTGCACACCGTCGCCTCCTCCTTGAATGAGATGTCGAGCTCGCCGAGCTGCTGCTCCGCGATGGCCCGGCATATCTCGAGGAAATCCGTCTGGAGGATAGGCGTCATGTTCAGCAGCTCCGAGTCGCCGGGCCGGGCGTTGAACTCCAGCAGCTTAAGGCCATCGCTCGTGAGCATGAACTGGCCGGAGAGGAATCCCCGGTAGACGGCGCCGTGCTCCCGCCGCATGACGGTCAACACGTCACGCATGACGGCCAGCGCCTCGTCGTAGGTCTCCCGGTCGAGGAACGGGAGGAGATGGTTGGCCGCGGAGTAGGAGCCCATCCCTGGGGTGTTCAGTCCCTGTTCGCCCTCTCGCTGGAGCTTGTAGTCCCGCACCGCGGGCATCCCGACGATGTCCTCACCGTCGACGAAGGCCTGGATGGTGAACTCCTCACCGGTGATTTTTTCCTCGATGATGAGGTAGGGCAGGCCACCTATCTTTTCCTTGAATATTTCTTCCACGTAGGAAAACGCGTCCTCCTTACTCTCCAGCTGCTGTCCTATCACCCGGACGCCGTGCCCCTCGGTGACCCCGGCGGGCTTCACCGCAAAATCATGGTCGAGTTGGACGATGTGCCCCTCCGCCTTTCTCGCGTCGGAAAATACGTCAAAATCCGGCAGGACGTTTCCCATGCCGTTGTCCCGCATCAGGACCCGGGTAAACGCCTTGTCGCCTTCAAGGACGCTGCACAGCCGTGACGCGCCGACCGTCGGGATGTCCCGCTCGCGCAGCACATCAGCAACCCCGGCGCTGAGCGCCATGTAGGGGCTCGCCACGGCAAGCGCCGCATCGACCGCTTGGGCGTATTCCTCCGCAGCGTGCGTATCCTCGAGGTCTCCCAGCGTGTAGCCGTTGCAGAGCTCGGCGATGGCACCGTTTTTCTTGTCCATGTAGGCGTAGAGTTGCACCTCGTCGCTGCGGCAGAGCGCCCGGGCGATGGCGTGCGCCTTCCCCCACCGACCGACCAGCAACACGTTCATGCTATCCCTGTCAATGATTAACACATAACGTTATTAAAGATTTGCTCAGCGTCCTCAGCCCTGAGTGGTTTCATCGGGTTGCCGTGTCGTGAGGTCGCCCTTCAACGTGCCCTTGAACCAGTTGACCCGCTGCGGGAACGGAATCTGGATGCCGTTTTCCTCCAATGCCACCTTTATCTTCCAGAGCATCTCCGTGTAGACGCCGTACCAGTGGGTCGACGGCGCCCACATCCGCACCTTGAGATTGACGCTGCTGCTCCCGAGCTCTTCCACAAAAACCTGCGGTGCCGGCTCCTTCAGGATGAGCGGATGCGTCTCAAGCAACCGGGCGATGACCTCCTTCGCTTTGTCGGCGTCGTCCCGGTAGCGGATGCCTACGCTGTACGCAAAGCGGCGGGCGCCGTGCGTCACGTAGTTGCGGATGTTCGAGGAGAACACCTTGTCGTTGGGCATGCGGACGTAGACGCCGTCGAATGTCCTGACTGTCGTCGACAGGATGCGGACGTCCTCGACCACCCCGGATACGTCGTCGATGTTTACCGAGTCGCCGATCTTGATGGGCTTCTCCGCGATGAGGAAGAGTCCGCTGATGAGATTGGAGACGACAGTCTGGCTGGCGAAGCCGATGACGATGCCCATGATGCCGCCGGCCACCAGCAATCCGGACAGCGAGAAACCGATACTGGACAGCGCGGTGACGAAACCGATGATAATGACACCATAATAGACCAGTTTTTCCAGGTTGCTAAGCGTGTTTTTCGGCATCCGCTCCTTCATGACCCGGCGGATGTTCACCCGGAGGATACGGGCGATGATAACGGCGGCGGCGATGATGACGACGAACGTGACGAGCTCCCCGACGGTGATCCCCCATCCCCCTATCCGCATGGTCCAGAAGTTCGTGACGGCGCCCTGCAGGTTCATCGGAATCCCCACTCGATGACGTAGCTTTTCTCCAGCTTCTTGAGCCCCTTCGCCTGGTAGATGTCAACCGCCCGGTGCATGCCCTTTGGCTTCCGGTCTTTAAACGAGGTCTCACCGATGGTCCGCTTTTCGATGACGAGCCGGGCGTCCATGTAGGCATGGCTGTTGTAAAAGATCTTCATATCGAAGGCCCTAAACACCACTTTTTCCAGCTCCATCCATTCATGATAGTTGTTGGTAATCGTTACCTTCAGGACACCCTCGAACAGCCGGTCCACCTGGGGACCCTCGCCGTATACGTCGCTCTTCCACCACTTGCAGACGACGCCGCTCTCCGGCGGCCCGTAGAGGGTGTACTTTGGATGCGTCAGCGTAAACAGGTCGATGCGTTCCACGTCGGTCGGGTCGATGAGAAACACCCCGATCTCGATGGGAAATCTGAGAAAAAACGCGTCCGTCGAGCCCGGCTCTATGATGAGCGGTCGCTCGAGCTCGATCAGCAGATGCTCCGACACTGAGTCATCAGGCGCGTTGACCGGCTCAACTGGGCACACGATGAGCTTCCCACGGTCAGCGTTGATGTATTTCTCCACCTCGTCGTTGCCCACCCGGCGGTAATAGCGCTTCCGCCGGCCTTCTCCCGTCACTGAGAGCTCGATGTCCTGCTCTGTCAGCCGGGTGTCGAGATCGTAGGTGCCGAACACACCGGCATATCACGTGTCGCTATAAAAACATTGATACCAAAACGGTTAAATGACGATTTCCTATCACGGCCATGGTGACAGCCATGGACGACTATGAACAATGGATCAAGGATTTCGAATGGGACATTCCCGAGGATTACACCATCGCCAAGGCGGTGGACAAGCACGCGGAGGACCCCGACCAGGTAGCCATCTACTGGGAGGACGACCAGGGAAACGAGCAGGTCATCACCTACAGGGAACTCCGCGACGAAGCCAACCGCGTGGCCAACGCCCTGCTCAACCTCGGCATCGAGAAGGGTGACCGCGTCATGGTCGTGCTGCCCCGCCTGCCCGAGGTCTTCTACACCCAGATCGGCGCGTTCAAGATGGGGGCCATCGTCGTGCCCTGCCCAGAGATGCTCAGGGAGAAAAACATCGAGTACCGCTCGACTAACTGCGAAGCGACGACCATCGTTGCCTCGCCCTCGGCGGCGGAACACGTCGACAACGTCCGCGACAAGACACCACTCGAAAACTTCATTCTGGTAGGCGGCGACCGCGACGGCTGGCAGCGCTACGACGACCTCGTGAGCGACGCCTCAGCAGAGCTGGAGCCGCAGGACATCACGGCGGACGACATCATGACCATCAACTACACATCCGGTACCACGGGTGACCCCAAGGGCGTGCTCCACGACCACAAGTGGATGTACTGCTTCCTCAAGACCAATGCACGTTACTGGTGGAACGCGCATCCCGACGAGGTGCTGTGGTCGACCACCTCGCCCGGCTGGGCGAAATGGTTCTGGAGCCCACTCGGCGTCGCCATCACCGTCGGCGCGTCGCAGGTCATCTACAAGGGCCGCTTCGATGCCACCACGTTCCTCGAGCTCATGGAGAAATACGGGGTTAACAAGCTCTGCGCCACGCCGACCGAGTACCGGATATGGGCGCAGGAGGACCTCGAAGCATATGACCTGTCCGACATGACCAAGTTCCTGAGCGCCGGCGAGGCGCTGAACCGCGAGGTCATCGAGCGCTTCAAGCGCGCGTTCGGCCTGCAGATACATGACGGCTACGGCCAGACGGAGAGCTCCGGCCTGGTCTGCAACTACGACGGCATCGACGTCCGGTATGGCTCGATGGGCAAGCCGATGCCCGGCTCCGGTGCCACCATCGTCGATGAGGATGGCGAGGAGCTGCCTCCCGGCAAGATAGGCCAGATAGCGGTGCCCATCGACCACCCCGGCCTGATGGTCGGATACTGGAACGGCGACGACCTGGAGGAGCTGGCGGAGAACGGCTGGTATCTGACCGGCGATCTCGCCAAGAAAGATGAGGACGGCTACTTCTGGTTCGAAGGTCGCGCCGACGATGTCATCAAGGCATCGGGCTACCGCATCGGCCCCTTCGAAGTCGAGGATGCACTTGTCAAGCATCCCTCGGTCGTCGAGGCAGCCGTCGTCGCGTCGCCGCACGAAATCCGCGGCAACATCGTCAAGGCCTACGTCGTCCTCGCCGAGGGATACGAGCCGGGCGAGGAACTCATCGACACGCTGCAGCGCTTCGTCAAGGAGGAGACGGCGCCCTACAAGTACCCGCGGGAGATAGAGTTCGTCGACGAGCTGCCCAAGACCATCAGCGGCAAGATACGCCGAGTCGAGCTCCGCAAGCGCGAACGCGAGAAAAAGAGCAGCTAACCGCTTTTTCTTTCTTCTTTTTTCCTTCACTTTCTCGGGATAAGAAGCGCCACTGTCGTCAGCATGGTCTACCCCGCTATCCGGTCCTGCAGCCAGCCGGCCAGCTCGCCGCGTGGGACACGCACCTGCTCCGTGGTGTCACGATGGCGGACCGTCACCGTGCCGTCCTTGAGGGTATCGAAATCAACGGTGACGCAGTAGGGCGTCCCGACTTCATCCATCCGGGCGTACCGCCGACCGATGCTGCCGCCCTCGTCGTAATAGGTCAAGATGCCCCGGCTGCGCAACTCGCTGGATATCTCCCGGGCGATGTCGGGCAGTCCCTCCTTGCTGACAAGCGGGAACACCCCGGCGGCGATGGGCGCGATGCCGGGTGGTAGCTGCAGCCTGACGTATTCCTCGCCCTCCTTTTCTGTCCTCTGGTAGCTGTGCTCCAGGATGCTGTAGACGATGCGGTCGACGCCGTAGGAGGGCTCCACCACGTGCGGGATGAAGCTCTCGCCGGTGATGGTTTCCTCCTCCTCCCTCACCTCGTAGAACGCCGGGTCGATGTCGATGTCTTCGCCGTCCACTGTCACCGTGACGCCGTCATCCGCCTGCTCCACCTCCTCTATCCCCTCAAGCCGGTCGGCGATGTCCTTGGCTTTTTTCTTGAACTTGGGACCCAGCTTCGCCATGTCCGGGACGACACGCCGCTTCGTCTCCCGCCTCGTTTCGTCATACCGCCGGAACGCGGTCATGTCCTCGCCCGTCGCCTTCATATGCGCGTTGAGGTCATACGCCGTCCGGTCGGCGATGCCCACGCATTCTATCCAGCCCAGCGCCGTCGACACCTCGGCGTCCCAGCAGTCAGTCGCATAATGAGCCATCTCGTCGGCCTCATGCTGCCGGAACCGCAGCTTCGCCTCATCGATGCCCACCGCCAGCAGGAACCGCCTGGTCAGGGCGACGTAGTAGGCGAGCGCCTGGTTGCCGATTACGCCGTCTTCCAGAAGCGAGCCCACCGTTGCTTCACGTTCCGTGCCGCCGGCCGGGATGACCGTCAGGGTGTCGTCGGCGACCTTGTCAAAGCGGGGATGCGTCTTGTCCTCAGGATCAAAGAAGATTTCCGCTTCGGCCATCGTGAACTCCCGGAGCCGGTAGAGACTCTGGCGCGGCGACACCTCGTTGCGGAAGCCCGTACCGACCTGTACCACGCCCATCGGGAGCTGTTTGCGGGAAAACTGGTAGAGGAAGGGAAAATCGACGAAGATGCCCTGCGCCGTCTCCGGCCGCAGGAAGGCCTGCCGCCGGTCCATCGCGCCGGTCTCGGTCTCAAACATCAGGTTCATCTCGCCGCGCTGCAGCGCCCCGCCGCACTCGGGGCACTCCAGCTCGGAGCGGTAGGGTTCCTCGACGCTTTCCTCCTTTGCAGAGAAGCCGCATTCCGGGCAGGACAGCACGACATCCAGGAACTTGTCGACGTGGCCCGACGCCTTGAAGACCGCGTACGGCGTGATCGCCGGCGTCGATATCTCCATGCATCCCTCACGGAGGACGTAGAAGGAACGCCATTTTTCTTCCACCCGCTGTTTCAGTCGGGTGCCCAGCGGCCCGTAGTCGTAGAAGCCTGCCTCGCCTCCGTAGATGTCGAATGAGGGATAAAAAAAGCCGCGTCGCTTCGCCAGGGACACTATCTCGCTGTAGACATCCATGCCATCACAAAATAATTGCCTTCAGGAGGTCGATGTCGCTGACCATGCCCATCAGCTCGTCGTTCTCGTCCATGACGGGCAACTGGTTGACATCGTTGTTGAGCATCTTTTCCGCCACGCTGGATATCGGGGTCTTCCTGAACACCGTGAGGATATCCGTCACCATGACCTCCTTCACCGGGATCGGCGGCAGCTCTATCTTCGACGTCTCATAGTAGAGGCGCATGACGTCCCGGATGCCCTCCCAGCTCCACATGTCCTCGTCCTCGCCGAGGCCCATCTCTGACTTCCCGACGCTCTCCTGCAGATGCGAAAAGGTGAACAGGTCGCCGTCGCCGACGATGCCGGCCAGTGCCCCCTCGTCGTCGATGACGGGCACCGCGTCAACATCGGTTATCTTGAATATCCGCATGACCGCCGGCAATGGTGTCTCTTGGTAAATCGGGATGAACAACGGTGAGAGGTAATCCTCGACGGCGTCTCCGTCAAAGGTCGTGATGAGGCGAAGGATGTCCGAGGGAGCGATGATGCCCTGCAGTTCGCCGTTCTCCACCACGGGCAGCCCGTGCACCCGCTCCCGATAAAACACGGTTGCTGTCTCCTCGATGGAGTCCTCCATCCCAACGGTTAGCGGGCGCTCGTTCATGATGAGCGCGAGCTGCTCCTCCTCGTTGTGGCGGAACAGGTCGCTCCTGGTGACGATGCCGGCCAGGGTGCTCGTCCCGGCCTTGACGACCGGCATGCCCGTTATCTCGTGCTTTCCAAAGAGACGGAGCACGTCCTCGCGGTTGCCTGGTACCGTCGCCGTGATGACATCCGTGGTCATGACATCCTTGACTTTTTGATTCTTGTTCATTGTTTCCTCGGTGTTTCCTCGGTGGAAAGAGGGTCCCTCCTGCGCCACGTGCAGGACGCAGCAGGTTAAGGATTCCCTCCGGCTGATTGGTGAATATTGCCGCCTACATTTAAATATTTCCTTGGATTGGCCGCTGTCATCGCCGCTACGTCGGCCCGAGACACGTCAAAGTGCGCCTGGAGATACGCGACCTCAGCCTCCATGTCGGGCGACACGAGCATCGCGTTGTCCGTCCCCAGCATCAGCGGAATGCCAATGTCAAGCATCCGCTCAACGGGAGGCCGAAGCCCGAAAAAGGCATTGGCGCGCGGACACACCACCACCGGCACCCCTGCATCGGCGACGGCCTGCAGGTCGCCGTCGGTTGCCCGGCAGCAATGCACCAGCAATGAAGGCTGCAGCGCCAGCACCTCCTCGATGTCCTCCCGGACAGCCTCGCTGACATGCAGCGCAAACTGCTTGCCATGCCGCCGTACATGCGCCGCCACCTGTTCCAGTTCCCTTTGCGGCCAGTCGAGGGCGCTGCTCACCCCGATGCCGTCCGTCTGCCGCAGCAATACATCGAGTTCCCCGGCGTCGTAGCGATGCTGCCGGGGACGCGCCATGACGATGCCCGTGATGTCGTCCACCCGCCGCATCGCCTTCCTGAGCAGTCCGACGCCTGCACGGCCGCCCTCACGGAAGTCGACGAAATGAGTGACGCCGCTGTCGCGCATCGCGCGTAGCGCACGGTGCATACCACCGATGATGTCGTCGCTGCTCGCCTGGCGGAGCATCCGGTGCTTGTAGCCGTCGGGCGGCGCCACCAGCTCCTCGACCGTCCATTCCTGTTCCGGGGGCGAAAGGAATGCATCGCCGAGATGAATGTGGCAGTTGCAGCACAGGTCGGCCATGGAGGTGAAGCCCGGCGGTATTAAAATCCTTTGTCATCTGCAAATTTTTATTAACCCGCCCTGTTTTCGGAACCATGAAGGTAACAATTGTCATGGGAAGCACGAGCGACGAGCCCGTCGCCGCCAAAGCAGAAAAAAAGCTTGAGCGCCTTGACATCCCCTACGAGACCGTCGTCGCGTCGGCGCATCGTACCCCGGAGAAACTGAAGGACATCGCCACGGGGGATGCAGACGTCTTTATCGCCATCGCTGGCCTTGCTGCGGCGCTACCGGGCAGCCTTGCCTCGCATACCACGAAGCCGGTCATCGGCGTCCCTGTATCGGGCAAGGTCAACATGGACGCCATCCTCTCCATCGTCCAGATGCCGCCCGGCGTTCCCGTGGCGGCGGTCGGCCTCGACCGGGGCGACAACGCAGCATTGCTGGCGGCGGAAATCCTTGCCGTGCGACATCAGGAGGTGCGGGATCGTCTTGAGCATTACCGGGAGGAGATGAGGCAGAAATATGTTTGAGCCGGAGGCGTTCATCGAGCAGGCCGTCGAAGAGATACGACAACAGGTTGACGGCACCGCCGTCATCGCCACCTCCGGCGGCGTTGACTCGACGGTTGCCGCCACGCTTGGCAGCATGGCTCTCGGCAGCGACCTTACCGCCATCTACGTCGACACGGGCTGCATGCGGAAAGACGAGGGCGACCAGGTCAGAGAGATCATCGGCGACATGGACCTGACGCTCCGCTACGTCGATGCGGCTGAGGAGTTCTACGAGGCGCTGGCCGGCGTCGTCGACCCCGAGGAGAAACGCACGGTCATCGGCGAAAAATTCATCAGGATCTTCGAGCAGGTGGCCCGCGATGTCGACGCCGGCTACCTCATCCAGGGCACCATCGCCCCCGACTGGATTGAGAGCGGCGGCGACCTCCGCGACACCATCAAGTCACATCACAACGTCGGCGGCCTACCCGAGGACATGGACCTTGAGCTCGTTGAGCCGCTCCGCGATCTCTACAAAGACGAGGTTCGCGCGATCGCCCGCGCGATGGATTTGCCCGTGGCTGAACGGCAGCCGTTTCCCGGCCCCGGGCTTGCGGTTCGCATCATCGGCGAGGTGACGCCGGAGCGCGCCAGCGTTATCAGAGAGGCCTGCGCCATCGTCGAGGAAGAGGTCGACCAGGCGGTTGCAGAGGGCACAATGTCGAAGCCATGGCAATATTTTGCCGTGTTGCTCCCTGTCAAGACCGTCGGCGTGCACGGCGATAGGCGAGCGTATGGATACACCATCGCGGTTCGCTCCGTCGAGTCGCTGGATGCGATGACTGCCACCTTCAGCCGTGTCCCCTATGACGTTCTTGACGGCATCTCCACCCGCATCACCAACGAACTCGACCAGGTAAACCGCGTGGTCTACGACATCACTCACAAGCCGCCGGGCACCGTCGAATGGGAGTAGGATGGACTTCCGGACCTGGGAGCCTATCTACGAGCGGATCCTCGCCGACTTTCATTTCAGCAGAGAGGCAGACGAAAAAGCGGCCCGTGTCCTCCAGTCGCTGGTGGACGAGCCGGCGTCACCGGAGGTATTGCGAGACGTTCTCACGGGCAAAGACGTGACCGTATGTGGGGCAGCGGACAGCCTTGCACCTGAAATACCGGCCTGCACCGACGTCGTCATCGCCGCGGACGAGGCCACCTCGACGCTGCTGCGCTGCGGTGTCCATCCAGACGTCATCGTCACCGATCTCGACGGCAACGTCGACGACCAGATACAGGCCAGCGAGCACGGCAGCATCATGGTCATCCACGCCCATGGAGACAACATCCCCGCGCTGCGGCGCTATGTGCCACGCTTTGCCGCCCCGGTCGTGGCGACCACGCAGGCGGTGCCTCTCGATGGCGTCTACAACTTTGGCGGCTTCACCGACGGCGACCGCGCGTATTTCCTCGCCAAGACATGCGATGCTGTGTCGGTCACGCTGCTCGGCTTCGACTTCGAGCATCCACAACCCAAGGAGGGCAAGGACCTGGAGGTAAAACGCAAAAAGCTGCAGTGGGCACGGCACCTGATAGCAATCTATTGAGCCGGGCTACTGTTTTTTCTCCCACTTTTGGAGCTCGAGCACCCTGCCGAGTGAGCTCCCCCGTCTGATTTCCTCGCGCATCCGGTTTTCCCGCTCGTGGACGTTGACCGCCCGGTTGGCGACCTCCTGCACCCGCTCCCTGGGAATGACCACCAGGCCGCTGTCGTCGCCGACCAGCCAGTCACCGGAGCGCATGGTCTGCCCGCCGCAGACGACCTCGTAGCCGATTTCGCCGTAGCCCTTCGGCTCGCCTGCCTCGGGGACCATCCGGCGGGTGAACACCGGGATGTCCAGCTCTCTGACGTCGGCGATGTCCCTGACGGCGCCGTCGACGACCACGCCGGCGATGCCGTTTTTCACGGCGCTCCACGTGGCAAGCTCGCCCCAGACCGCCCGCCGCCCCGCGCCGGCCTGCACGACGATGACGTCTCCCTCCTCCGCGGCGTCGATGGCCTCCACTACCTTTGCCCAGTCGCCGTCCATGGTCTTGACGGTGACCGCCGGCCCGACCATGTGGTAGCCCTGCCTGATGGGTCGTATGCCGCGCAGTGCACCGGCGTTGTGCATCGCATCGCAGAGGTTGCATGTCGACACCCGCTGCAGCGCCTGCCGCATCTCACTGCGGCCGTATTTTTTAAACAGGTCGCTTTCGATTGCGGTGCCCTGCCGCATAGCCGTTTTTATCGCACGCGCTGCCTCGGTGACCTGCTCGGCCTTGATTATGGCGCCGCCGACGACGACGATGCTGGCGCCGTTTTCGACCGCCAGCGCTGCGGTCTCGCTGGTGATGCCGCCTGCCGCCGCGACAGGAACCGAGCAGCAGGAAGCAACCTTTCGGATGTCATCGTAGGGCTCCCGCCCGGTCATCTGCTCGTCGATGGAGACATGGACGCCAACGTAGTCGGCGCCGAGCTCCTCGGCACGCTGCGCCCGTGCCTCGAGGTCGGAGACGCGCATCAGGTCAACCAGGATATCGGCGCCGTAGCGATGCGCCGCCGCGATGCCCTCTCGCAGCGTCTCGTCGCTGGCGACGCCCAGCAGGCAGATAACCGAGGCGCCGGCCTTGGCCGCCATCTCGACTTCGACGTCGCCGACGTCCATCGTCTTCATGTCGGCGATCACCGGCACGTCCAGCTCCGCCAGGCGGCGCACGGCGTCCATGCCCTCCGCCTTTATCAGCGGTGTTCCCGCCTCCAGCCAGTCGACGCCGCCCTCCAGTGCCTCCCGCGCGATTTGCATCGCACGGTCCAGGTTTACGAGATCCAGGGCGACCTGCAACACCGGTTTCATGGCGATTTAAACGAGCCGGCGTATAAAAATCTATCACGAAAACACTATCAAGGCCTGCGCCATCCTCATCTATGCCGGAGCGCTACAGCAGGGACGAACTCTACCGGGCGGTGCAGGACATCCTCGACCGGGAGGAATATGACCGCTGCATCCAGGAAGAAATCGACGCCTACGGTGGTCTCATCGACGAGGACGCGGCGGCCCTCATCGTGGTGGACAAGCACTGCCGCAACCTGCTGCCGCTGACGCCGATATCGGCGCTTGCCCCGGGTGTCGACGCGACACTCTACGCCCTCGTGGAGCACGTCGGCGACGTCAGGGAGTTCAGCGGCGGCCGGGTCGTCAACAGCATCATCTCCGACAGGACGGGACGGTGTGTGCTCGTGCTCTGGGATACAGACGTAGACCTCGTCGCCGCTGGAAAGATAGCTGAGGGCGACACCATCAAGATAATCAACGGCTACGTCAAGGAGGGATTCCACGGCATCGAGGTCAACGTCGGCAAGTGGGGCCTCATCGAAATCAACCCTGCGGATGCCCCCGACATCGAGCCATCTGAGGAGCCAACGCCGCTGCAGGATGTCGACCAGGGCGTCGTCGACATACGGGCCACCGTCAGGGATATCAGCCCGACCCGGATCTATTTCACGTCTGGAGGCGAGACGTTCACCGCACGGGCGACCCTCAGCGACGGGACCGGCGAGCGAACCCTCGTCGTCTGGAACGAGCTGGCGAAGCAGCTGCAGCGATACCAGCCTGGTGACGTCCTCACGGCCAGCAGGGTCTACGTGAAAAACGGCGAGCTGCACGCCGGCGACATCAGCAGCCTGGCACCCGCTAATTAAAGGAACGGGATACAAATTTATAAATAAGCACGTCATATTCTTTTTAAGTCCACAACCGGGGGAAAAAATGATGACAAAGCCACATGCAAGAAGCGTTTTTGCAGTAGCATTCATATGTTTACTTGGGCTGGCGGCGCTGGCAGGTATCCCGGACGGCGGCGGCGCATCGGTTTCATCCTACGAAAAACAGGCGGTCAGCGCCGCATATTTCCAGTGGCATCATGACAACGCCACCACGATAACGTTTACGGCGTTCGGTCCCGACACCGCAGATTATAGCTGGGATTTCGGCGATGGCACCGCCGGGTCCAGCAAGACGGTGACGCATACCTTCCCGCTTGGCGGCGCATACGGTACATACACCGTCACACTCACCGTGACCCGGGACGGCGGCACCAGCTCGAACGCCCGGACGCTCACCGTCTCCGGTGATCCGCCAGTTCCCGATTTTACGTGGGAGCCCGAGACGCCCACCACGCAGACCGAGGTCCAGTTCTGGGATACCTCTATCGACCCGGGCAACGAAATACAAAACTGGACCTGGGATTTCGACGACGGCGCCTTGGCCTATGGTCCATCAGTCAATCATACCTTTGCAGACAGCGGCATCCACAACGTCACTCTGACCATCAGCAACGCCACGAGCGGGCTGCATCAAAGCGTCACCAAACAGATATTCGTGTTCAACATGCCGCCCGTTGCACGTTTCTACTGGACGAAAAAGAACGGCGCTATACAGTTCACTGCAGCCACCGCGTGGGAGAACTATTCGCGAGACATAGACGGCAGCATCGTCAATTACACCTGGAGCTTCGGGGACGGCAACACCAGCTACGCCCAGAACCCCACCCACGTCTATGCAACAAATGACACCTATCCCGTGTCGCTCACCGTCAGAGACAACGACGGGGCCACCGACACCATCACGAGAGACGTGGCCACCGACAACTACCTTCCCGACGCCGAGGCGTTCATCCATCCGACCGAGGCAACCATCAGGACCCACGTCACGTTCAACGACTCGTCGGTCGACATGGACGGTGAGATCGTCAATCGGACATGGACCTTCGGCGACGGCACCGTCAGCCACGAGCGCAACGCCACCCATCGCTACAGCGAAAAGGGCGTCTTTACGGTCACGTTGACCGTCATCGACGATGCCTCTGCATATAATACCACGACCCGGCAGGTAGAGGTCGTCAACCTGCCACCTGACATCTTCGTTTCATGGAACCCGGTGTATCCGGCCGTCGACGAACCCGTCACCTTCGTTAACTATTCCGCCGGCCCCGGTGATACCGGGCAGCATACAACCGACCTTGACGGTTACATCACCAACCAGACGTGGCGTATCGACGGGCAGACAGCAGGATACGGCCCAAATGTCACCCATGTATTTTCCACGAACGGCATCCACACCGTCACCCTCGAGGTGACCGACGACAGCGGCGACACCAACCAATCTACCCGGCAGGTTCACGTGGCCGACATCTACGTGGACGACAACGCAAGCGAGGAGTGGTACGACCACTCCCACGTCCGGACCATCCAGGAGGGCGTCGACAACGCGAGCGCCGGCAACCTCATCCACGTGCTGCCCGGCACCTACCGGGAGCAGGTGATGGTCGAGACATCCGTCACCATTACCGCTGACGAAGCCGTTGCAGACGGCGTGGGCGGCACGGCGTTTACCGTCGCCGCGGATGACACTACGCTGCATGAACTCTCTATCGTCAATGCCTCGCAGGCAGTCGAGGTGACGGCGGACAACGTGACCGTTACCGACTGCCATCTCACCAGCGACGCTGGCGGCGTCCGCGTCACCGGCAGCTACGTCCATGTCTCCTCGAACACGTTCACGGGACAGGGAGAGGGAGCCGGCGCCGCCGTATGGATCGAAGGTTCCCATGCCTCCGTTACCTACAACACGTTCCTCAGGACTTCTGACGCCGTCGCCGTTGCCGACGGCAGCGGCCATGTCATCAGGAACAACAGCTTTGCCCACCAGATAATACATGCCGTGGAGATACAAAACGCCGACGGCTGCTTCATTTTGAACAACACCGTCACGGACACCCATCTCGCTATCGATGTCGGCAGCCAGGACTGCCGCGTCGAAGGCAACACTCTGCGCGACAACCACAAGGCCATCCGTCTCCACGCCGCCGGCACCACGGTATACAACAACACGCTGACCGGCAACACCGTCGGCGTGGAGGTGACAGGCGCCAACAATACAATCGCTGGCACTGTCATCGGCGGCAGCCAGCACATGGCCATCAACCTCTCCTCGTCGTCCGGCACCGAGATAGCCGGATGCACTCTTCATGGAAACACCGTCGGCGTCAACGCCGTCGGCAGCGGACACGCCATACCGGCCACCATCCACAACGTCACTTTCTCCCAGACTGCAGAGGACTCCATCGCGCTCTACAATGCAGCAGCGACAATCGATGCCTGCATTTTCTCCGACGTCTCCCGCGGCATATCAATCAACCGATCAGCTGACGTTACGGTGCGGTCATGCGTCTTCGTCAACGGCACAACCGGCGTCTCTATAGAGGAAGCTGCTCCCACGGTAGAGCGCTGCGATATATCCGGCTTTAGCCACGGTCTTTTCTCGCGGGGTCACGGCGTCGACATCGCCCGCTGCACCGTTCATAACAACACCGTCGGGCTTCTGCTGCAGGGAGAGAACGCGACACTCACCGGCAGCTGGATAACGGATAACGACCGCGGTGTCTCCGCCCGTGGCGTTCACAATCTTACCGTCACGGCTACCGTCAGCGACAATGGCTGCGGCGTGCTGGTGGAAGGAGGAGCACACGTATCCATCGTGGAGGCGCTGTTCGCCAACAACACCGACGCCGTCTCGCTTGAAGACACGCAGGATGTCACCGTCACCGGTTGTTCCATCGAGACCAGCGATACCGCTGTTACCCTCGTTGATGCATCCGGCTGCCGTATCGTCGACAACATGGTGCATGACAATCATATTGCCGTCACGGTGCTCACCGCGTCCCACAACACCTTCAGCGGCAATAACCTGTCGCGCAACCACGGCGGATTCATCTTCTCCAGGGCGCCCTTCAATACTCTCCGTGACAACACCATGGTGGACAACGACTACGCCATCGATCTGGAGGGACGGAGCGTTTCTCATTATTACCAGGATATCGACACCAGCAACGAGGTTAACGGCCAGCCCGTCCACTACGTTACCAACCAGTCAGATGTCAACGGGTCAGCCCTCGCGCCGGACGGCCGGTACGGCTACCTCGGCTTCGTCAGCTGCGACAACGTCACCGTGACCGGTCCCTCGACCGAGGCCAACGGCGAAGGGCTGCTGCTCGTCGACACATACAACGTCTCCATTGAACAGGGGACCTTCACCCGGAGCAGAGACGGCGTTGTCCTGTTCGCGTCCAGCAGTTGCTCCATTACCGGCACAAACGTGTCCGGCAACACCGACGATGGCATCATCATGACCGGCGGGACACATACCGTTTCCGTTACTGCCTGCACCATAGCAGGGAACGGACAGCGCGGCATCAACCTCTACCGTTCGACGGGCGGGCCCGGCCGTCTCCGCATCTCCGACAGCCACGTCGAGGACAACTGGCTCGGTGTCAACATCGAAAACGCTGACTCGGTCGTCATCGAAAACCTGACGCTTTCCGGCAACACAAAGGTCGCCATCCGGCTGTACCGGGCAGCGGATATCTCCCTTGGAAACGTCACGCTCCACGGGAACGGAAACGGGTTGGAGGTACTCCACGCCGACGCCACGCTCAGCAACGTGACCGCGCATCACCACGACACGGCTGTCACCGTGACCGACGGCACGGCCGTCGTACACGGCGGCGTCCTCCGTGACAACGACGTTGGCGTCGCTGCAACCCGGGCAACGGTCACCGTGACAGATGCTGTGCTGCATACCCACTCCACCGCCATCCTGGCGGACAACGCAACGACGTCGGCGGCGGCAACGGCATTCGAGAGCAACACCCGCGCGCTCCACGTCGTTTCTTCAGCCGTCACTGTTGACAGGTGTTCCATCACCGGCAATGTATACGGGGTGTTGCTCGACCATACAGATGAGGCATACATCGGCAACTGCACCGACGCTGCAGCTCTAGCCAACAACACCTACGGCATCTCTGTCAATCATTCCCGCGGTGCAACGGTTACCAACTGTTCGCTGTCCGGCAACGAGAACGCCATCACGGTCACCGCTTCCTCGGGCACCTCCATCGATGGCTGCCGGCTCTCCAACAATACAGATGCCGTCACCGTCGTGGATGCAAACCATACCGCTCTCAACGGATCGCTGCTGCATCACAACGTTTACGCCCTTGATATCCGCTCGAACCTCACCACCGTCACCCGGTGCTCATTCTGGAAGAACATGTACGGCGTCCGGATACTGGCGGGGCGCAACAACAGCATCTATCATAACAATTTCGCCTACAACATGGAGCAGGCATTCGACGCCGGAGTCAACAACTCCTGGGACAACGGGTATCCCTCGGGCGGCAACTACTGGAGTAACTACGCAGGAACCGACGACCGTAGGGGCGCTGGTCAGAACAAGTCAGGAAGCGACGGCATTGGAGACATCCCGTTCCCGATAGCCGGCGGCACCGCCACCGACGCCTACCCGTTCATGGAGGTGGTGGAGAGCGCTGCTGCCATACCGAACAGCCCGCCGCAGGCCGCGTTTTTCGTTTATCCACCGCAGCCGCTGTCGGGTGACGCTGTTGATTTCGTCGACCAGTCCACCGATCCCAACGGAAAAAGCGACATCGTTGGCTGGACGTGGACCTTCGGCGATGGTGCCTCCTCGTCGCTGCAGCATCCCTCCCACGTCTACGACCAGCCCGGCAACTACACCGTCACGCTGACCGTCACCGACAGCCACGGCCGCAGCCGCTCGCGGGAGACCAACGTCACGGTGACCAACACCCCGCCGGTGGCTCATTTCACAGCCTCCCCGCAGCAGCCGGCCGTCGGCGAAACCATCAAGTTTACCAGTGACAGCCGGGACGACAACGGCGAGATTGTCAACTGGAGCTGGACGTTCGGCGACGGCTCCATGAGCAGCCAGCAGCATCCCTCGCACAGCTACAGCAGCGCCGGGACCTACACCGTCAGCCTCACCGTGACAGACGACGACGGCGCCACCGACACCTACACCATGGACATCACGTCCTCCGGCACCCCGCCCACGGCGGGCTTTTCGTTCACTCCCTCGCAGCCGACGGCGGGGACAGCTGTTTCCTTCACCGATCTCTCCACCGACGACGGCAGCATCGTGACCTGGCACTGGGAGTTCGGCGACGGCAACGCCTCGGCCGCCCAGAATCCATCCTACACCTACGAAAAAGCGGGTACCTACACCGTCACGCTGACCGTCTGGGACGACGACGGAGCCAGGAACACCACGACCAGAACCGTCACCGTCACAAAAGCCGACGACACCCCCGGCTTTGCTCTCCCGCTGCTGCTGCTCGCCATGGCCGTCGCCGCCGTCGTGCTGCTCCGCCGGCGGGGGAAGGTTTAATAACAGCGCCGGCTTTGTCCCGTGCCAGGTGACCTGAAATGGCAGACAGGACAACCGAGAAGATGGAGAAACTCGAAAGCAAGCTCCGCTATCAGGAGGCGGTGCTGGAGGAGATGTACAATGCCCAGCAGTCGCTTTTCCCCGTATTTGTCGACCTCGTCAAGCTCATCAGCCGCATGTATGAGGAAATGGACATCGAGGATAAGGACGTCCAGCGACGTATATCCCGGCTGGAGGATCTTTTCGTGGAGCGCGAGGCCATCGCCCAGAAGTACGGTCTTGACAGCGACCACGAGACCGGCGACCACGGGCTGGCCTACACCTAACGCATGACCACGCCTGACCGGGCGAAAAAGGCATCCATCGCACGTGACATAGCCAGGGCTATCGTCCAGGGTGACATCTCCAGCCGGCAGCAGATAGAGCAGCACAAAAAACGGCTGTGCAAGCGATACGGGCTTGACGCGCCGCCGGCGAACAGCGAACTGCTGGAGCACGTCCCCGCAGAGCACCGCCAGGCTGCACGGCCACTGCTGCAAAAAAAGCCCGTGCGCACCCTGTCCGGCGTGGCCGTCGTCGCGGTCATGACGTCGCCGCATCCCTGCCCGCACGGCCGCTGTGTCCCCTGCCCCGGCGGGCCGCCGCAGTCCGCACAGAGCTACACCGGGCGGGAGCCGGCGGCGCAGCGCGCCATCCATCACGACTACGATCCATATCAACAAACGGCGCATCGCATCCAGCAGCTCGAAGTCATCGGGCACCCGGCGGACAAGATACACCTCATCGTGATGGGCGGCACGTTTACCGCCAGGCCGCTCGAGTACCAGCGATGGTTCATCCGCCGTTGCCTCGACGCGATGAACGACAGCGACGCTGCAACGCTCGACATGGCGCAACGCCGCAACGAACAGGCACCGCATCGCTGCATCGGTATGACCGTGGAGACGAGGCCTGACTGGGCACGCCTCCAGCACGTCGACCGCATCCTCGACATGGGAGCCACGCGCATAGAGCTCGGCGTCCAGATACTCGACGACCGCGTGCTCTCCACCATGGAGCGCGGGCATACCGTCCAGGACATCCGGGCGGCGACGCGCATCTGCCGCGACGCAGGCCTCAAGATCTGTTACCACGTCATGCCCGGGTTGCCCGGCAGCAGCCGCGAGCGCGACGACGCCTCATTCGCGGCATTGTTCGACGACCCGTCATATCGGCCGGACATGCTCAAGATCTATCCCACACTGGTCGTCGCTCCATCCGAGCTGCAGAGGCGGTGGCGCCAGGGCAACTACGAGCCGCTCTCAACCGGGGAGGCCACACAGCGCATCGCCGCGTGGAAAGCAGCGACGCCGCCATGGGTCCGCATCCAGCGGGTGCAGCGCGACGTCCCCGCACAGCTCATCGATGCCGGCGTGCAGAAAAGCAACCTCCGGCAGCTCGTCCACGAGTACATGGAGGCACACGGACAGCGCTGCAGCTGCATCCGATGCCGCGAAGTCGGCCACCGACAGTACAAGCAGCAGACCGACACCGGCGACGTCGACCTCGTACGGCGGCGGTATGAAGCGAACGGCGGCATGGAGCATTTCCTGTCAATGGAGGACGAAAACGGCGCCCTCGTCGGCTACTGCCGGCTGCGGTTCCCCGGCCGGCCGCATCGCCCCGAAATCGAGGATGGCGACGCCTTGGTCAGGGAGCTCAAGGTCACCGGCCCGCTCGTGCCACTGGGACGCGAGGCAGACGGCGCATGGCAGCACCGCGGCTACGGCCACAGGCTGCTCAGAGAGGCGGAACGCATCGCTGCAGACGCAGACATGCAGGCGCTGCTCGTCCTCAGCGGCGTCGGCGCCAGAGCATACTACCGCAACCAAGGATACCACCGGCGCGGCGTCTACATGGCCCGGCAGCTCTAGGAAAACAGCGTCAGATACGGATTGACCAAAAACGCCGCGGCTGCAACGACGTAGAAGCCCGCCAGCGTCAGATAGAAGCCGGCCCACAGCTCGTTGTTCTCCAGCGCCGTCACCGCAATCGTGTTCCGAGCCATCTTGGAGAACATCCGGGCGGTCGGCAGCGCGAGCAGCAGGAGCGCCAAAAGCGAGACCGGCAGCCACCCCGCGGCGACGTAGCCGCCGAGCAGGAGAAACGCCAGCAGCGACAGCGCCCCGATGATGGCCGTCAGTGTTGACCATCGGTGATAGACGGCTGGCGTCATGATGCCGCACTGCCTGTCGCCGGGTATATCGGTAAAGTCCTTGGTGTTCTGCCATGCCAGCACCCACACCGCCATGATACTGCCGAGCAGCCACGGCACCGCGTTGCCAGAGCTGCCAAAGATGCTCCAGGCGGCGGGCAGCGGCAGCAGCCCGCGGCAGACGGCAAGTGACGCGGTGTTCATCCACAGCCGCTTCTTTATGCGGAACGGCTCAAGATTGTAGAGAATGTCAAACAGGAGAAAAGCGATCATGAACACCCCGTACACGAGGTTGATGGCAAAACCGACGAGGATGGCAAAGATAGCAAGCGTCCAGGCAACGATTTCCGCCTGGCCCGGGCTGATGGACCCGCTGGTAATCGGCCGGTAGTCCTTTTTGTTGAGGATGTCTATCTCGATGTCCTCGACCTGGTTCAAAATCTGTCCGACGGCCTGCGCCGCCGCCAGGGCCAGCCCGGCGAAAATGATGGTGGAGAGGTTGGGGAGAAAGGCGGCTAAGGCTCCGTCGAACGAAAGCTGGATAACCACGCCGAAGAACACGGCTATGAAGGGCGCAATGAGAGTAAATGGTCTCACCAGGTGTAGCCATGCCTTAAATCGTCCACCCATTACCCATCTGAATACACGAGTGCTTATAAATTTTAGCATCACTGGATTTTAACGACGTACAGTTCACATTGAACAAAAAAACAGAAAGAAAAGGGAAAAAGAGAGGGGGTTACAGCAGGCTTATGCCCGCCGTTGCTACCGAGTAGCCCAGCATGAAGTTGGTGTTGGGCACGCCGACCCCGATCTTGGCGAAGTTGATGAAGATGCCCGTGAAGCCCCAGCTCATGAATACCTGCGGTCCGACGAGATCCCAGTAGTTGAGGCGTGGCGGCGGCAGATTCGCGTTCAGTGACGCCGTGTATCCCATCATGGGGTACAGCACAAAGATCGGCCGAAGCATCATGCCGATGAACGCTTCGCCGGGGTACATCGGTATCCAGGTCCGTCCCTTGCCGACGCTGACCACGGGACCAAGGAAGTCCATGGTGTGCGAGGGCATCAGGAGCTTCCGCAGCAGTTTCTTTGTCAGAGTTGTACCCGGGAGAATATCAAGCCGCTGCATCATATTGACGACGTTCTCGATGATGCGTTGCGCTTCCTCTTTGTCTGCCGCATCGGTCTCATCGTCAGCGTTGTAGAGCGTTTCAAAGGCATCCGCTGCTCGCTCCCATTCACTCGACAGTTTCTGTGCCTCACTCAGCGAGATGGTCTTCTTGGCGGATGCAGCCTTCGTGTTGTCGTTCACCACGGAACAGTTGACGGTTACCTCTCGTTCTCCACCCGAGGACGACGCCTCAACGGCGGGGTTCACCAACGGGAGACACACCAGTAGCGCAGCGACGCCGACTACGAGACTCAGCTTTAGTTTTTGTGACTTCATACTCCAATCACCTACGTAGCTAATGGAAACACGCTATTTATTTATTTCGATGACTGTACGATGTCTCCATACATGCGACCTCTCACCTGCACGGCGTGCAGTTGCTCCACCAGCCGCTCCCGGCCAGGGGCATTCATCCAGGCAAGCGGCCTGCCGTACTCGATGTCGAGGAGCAGCAGCCGCTCCGGCGCCGCGAGACCAAAGTCCCGTCCGGCCGGGTGCTGCAGTACCTCGCCTATCACTCCGGCCGGCAGCTCACCGCGTCCGACCTGCTGCAACGCAGCGACCATCCGCCGTACCTGCTGCCAGAGGAAACTCCTGCCGACCACGTCGATGGCCAGGATGTCGTCACCCGTGACGTCGACACGGTGTATCTCCCGGACAGGCGACCGCCCGTCCAGCCTTGCAAAGGCAGAAAAATCATGGCTGCCCTCGAAACAGCGCGCTGCCGCATCCATGGCCTCACGGTCGTATCCCTCGTTGTAGAGATAGTAGCGATAGGTCTTCCGCAGGGTATGCCGCGGCTTGAAATCATCGTCGACGGCGGCGTAGTACAGCGGCCAGATGCAGGCAAGGCCATAAGCGAGGGCGTTCACGACTGAGCGAGGCGGCATCCCCGTGTCAAAGGCGACGACGTTGCCGGCTGCACTGACCCCGGCGTCGGTCCGCGACGCAGCCTGGAAGCGCGCCTCGTCGGCACCCTCGACGGCATCCATCTCCATGAGTCGCTCCAATATCGTGCCCTCGACCGTCGGCACGTCCGGCTGCCGCGCTGACCCATAAAAACAGGTGCCGTCGTAGGCAACACGGAGCGCGAGACGCATGGCCGATAAACACCTTTTTATTTTAATGTGTTTATACGGATGTGATGCAGGAGGAATACCTCGAGCTGTTGCGCTGTCCCACGTGTCACGGCGAGCTTTCGCTGCGCGATGCCGTTAGGCGGGACAGCGAGATATGGAGCGGGACGCTTCGCTGCGATGCGTGCAGCGTGGACTACGAGATCAAGGAAGGCATTCCGTACCTGATGCCGAAAGAGTGAGTGGGCCCGTCGAGATTTGAACTCGAGTTACTACCGCCCCATGGTAGAAGGATGCCAAACTACCCTACGGGCCCATCGGGACATGTAAGGGTTTTGGATACTAAAAGTTTTTCTTAGTTTTTCGTCGCTTCAAGGAAGGCGGACAGCGTTTCCCTGGTACTGTACTGCGGTGTAAAGCCGGCTTTTTTTGCCTTGTCGCCTGCGGCTACCCAGGGATACTGGATGAAGTCGAGGATGCCGGGCGGTATCTCTGTCAGGTGGAGCCGCCATGCCAGCGACATAACGGGTGACAGGATGGCCCGCGGGATGCTGACCGGGCGGACACCTGCCATTTCGATGATGTCCCGCCAGTGCATCGTGCCATCGCCGACGATGTTGAACACGCCGCCGACGTCTTCCACGGTGAAATGCTCGAAGGCGCGGGCGACGTCGTCTTCATGCACGAACTGCATTTCGGGGTTGGCGCCGCTGACCAGGGGGAGCATCCGCCAGTTGAGCAGCCGGGAGTAAAACTGGTCCACCGTTGGCCCCATGACCAGGCAGGGACGGAGCACCGTCACGATGACGCCGGGGTGCGCCTGTTTCCATTCCTCGCAGTGTTCCTCCAGCCGGGCTTTGTCCCGTGGATAATAGTAACGGCTGTCGCGTCCCCGCTGCGGTGCCTTCTCTGTCAGCCGGGACGGGTTGTCAGGCTGAGCGCCGTACACCGTGGTGCTGCTGCTCATGACGAGCTTTTTGACATCTGCCTCCGACGCCGCCGCGAGCACGTTTTTCGTCCCGTTGACGTTGACGTCGTGCATCTCCTGCTCGTCGTGGATGGGATTCAGCAGGAACGCGAGATGTATCACTGTGTCGACGGCGTGCGAGGCGAACAGCCCCGGCAACGCGTCGCTTCGGACGTCGAGGCGGCGATACGTCAGTTTCTGGTAGTCGTGCCGCCACGGCCGCCGTGAGACGCCCAGCACGTGTTCGACGTCGTCGTTTTCTTCCAGGCGGGCGATAATATTTCTGCCGAAATATCCAGCCGCGCCGGTAATACCCACGCGCATTATTTTTTCGTAAGGCACAGGTGATTTATAAAGGCTCTGGCTCGGCTGCCCGCGACGCCAGGTAGATGCCGAGCAGGATGCATCCGCCGCCCGCAACCGTGAACCAGGAGGGCATCTGATGGATCCAGGGCAGGAGGAACGCCAGCAGCGTGGATCCCAGCGGCTCCCCGAGCAGCGACACCGACGCAACCGATGCGCGGACATATTTCAGCGACCAGTTGTACAGCGTGTGGCCAAAAATACCGGGGATGAGCGCCATCAGCAGGATGAGGCCGTAGGCACGAAGCCCGAGACCGGTGAGCTGCACCCCGGCCAGCAGGACGATGCCGGCCAGCGTAACGGTAGCCACGCCGTACACCACCATGGCGTAGACCGGTGTTGACAGCGTGTGTCGCATCTGCCGGCCGCCCAAGATGTAGATGCCGGCTGCCGCCCCGCCGAGCATGGCCAGCAGGTTGCCGTGCAGCGTCCCTGGCTCCAGGCTGTAGTTGCCGCCGACCAGCACCACGACGCCGAGCAGCGAAAGCGCTATCCCCGCCACGTTGACCTGGGATACCTGCTCCCGGAAAAAATGATAGGCAAGCGGCGCCACCAGGACGGGATGCGCCGTGACGAGGATGACGGAACTGGCGACGGAGGTGAAGTCCAGCGAGGTAATCCAGAAGGCGAAATGCGCGGCCAGCACCACACCGATGCCGCCCAGCACGAGCAGGTCACGGCGAATGAGCCCTGTCAGCTCCCGGCGGTAGCGCGGCAGGACAAAAAACGGGGTGAGCAGCAGCGTGGTAAACAGCATCCGATAAAACGCGATGACGAGCGGCCTCGCATCGGTGGACACGATCAACACCGCTGCAAAGGACACCGACACGATGGCTATGAAGAGCGCCACGTGAGCACGTTTCATCGATAGTAAAGCCGTCGGGGCTTAATGTTTTTTCTCTTTCGGCCGCTGCATCGCTACAGTTCATCCAGAACCCTGGTGGCCTTCTGCGCCGACTCGATCCATTTCGGCTCGTAGTCCCGCCGGATCTCCCGGTCGTACTCCTCCAGCGTGGTGTCTTCAAGCAGCCGTTTCCCCTCCTCCAGGTTGGCCTTGACGCTGGCGTTGACAGCGCGGCCGGTGCCGCCGAACAGCACGAACGGCAGGCTGCCGATAGCTTTCAATCCAAGCGGGAGCCCCTCCTTCTGCATGACGCCCCGAGCCGGCTTTATCCATGTGTCAGCCGGGTCCTCACCGAAATGCGGCACTGGAATCCTGGCCGCTATGGTGTGATAGAAATCAGCGGAGACATCGCTGATGACCCATTCATCGTTGACGTACACCTCCGCGCTGCCGTGCAGGATGAAGAAACCGAGGGCGTCGAACCACCGCTGTACCAGGGGATCCGCGGAGAAATAGATGTCGTAGAGCGCCTGCACGCCGGTGGGGCTGTACAGCCTGTAGCGACCCGGTATCCCTGCAGCTCTGCACAGCGCGATGAACAGCGACATCTTGTCGATGCAGGTGCCGTGCCCCTTTTGGAGCGTCTCGGTCGCAGATTTGATAGGCGAAAAATCCACCCGTATGTTCCGGTTGACGAACTGGAACACCCGCTCGGCGTAGCTCCAGTCGTCCATCTCGAAGGCACCGAGCTCGTGCGCCATCGCGACGATGTCCTCGCTGCAGGGATCGCACAGATACGTCGGCCGGAGGTACCGCTCGCCCGTGACGCCGCACTCCATCGCTGCATCATACGAGGGAATCTCGTAGGGCAGCTCATCCGGCTGCAGGTTCTCCGGTCCCTTGGGGCAGGCACGATTTGCATGGACGACGAGCAGCGGATGCCGGAGCGCGATGGCGATGAGCGACGGCAGCGCCCGCCCAAACGTGCGGATCCATTCACCGTCAAAAAAGTATCCTTTCTCCCGGAGCTCTTTCAGCATGTTATGCTTCCTCCGCTTTTTTCAGCTCGTTTGCCATCAACCCCCGCATGAGGTTGGCGCATCCCTTCGCCTCGGCGCCGGCCATCCGGCCGATGTCGTTGTCCAGGACCGGCCCCGTTTTGCCGCAGGCGGGGCATTCCTCGAGCAGCCTGACGCGGTCGCCGGTGATGATGAAGCCCGGGTAGCTGTGCGCCACGGGGTCGAGAAACGCGAACCGTCCCCATTCCCCGTAGCCGAGCATCCCCTCGTTGTCGTCGAGTACCATCGGATAGATCCAGGGATGCAGGTGCTTGTATCGTCCCTCGCACGAGACGGCCAGCCCGTTCATCTCCGACATGCCGTAGACATCCACGTAGCGCTCCGGCGGGATGCCCAGCGTTTCCTCGGCCATCGCGGCGAACGCCTGCTCCGACACCTTCCGGTCTTCATATATTTTCCATCCGCCGCCGGTGACCATGGCGCCGCCGTCGTCGCCGAGTGACAGGCTGACGCCGTCCTTGCGCATCCGCTGCATGACGCTGTATATCTGGAACGGGGGGCCGATGACGTAGGTCTGCTCGTTGCGCTTGTCGAGGCGCTGCAGCCGGTCGACGAGCTTTTTTTCGCCTTTTTTCATGGCCCGCCGGAGCATCAGCAGCTTCAGTCTGTCCCTGAGGCCGCGGGGCTGCCCGGTCGACAGCAGCCGGGCGACGTCCATCGTGATCTCTCTATCCGTCAGGAAATGCTGCCTGCTCTCTTTAAAAATGCGGGCGCCCTCGCCGATCCATCGGCCGAGCGTGAGATAGGTGTTCGGGGAGCCCGGATAGACGTAATGCGGCTCGCTGCGCGGCGGCGAGACAGCCAGCAGCGTGGTCACCGCCGCGTAGTAGAAGCGCTTGAAGGTGACCCGGTCGCGGAACATGAAGCTGTAGTTGCCGGTGGTCCCCGACGAATGGTTGACCATACCTTGGAGGCGCTGCTCGGCCCAGCGGAGGAAGCCCTGCAGCGACCTGCCGGTGTAGTCATACTCGCCGATGTCCACCGTGGTCACCTTTCGCAGCCATTCGTAGACCCGGCGTGGATCTTCCGACGGGTATTCCTTGAAGAAGGTGTCGGGCACCATGGGGACCCTGTGCAGGTCGTCCTCGCTCTGCACCTCGTCGGGCGTGAAGTCGTACTCCCGGCAGAGCCGGTTGTAAAAGCGGCTGTGCTCGTAGTGATGCCGCAGGGATTCCTTGGTCGCCGCAAAGCGAGCCTCCCGCATCTTCTCCCGGTCGCCGTCGAAGTAGCTGTCGGTATCGTAGATCATCTCATCCACCGTCGTCCAGGAGGAGCGCGGCCGTCCGAAGCATGTTTCCGCTCTGTCCCAGAGGGCCGTGGGTGCCATTGCTTCAAATGAAGCCCCGGCGATATAAATGTCAGTTTAACACCGGTTGAACAGGATTAAAATCACGTTTAACTCCCCGCCGATGCGTGGTTTTCAGCACGGGCCGGCGGGGAGCAGGCGGGGGCACCAGTCATACGCGGTATATTTTCCCTCGATAGGCCGGGGCAGCAGCATGTGCCAGTCGTCCCAGTAGTTCCGCAGGCACAGGGTGAAGCGGGAGGATCCAAAGGTTGCATGGAGGGCATTTTCTATGAAGATGTTGGAGCACACCACTGTCCCGTGGCTCATGGCGAGACAGAGCCCCCAGTCGTGGCTCCCGCGGATGGTATTATGTATGACCCTGTTGAGCGGTGAAGCCGTTACCGTCAGCCCGGCGGCACTGCCGGCGATGGTGTTGCATCTGACCAGGTTTCCGGTACATATCGAGGTCAACGTCACTGCATCGACCTGGTCTACCAGCTCGTTGCCAGAGATGACGTTGCCGCTGGCGCGGTAAAACAGCCTCATTCCGTTGTTGTTGTGCCTCAAGCGGTTATTGATAACGCTGTTTCGCTGTGAAAACCAGAGGTAAATGGCAACGGTGTCGTCTACCAGCTCGTTGTCTGAAAGCACGGTGTCGTCCGACCGCTCAAGTGCTATCCCGTGCATGCACCCGCTGACAGTGTTGTTGCGGATGCAGCATCGGCGTGAACCCACGAGTTCTACGGCGACGTGCAGCCGGGAGAGATGCAGGTTTTCCACCGTGATGTCGGTGCAGTTTACCAGGATGACCTGCCCGGCATTGTCTATCCTGGCGCCGGCCGTGTTTTCCATGTAGACGAGGGGTCTCCCGTTGACGAGGTTGTCCCGGACGGTGTTGTTGTTCCCGCTTTCGACGGTGAGACCGCCGCCGACGAATGTGTTGTTGGCTATGACGGTGTGGGCGGCGCGGCCTTCGTCGCTGCCGATTTGCAGCGTATTGTGGTATTCCGGCCTGTCCCGGGTAAACCTGTTGCAGGATATGGTGTTGCGGTGGCTGTCGATGTGGAGCTCGACGGCGTGCTCCCAGTTATTGTGGAAATGGTTTCCCGTGATGGCGTTGTGGTGGGAGTGGAGGAACTGGATGCCCCGCCATCCGTTGCCCGCGATAACGTTTCGGGTGACGACATTGTGGCTGGCATGGGTGAGGACCAGGCCGGCCAGGTTGTCTTTGATGACGGTGCCGGAAACCGTGTTTTCATCGCCGGCGAGATGTATCCCTGCTCCGACGTCGTCGAGTCCGCCGCCGTGCTGGATGGTACAGTTGCTGACCCGTGCCCGGTCCGCCGTTATACGGAGCACCGTCGTGTTTTTCCGGCCGTCGATGACCGTCGTGTTTTTCCGTTCACCCAGCAGATGGATTGACGTATCGATGAAAACGCTCTCATAATACGGCGACGAATCGTCGTAGACGAACACGGTGTCTCCGTCCCTGGCGTCGTCGACAGCTGCCTGAATGCTGCTATAGTTGCCGGGTCCTGAGCCACCGACATGGAGGGTGGCGGCGTCTCCAGTCAGCTGCACCCTCACGCTATCGGGATCAGGCGCTTCGCTCTGGGCACTGTAGATGCCGGCGGTCGGGGTCAGAGCGCTGGCGAGAAGGAAGAAAACCACGTGTATGGCTACGAGGTTTTTTGTCATCCGGTGTCGGCCTCCTGCGGCATAAGCCGTGGGCACCAGTCGACGTTTAGCCACGGGAGGTTTGTCAGGATTCCCTGCCCGAGATGCCCGAGTATCGGCTTCGGGGCTGCCATGTGCCAGGTATCCCAGTAGTTTCTCGTCCAGAGGTTGTGGAATGAGTAGAGGATGACGTCGTTCTCGTTATCTATGAAGTCGTTGCGATGGATATGGTTGCCGTTGCTCTGGGCTACCACCATTGCGTTGTTGTTCTCGGAGAAGATGTTGTCTTTGAGGCGGTTGCCGGACGAAGCATCGATAGATACAGCTCTCTCGTTTGCAGAGAAACGGTTGCCGCTAACAAGGTTTTCGTCTGACCGAGAGATAAGCAACCCTCCGGCTAACAGGGTGTTCCCCGAAATATCGTTTGAGGAGGAGTCGTAGAGTCTGATGCCGTATCGGTTGGAGTGGAGCTGGTTGTCGTGGATGACGTTGCAGGATGATGTGTGTAGTTCTATCCCAGCGTCGCTGTTGGCATATATGTCGCAGCTAGAAATCCTGCAATTAGTGCAATTCCAGAGCGTTACGGCGGTTGTCGTGTCTGATATAGTCTGGTTGCGGAGGGTGACGTTGCTGCACCCGACGAGGATGGCCTGACCCACGTCAGGCAGGATTTCATCTGTTTTTTCCTCCCACAAGACAAGCGGTTTGTCGTTCACGGTATTGTTTCTGATGACGTTAGAGCGGAGCGATGCCACCTGACGGACGCGCAGCCCGTCATCGTAGAGAGCGTTATGTACGATAACGTTGCTGGTGCCACTGTCGAGCGATATACCTTCGCTATTGCTTTTGAACACGTTATAGAGGAAACGATTGTTTGAGGAATACCTCACGTGGATGCCGTAGAACCCATCGATCAGAGTGTTGTTTTCTATCCTGTTTTCGGATGAATCGTAGAGGTCGATGCCGGTGTATCGGGTGTTGGCTACATGGTTGTCTTGGATGCTGTTGTTGCTGCTGTAGCCAAGCCAGATGCCGTCCATGTTTGATAGAAGCTGGTTATGGGCTACGGTGTTCTGTGTCCCCTGTATATGCAGAGCGTTTTCGTTGTCTTGGAGGACATTGTCAGCGACATGGATGTGGCTGGATGAACCGATGTGGATGCCGACGGTGTTTCCGGTACACGTGGTGTTTGCAATGCTGCAGTAGCGGGAATGCCAGAGTTGTACGCCCACGCTCGTGTTCGCTATCGTATGGTTGTCGATAGTGACGTTGTCGCAGCATATGAGGATGACTTGTCCGGGAGATTCATTCACCGCGACGTGTGAACGGTTTTCCAGATAGATAATCGGTTTGCCGTTGGCGGTGTTGCCTTCCACTCTGTTGCCTTTCGAAAAAATGCGTATGCCGCTCCGGGTAAATGTATTTTTTTCTATCGTGCTCGGCGAACGGCATTCTATCCCTATGGTCGTCCTCGTGAACGTGTTGTTCCTCGCGGTGTTGCGGAGGCATCCCTCGTGGATTATAACTCCGATCCTGGAGCTCTCGGTGATGCGGTTGTCTGATATGCGGTTGTCGCTGCAGCCGTCGCGCATCGTGATGCTGTCTCCGCAGTTTTCGAAGGTGTTGGCGACGATGCTGTTATGGCTTGATGCACCATCCATGTGGAGGCCGTTGGAGTGGCCGATGACGTTGGAGCTGATGGTATTGTGTGAAGCGCCGCGAAGCAGCACGTTCAGCTTGGCTCGGACGATGGTGTTGTTTGCAATGATGGCATCCGTTGCATCAGCCATGTAGATGTTGACCCATATGTTGCGGTTGATTTCGTTGTCCACGATGCGGACGCTGGAGGCACCTCTGACTGATATGCCGTGGTTCCAGTTTTCAGAGATGTAGTTATTCTGGATGGTTACGTTGGCACCTCGAATGGACACGCCGTCGCTTTCGCTTCGAAATGGACTTCGCTGCGTGTGGTGGACAGTAACCCTGCACAGGATGACATCGTCAGCAGCGATTACAATCGTCGGCGTATTTAGTACCCCGATTACGACGGTGGAATGCCTGTTTTCTCCTTCCAGCTGGATGGATTTCTGCACCACCACGTTCTCATAATATGGAGATGAGTCATCGTAGACAAAGACGGTGTCTCCGTCTTTTGCGGCTGTTACCGCCGCCTGTATCGTGGTGTAGTTGCCGGTTCCGGAGCCGCCGACGTAGAGTGTGTCGCCGTCGCCGCTGTCTGCAACCTGGACTCTATCGTATCTGCCGCCATGAATGCCGGATGAATCATCGCCCTGTATGGTGCTCGGAGCTGCGCAGAGGGACAGGAGCAGAACGGCGGCCATGCAGGATGCTGCAATTTTTATCATATTTTGCACCTCCCATTTTGTGAGCGTTCATATAATGAATGTAATACTTGTTTATAAATATTCGGATTATTTTTATATGGTTTATACGTGCATTTATTATCCGCCGGAGACGTGCATGTTTTATACCGTCGGTGCATCCCTCGTCATGGACTGGCTCACACAGGTCGTCATCCCGTTCTCGCTCTCCGCCCTCGTCGTTATCGTCATCACGCTGGTTGCAGAGCGATACGGCACCAAGGTCGGCGGCATCATCGGGACGCTGCCGACCAATCTGGCGGTGGCGCTGGTCTTCATCGGCGTCAACCGCGGCGCCGTGTTTGCTGCCGACGCGGCCGTTGTTGTGCCGGCGGAGATGGGTATCAACATTCTCTATCTGGCCGTGTTCGCCGTTGCCGCATACCGCTCGCTTCCCTTCGCGCTGATTGCCTCACTTGGCCTGTGGGCGGTACTGTCCGCCGGGCTATACTTTTTGTCGCCTGCCAGCGTGTGGCTGTCGCTTGCCATCTATCTGGCGTTGATGGTGCCTTCGTTTTTGTTCCTCGAGCGGTGGAAAAAGGTGCCGTCCAGCAGCCCCATCAAGGTGCATTACACGTGGCGGAAGATCCTGTTCCGGGGGCTGCTCGCCGGCTCGGTTATCGCCGTAGCGGTGCTGCTCTCCAACGTCGGCGCCGCCATCTCGGGTATCTTTTCCGTGTTCCCGGCCATCTTCACGTCGACGATGACCATCTTCGTCTACGAGCATGGGGCCAGGTTCGCCGGGGCGATGGCGAAGTCCATGATGCTGGGCTCCCTGACCACCGTCGCCTTCAGCGTCGCCGTCTTTTTCCTGTATCCCGGGCTGGACATCGCATGGGGGACGCTGGCGGCCTACGCCATCTCATTCGTCGTGGTGCTCATGGTCTCCTGGACGGCCCGGTGCATTAGCTGATCAGGAGCGAAGTTCCTCCAGTATCTCCTCGGCGCGGTCCGTCCTGACAGCATCCTCGTCGACCATCCGCCGTGCCACCTCATCGATTTCGTCGCCGCTTGCGCCGGCCGTCACGGCGATGTTCTTGGCGTGCAGGCGCATGTGCCCCTGCTGGATGCCCTTCGTTGCCAGCGCGTGCAGCGCCGCGAAGTTCTGGGCCAACCCGACCGAGGCGATGACCTGTGCGAGTTCCTGCGCCGACTCGACACCCAGGATCTTGAGGGCGAGCTGCGCCATGGGATGCACCCGGGTGGTGCCGCCGACCGTCCCGATGGCGAGAGGCAGCTCGATGGAGCCGACGAGGTCGCCGTCCTCGTTCTTCCCATAATGTGTGAGCGGGCCGTAGCCGTCACGTGCCGCATAACTGTGGGCACCGGCCTCGATGGCCCGCCAGTCGTTGCCGGTGGCGATGACGACCGCGTCGATACCGTTCATGACGCCCTTGTTGTGCGTCGCCGCCCGATACGGGTCCCTGGCCGCGAACTCGTAGGCCTCCAGCATGTGGTCGACGACACCCTCGCCGCCGATGGTTTCGCTGTCAAAGATGCCCTTCGCCCGAACGAGCCGCCGGTCAGCCAGGTTGGAGATGATACGCAGCCGCGTGGTGCCGCCGGTGACATCCTCGATGAGCGGCGCCACCACTTCAGCCATCGTGTTGACCGCGTTTGCACCCATCGCGTCGCGGACGTCGACGTGGAGGTGGACGACGAGCATGTCGTGGCCGAGGTCGCGGACCTCGAGTTCACGGGCGCCACCGCCGAGCCTGACGAGCACCCTGTCCTGGGCGTTGGCCAGCTCCAGGATCTCCTGCTTATGGCGCATGACGGCCTCCGCTGCGTCGCCGTCGGGATTGAGCACCTGCATCTGGCCGATCATGACCGGATCGTCGGCACTCGCGGTGAAGCCCCCCTTGACGCGCGCTCGCTTTGCCCCGTTCGACGCTGCCGCGACGACGGATGTCTCCTCGATGGCCATGGGGACCAGGTAGTCGGTGCCGTTGACCGTGAAATTGGTTGCGATGCCGAGGGGGAGCTGCATCGTCCCGACGACGTTTTCTATCAATCGGTCGGCCGTGTCCGCGTCGAGTGCATGCATCGACTGGAGCATCGCGGCCTCCTCGTCGGTGAGACTGGCGAAGGCCTGCACTTTTTTGATGCGCTCCTCTATCGGCAGCTTGTAGAAGCCGGAGATACGTGACGTCTTCTCCATGCACGCAAAGCCACGATTTTTATAAATAGGTTGCCGTCAGGTCGCCTCTGCGAGCCGCTGCAACATGAACTCGCGTCCCAGTGAATGGATGAAGTAGCCGGCGCGCGGGCCTTTTTTCTGGCCGAGCAGTATGCGGTAGAGCGCTTTGAAGGCCGCGCCGGCGGACAGGTCGTGCTGCTCGGCGGCGTCGTAGATGGCCTGGTGGATAGCCTCCGCCTCCCACGGCAGTTCCTGCATCTCATGGTGGAGGGTCGCCAGGAAACGCCGCTGCTCGCTGCTCAGGTCGACGTCAGGCAGATTGTCCTGCACCTCGAACTGGACCGCCTCGGGAGCGAAATGCTCAAGCCAGTAGCGGACTTTTTCCCAGCGGTCCCGGAGCCGGCGCCTGCCGTCGCTTGACAGCTCGTTGATTTCTTCGTTGCGCCGGAGGATGGCCAGCATGTCGTCGAAGCCATCGGCGACCTGCGCCACGGTGACCAGGTGCCGGTAGGGCACCTGTGCCGGCATCTTGGTCGGCGTCGTCCCGGAGGGCTGCGACAGCTCGTAGATCCGTTTGTCTTCCTTGAGGCCCACGTCTTCCTCACCGTAGTATGCGCGCTCATAGCGGTCGTATTCGTCGACGAGGTCGAGCAGGCCGAAGCCCGCGTCGAACTCGATGTGCCGCGACGGCTCGCTTTTCATGAGCAGGAAGCGGAGCACCTCGGGCGGCGTCATCCTGAGCATGTCCGCCGCCGCGATGGCCGTACCGGTCGAGCCATGCATCGCGCCCTGTCCCTTGAGGTGGATGAACTCGTAGACCATCGGCATCGGCGGCTCACGCCCGTAGACGTTGCGGACGATGGCCTGACCGGTGTCCCACGAGCCGCCGGCTGCAGCATGATCCTTGCCGAATGCCTCAAACGATACGTCGAACATCTGCCAGCGGGCCGGCCAGTCGACGCGCCAGGGGAGCTTGCCGACGCCGCCGTCCTCGGCGTTGACCTCGCCGTCTTCGTTGCAATCGCTGCAGTGATACGAGATGGAGGGCCAGTCGTATGAGGTGACGTCGCCGGCGAGCCGGCCGCAGTGGGGGCATCGCACCGTGAATGGCATCCATCCCTCCGGCAGATCCCGGCTGGCGATGCTGTTAAGCGTGTGGCGGATGCCGTCGGCGTGGTCGAGCGCGACGTGGATCGCCTCGTTGTATTCACCCTCCCGGTAGAGCTCGTGGGCGAGATGCACCGTCGGCGTTATCCCGAGTTCCTCGAGCGACGAGAGGAACGGCGTCAGGAAATGATGGGCGTAGCTGTCGTGGCTGCCGCAGGGGCATGGTATCTCGGAGAGCGGCTGGCCGACGTATTGCTCGTAGCTGTCGGGCAGAAACGGGTAGACCTTGCGCAGCGGGTCGTAGGTGTCGCCGATGTAGATGAGCTCCGACTCGCCGCCGTGGCTGGCGACGGCCCGATGGACGGCGTCGGTTGTCAGCACCTCGCGCATGTTGCCCACGTGGATGGGGCCGGATGGCGTGATCGCCGTGGCGAGGACGTGGCTGTCACCGCGCTCCATGAGCTCCCGTGCCGCGACGTCTGCCCAGTGCATAGGCTGAAATACCCTGTTTGTTAAATGCTTTTGGTTACTTTTTATCAGTATAAAAAACGTAATTATTTTAATGGCTTTTTCCATTAGTCGTTCAAATGTTTACAGAAAGCGAGATGGAAGAACTATTGAATATCAATGAAGCTACCGAAATGGAGGGTTTTATTAATAAAGTAGAGGATAAATATAACTTACAATGGCGGCCGGTGGGCGATAAAGAAAACAATGTTGGCGTTATAAATATGGGTGCAGATCCTGGGGAGGGCTTTATTGAGAGACTCACTAATGCCATTGATGCAATATTAGAAAGAGCTGCCCTTGAAAATCCGGAGATGGATAACTACCCGGATAATCCAAGGGAAGCGGTAGAAGAATGGTTTGGAGTAAAAACCGGGCATTTGGATACTCTTACCTCTACAGAGAGACGGAAATTGGCGAAAAATAATATCCAAATACAAATGTATAAAGGGTCAAAAAGGAGAACTCCTACCCTGGTAATTCGGGATAAAGGCGTCGGGCAACATCCGCTTGATTTTCCTAATACTCTTTTAAGCCTAAACGAGAGTAATAAATTAACTAAGCTATATCTAGCAGGAGCTTATGGCCAGGGAGGACAGACAACTTTCAGATATAGTAAATATACAATTATTATTTCCCGCCGTCCACCCGACTTACTAGGGGAGGACGCAGAAGATGTGGTAGGTATGACGATCGTCCGTTATGGAGAACGAGATCCAGAAAAATACAAAAATGGTACTTACGAGTATCTTGTAACAGATGAAAATGAAGTATTAACAATTCCGCCAACAGAGTTGGGTTTAGGTAATAATTTTGAAGGCACTTACATCAAACATATTGATTTTGAGCTTCCAAAATATTCAGCAACTCTGACAGCACCTACTGGCAGTTTGTGGTGGCTCATTCAAAGTTCCTTATTTGATCCGGTGCTGCCTGTCTATGTAACGGATAATAGGAAGAAAACTAAGTCTAGGACAATTGCTGGGAATTATACCCGTCTGCAGAGTGATCCACGTGATTTGATAGAAAAAAGTGACGTCTGTGAGGTAAATTTAAGACCTACGGGAAAATATGGCAAAGTGATAGTCCGTTATTGGGTACTGAGGCATGATCCCGATAAGTCCTATCCTGTTGAGGCTTATGTTGATAAACGACACCCTATTTACTTCACTCATTACGGGCAAACCCATGGTTATCTTTCCCGCTCTTTTATCAGAAATAAATTACAGTTACCCTACTTATCAAAATATCTCATTGTAGAGGTAAGTTGTGACACTCTTACTGCAAAAGGTAAGAGAGAATTATTTAGTTCCACACGTGAGAGGCTCAATAAAGGTATGGTCCGTGATCAAATGGAGGAAGCTATCCGCACCGCTTTAAGAAATGATGATGATCTGAGGGCATTAGAGAAACAAAGACACCAAGAGATTTTATCAGAGACAAGTGAAGAAGAAACGCAAAAATTGAAAGAGGAATTAGGAAAATTAATTGACTACGTTAGAGGGGAAACCGAGACTGTAGGCGGCACATCCTCTGGGGATAAAACACAGACAGGAACGTCTAAGAGAGGAAGCTATACCCCGCCAGAGCCTCTTGAGACCCGGGAAATCCCCACCTACATAAAAATCGCAAATAAGCAAGATCCAATCCCTCTGGTGAAAGGCCGTTCTTCCCAATTGAAGATAGAGAGCGATGCAGAAGATGGTTATTTGAGTCGACAAAATAAAATATTGTTGCTAATAGAGCCCGAAGACCACATAAATGTTAGGGGACATTCCTATTTTGATGGAGGAAGACTTCGCTGCTTTTTAGAAACATCTGACGAAGCTGAAATAGGGGAGGAAGTATCAATAACAGCAGTGTTAACCCGGCCAAATCAGAGTCCACTTAAAGAAGAACGGAAAGGGATTGTAAAAGAGCCACCCACAGCTGATTATGGAGAAGGGACAAAAAGAAAAATCTCGCTTCCAAATATAAGACGAGTATCAAAACAAACGCCGGCGTGGGAAAGGTTAGGTTGGGACGAGAATAATGTTGCAGAGGTAAAAGAGGAGGCTGATTCAATAGACATATTGGTTTCTATGGAATTTCATTACTTTAAAGAGCAACTGGAGAAATCACGCTATTCTGAGAAATGGATAAACCGGTTCAAAGATAACTATACGGTGTACGTAGCTTTTTGTGCGTGGTTACAACACTTCTATCGAAAAGAAGAATTACCGGAAATGGAGGCCGATGGCATCCCCGACATACCAGAGGAAGTATTTGAGTCAGAGTTACAAAGAGCCGCAAGAACTATTATACATTCTCTTATATCCATTGAGAGACTCACCGAGTCCATGAATCTGTGAATATAATGGCGAAAACAAAGTGGGATGAGAATCGTTGGCGATTACTTCGGAAAAGATGGGGGCACTCATTTCATTCTATGTGCTCTTATATGGCAAGTTTTCCTCCAAGGATTCCACATTACTTTATTCAATTATTTAGCGACGAAGGAGATGTTGTGCTTGACCCGTTTTGTGGGAGTGGTACTACCCCTTTGCAAGCATGTCTTGAAGGTAGAGTTGGAGTAGGTGTAGACTTGAATCCTCTAGCGCATCTCATAACAGAAGCTAAACTCAAACCCCCCACTAAAGATGAGGCATTAGATAGAATATTAGAGCTATCTACCAACTTTGGGGGAGATAACATTCGCAGTGTTCCCGATGATATATCGATGCTTTTTCATGAATCCACCTTGGAACAGATAGTATATCTGAAAAACAATCTTGATAAAAATGATGATATTGACAGATTCTTATTAGCTTGCTTAGCAGGAATTTTACACGGTCAGCATCACAAATCCGGTAACACCTCTAGTTATCTCAGCATAAGTATGCCGAACACCTTTAGCATGTCTCCCAACTATGTAAGAAACTATATCAAAGAAAAAAATTTGAAAAAATTACCTTTAGATGCCTTCGACAACTTGAGACATAAACTTGATAGGCTATATGAGGATGATTTGCCTGCAAATCGAGGAAAAGCATATCTGGCAGATGTTAGAGATTTACCCTCAATTCAAAACCAATATTTTGAAAAAAACAGCGTTAAATTGGTGGTTTGTTCCCCTCCCTATATAAATATTATAAAATATGGGAAATACAATTGGATTCGACTATGGCTACTTGATATTGACCCAAAAAAAGTTGACCAATGTTTGAGCGACGCATATTCCCGTCGGAATTATGGCGAATTTTTCTTAACATTCCTTCATAGTATAGAGTCGGTGCTAGCAGATAACGGCGTGGCCGCAATCGTTGTCGGTGACATAGGAAAAAGAAACGAAGAGAGACACACAAAATTGGCAAACGTGCTCTGGGAAGAGGTAGCTCCTCACACGCAGTTTAAACTTGCTTCAATCATTGAAGATAAACTTCCCACCGAAAACAAAGTCAGTCGGATATGGGGAGATGAAAAAAAGGGCCAAGCTACACAAATAGACCGAGTATTAGTGCTATATAAAGATAAATTTCCTGAGGCAAATAGAGATAGATTGCAAGAATTTTTAGGACAGAACCAAGCTGTTGACGGCAACGCTTAAAATATCCTGTATATTATCCATCCATGCTTTCGAGTCAGGTCATGGAAGAGCTCCGGGAGGTCGTCGGCGACGGTCGGCTCATCACCTCGCTGGCTGGTCTCTATGCATATGGATTCGATGCCTCCATCCATCATCGGACGCCCGACGTCGTCGTGCAGCCCCGCAGCACCGATCAGGTGAGCGACATCGTCACCGTCGCCCACGAGCACGAGGTGCCGGTGGTGGCCCGCGGGTCGGGCACCGCGCTGTCAGGCCAGGCTGTGCCGATACAGGGTGGCATCGTGCTTGACATGTCAGCGATGGACCGGGTGCTCGAGGTCAACGTCGACGACCTCTACTGCGTCGTCGAGCCGGGCGTGATATACGCGAAGCTCAACGAGCAGCTGGCACCAGAGAACTTCTTTTTCCCGCCGTCGCCCGGCAGCAGCGACGTCTGCACCATCGGCGGCATGGTGGCCTGCAACGCCTCCGGGATGCGCGCCATCAAGTACGGCGCCACCCGTGACTACGTCCTCGGCCTCGAGGTCGTCCTGCCTGATGGCTCCGTCGCGCACATGGGCACCCGGACCATCAAGAACTCGTCTGGCTACCAGCTCTCACGGCTGATGGTCGGCAGCGAGGGCACCCTCGGCGTCATCACCAAGGTAACGCTGCGGTTGTTGCCGCTGCCAAAGAGCCGGGCGATCGCCATCGCCTCGTTCGACGACCTCGAGCAGGCCGGGCAGGGCATCTCAAACGTCGTCGCATCCGGGTTGCAGCCCTCCGGCCTGGAGATCATGGACGAGGTATGCATCCGGGCGGTCAACCAGTCCACCGGTGTCGGGCTGCCCGAGTGCGAGGCTATCATCCTGGCCGAGGTCGACGGCGACGAGGCGGTCATCAAGGAGGACATCGAAGCCGTCGCGGACATCTGCCGGGGGAGCGGTGCCACCACGGTCGACTTCACTCACAAGGAAGACGAGATGGCGTCGCTGTGGCAGGGTCGCAAGAGCGTGCTGCCATCGCTGTCGCGCTACGGCGAGGACTCCGTCTCCGTCTCGCTGGCCGACGACATGTCAGTCCCCATCTCCCGCATCCCCATCGCCATTCGTCGATTCCAGGAGATCGCCGACGAGCACGACATCCTGGTCGGCACCTATGGCCACGCGGGCGACGGCAACCTCCATACAAAGGTGCTCATCAATCCTCTGGAGGAGGGCAGCTGGGACCGCGCCGAGGCAGCGGTCGACGCCATCTATCGCGCTGTCCTGGAGCTTCAGGGGACCGTCAGCGGCGAGCATGGCATCGGCATCTCCAAGGCGCCCTGGATGCAGCTGGAGCGCCGGGATACGCTGCAGCTCATGCGCGACATCAAGCAGGCGGTCGACCCGAAGAACATCATGAACCCCGGCAAGGTCATGCAGTGGCAGGGAAGCATCATCAAATACCTGAGGTACCCGTGATACCATGCATCTCGAAGCATTGAAACACGACCTGATGTGCTGCACCGGCTGCGGCTACTGCAAACAGAACTGCCCCACGCTGGACATCGGCGGCACCGAGGCGGACAGCGGCCGCGGCAAAGTCTTCCTCTCTAACGGTCTCCTCACCGGCGAGCTCGAGGAGGACCAATCGCTGGTCGAGGCGCTGCAGCGCTGCCCGCTCTGCGGCCGATGCGAGCAGGACTGTCCCTCCAAGATACCGATACGCGACATCGTGCAGGCGGCACGCCGCGATTTGACGACGTTGCTGCCTGCTCACGAGGAGATAGTGAACCACATCCGGGAGCACGGCACCGTGTATGGTGAAGAAAAGCGCCCCGACAGCCACGGTGGCACCATCGGTTTTTTTCCGGGTTGCGTCGCTACCTATCGGGCGCCGGAGCTCCGCAGCGCGGCCCTTGCCATCTTCGACCATCTTGACATCGACGTTGCCGTTATCGAGGGATGCTGCGGCAGCCCGCTTGACGTCATCGGCGTGGACAATACCCGGCTTGAGGCGATACGGGAGCGCATCGAGGCGCACGGAATCGACACCCTGGTGGTGAGCTGCCCGAGCGGTCTGCTGGCGCTGCAGCCGCTCGCTGATGAGGTGGAGCTGCTGCATCTCTCCGAGTTCCTGCTCCGGCAGGATGTCGAGCTCGACGCCCGGGGTGGAGCGATGCTCTACCATGACCCCTCGGTGCTGGGCCGGAAGCTGGAGGTATACGAGGCGCCCCGTGAGCTGCTCGGCCGGGCTGGCGACCTCGTGGAATTCGAGGGGCACCACGAGCTGTCCGGCTGCTGCGGCGGCGACCTCGCCTTCCATGCGGCATTTCCAGAGATGGCGGACGAAATGGCGCGAAGGCTGCTGGCGGCGGCGACCGATACACAAGCGACGGTTGTCACCGCGTCGCCGCAGTGCTACCTGCAGCTGAAACGGCATGGAGACGTCGTCGGTCTCGCGCAGGTCGTCGCGGAGCACCTGCGATAGATTTATTATCCCGTGGGCATGTCACAACGATGCGTCCATCCAGGCTTTTCCTGACAAGCGGCACCGGCGTCCACAAGCATCGGCTGCAGTCGTTCGAGCTCGCGCTCCGCGACGCCGGGGTCGCCATCTGCAACCTGGTGGAGGTCTCCAGCATCGTTCCTCCGGGCTGCGAGGTGGTCCCGTTTGAGGAGGGACAACGGCGGTTGCGCGCCGGCGAGATAACGTATTGTGTGCTGGCCAAAAACACGACGTGCGAGGCTAGCGATGTCACGGCGGCGGTCGGGATGGCGCTGCCGGCCGACGAGACGCTGTATGGCTACCTCTCCGAGTATCACGGCGAGCACGAAAGCGCGGGGCAGGCCGGCGATCATGCAGAAGACCTGGCGGCGACGATGCTGGCGACGACACTCGGCCTGGAGTTCGACCCGGAGCAGCAGTGGGACGAACGCCGGCAGCGGTACCGGATGAGCGGCCGCATCGTGCACTCCCAAAGTGTGGGAGCCGCTGCCACGGGTACACCCGGTCAGTGGACGACGGTTCTGGCTGCGGCTATGTTCCTCGAATAATCATTCGAGCTGCATCTCGAGCAGCCCCTGCTCGTTTTCCACCCGGTGAATCGTTCCGGGCTTGAGACGCTGCAGCACTATCTCGTTGACCACGGCAACTTTGCCGCTCATGAGGTGGCCGCCCACCAGCGTGTGGTCGCGTTGTGCCAGCGCCACGTGGAGGTGGCAGGCCACGGTGTTGCTATCTCGCTTGCGGCCGACGTTGCCGTTCATGGATACCAGTTCGGCCGGTTCCTCCAGCGTCGTCGTTGCATATTCCGTGCCGTCGTAGTAGCCGATCGATGCCTCGTCAAGCATGCCGATGCCCGACAGGATGACGGCGGAACGGATATCGAAGCGTTGTGCCAGTCCTTCGAGGTTCTCGAGTGCGTCGCCCTCTGTGAACTTGGCGATGTAGATGTTGCCCTGCTTTTTGACCTGCATGCCACGGCAACGGCAGGGCGTTTAAAACGTTAGTCCCAGAACTCCCTGGTGCGGCTGTAGGTTATCTCGGCCTGCAGGATCTCTTTCAGCAGGGCGTTGCCCTCGAGTTGCTTCCCGAGGATGCGCGCTGCCGTCTGTGGGCCGACGCCGTAGCCCGCCAGCGTCAGCATCGCCTTCCTGCCGTATTCGGCGACCAGCGACGCGCTCTTCACCAGCTCGTCGTGACTCCGGCTGCCGAGGCTGCCGCGGGCGACGGCGACCATGCGGCTCCCGCACTGCGGGCACTGCGGCGTGGCGCGCGTCACGGTGCTGTGCCACTCGTGGCTGCAGTTCATGCAGCGTAGCGTGACCCGTGCCTTCATGAGCCGCTTCTCGAGCGAGCGGAGGACCGCCGCGTCGACGTCGCCCGGCCGGAGTATCTCGCCCCTTGGTGACTCACCCTGCAGTGACATCGGCGAGACGTGCTGCTCCTCCACCGCCAGGGTGCCGTCCCGGAGCTCCTGCAGCGCCTGCATCGCGTGCTCGACGTCCATTTTCTCCCATATCACGCGGTCGATGACCTCCTCCATGAGCGGCATCCCTGAGAAGACATCCATGAGCGTCTCCATCGACAGCAGGTAGGGGTCGGCGTCCTTGCTGAGCACCCCGAACTTCCGGGCGACCTTGACGAGCTCCCACCGGATATAGGAGCTGCGGCGGAGGATGACTCTGAGCAGTGCTTCGACGTTGCCGGGCTCGATGGAGGTCAGCACCTCCGTTACCAGCGAGGTGGGGATGGGCCGGGCGATGCGCAGGTAGATGCGGTAGCTGTCGCTGTCCATGCCGACGCTTTGTCCCAGCCGTTGCGCCAGCAGCGACGCCGCGAGCCGGCCGACGGTTTCGTTGGTCCGGCTGCCGAAGTGCGTGGAGAGGTAGATGGTTTCCTCGCCGACTTCAATGGTCAGCAGCTGGTCGGAGGGCACTGCAAAGCCCTCGTCCTGCTGCCGTCTGACCTGCTCGCTGATGACGTCGTCGACGTCCCCGCCGGCTGCAGCCCGCCGGCGCATGACGCCGACGGCACGGGCGACCTCGAAGGGGACCGGTATCTCCTCGCCCGTCCAGTCGGGCGTCGTGCTGGTCCGGCCGGCCGGCGCCACCCTGAGCACCTCGCCGCGCTCGACGACCTCCCAGGTCCGGCCCTGCATGATGAACTGCGCGCCGGGCTCGCAGTAGTCGACGACGAAGCTTTCGTCGAGCGTCCCGATCTGCTCGTTGCTGGACAGGTCGACGACGTCGATGTTTTTCTCGTCGGGGATCATCGAGATGTTGTCGAGGAAGTACTGCCGGGATTTCCGCTTGCGGTTGACGCTGTCGCCGTCGTACCACAGGATGCGCTGCCGGTGGAGCTGCTCCAGCACCGCCTCGAACGTCTCTCGCTCCAGGTCCTGGAATGGCATTGCACCGTGGATCAGATTGAACAGCGCGTCGCTCTCTATGCTCCGGTACTCCATGGCGATGGAGATAAGCTGGTTGGCGAGGACCGCCAGCGGTTTGCGGCGGATGCGCGTCGGCTCCAGCTCGCCGTGCATGGTCCGCTGGGCGATGACCGTCGCCTCGGCGTAGTCCTCGGGATTGGTGGCGATGACGGCGCCCCTGGCGGTTGCACCCGCACGGTGCTCGCTTCGGCCGACGCGCTGCACCAGCCTCGTGACCTGCCGAGGGGAGTTGAACTGGATGACGTAGTCGGTGTGGCCGACGTCGATGCCGAGTTCAAGCGACGAGGTGCAGATGAGGGCCTTCACCTCGCCGTTTTTGAATGCATCCTCCGCGGCGATGCGGCTGTCCTTCGACAGGGAGCCATGGTGCACCTCGATTGAGGCGTCGACCTCGTGTAGATGCGCAGCGAGCAGCTCCGCCGTATCCCGGGTGTTGACGAACAGCAGCACCGACACGTGCTCCTTGAGTATCTGCTGGACGACGCGGAGCACCGCCGCCATCCTGGCATCGATTGCCAGCGCTGCAGCCCGCTTTCTATCGCTGGTGGTGACCTCGGGCAGCAGCACGTCTATGTCCATGTCTTTGCCGCCCATCGCCTCGATTATCTCGACGGGGTCGCCGCCGCTCAAAAACCGGGCGACCTCCTCCGGCGAGCCGACGGTCGCGGACAGCCCGACCCGCTGCACCGGGCCGGCCAGCGCCTCGATGCGCTCCAGCGCCACGCTCAGCTGTGCCCCTCGCTCGGTGCCGGCAAGCTCGTGTACCTCGTCGACGACGACGGAGCGAACGTCCTCCAGGCTCTTCCTGAGTCGGGAGCCGGTGAACAGTATCTGCACTGTCTCCGGCGTCGTGATGAGCATGTCCGGTGGATGCAGCGACTGCCGCCGCCGTTCCTTCCGCGTCGTGTCGCCGTGGCGGACGGCGATGTCGATGCCCAGCTGCTCGCCCCAGGACAGCGTCCGGCGGAGCATGTCACGGTTGAGCGCCCGCAGCGGCGTGACATAGAGCAGGCTGACGCCCGCCGAGGTGCCGCCGTCGAGCAGGCGCTGGAAGAGCGGTATCAACGCCGCCTCGGTCTTGCCCATCCCGGTGGGCGCGATGACGAGGCAGTTGTCACCCTGGAGTAGTGGTGGCAGCGCCCGGCGCTGCGGCTCCGTGAGCTCCTCGAGCCCCTCGCGTTGCATGACCTCCCGGAGCGCGTGATCCAGCTTTTCCTTCATAGTAGTATCGCGACCAGGACCACTGAGAGAATGCCGGTGAGAAAGATGCCGTCGAACGTCCCGGCACCGCCGATTGAGGCAGCCCCTGCCCCGATATGGGCCAGCTTCGGCAGGTTCAGCAGGTCGGCGCCCACGAGAACCCCGATGACGCCGGACACGAAGGCCACCGCGGCGGCCTGCTCCGGGGCCAGCACGACAGCCAGCAGCGAGGCCAGCACCGGCGGGATGAGCGCCGGCATGGCGATACCCGTCCCTCGGATAGGGCGGGCCAGCTTGTAGCACACCGCCGCCACGATGGCCGTGGCAGCTAGGATGTGCGGGTAGCGGGCAGCGGGCAGCCTGACGAGCAGAAACAGGGAGATGCAGATGGGGATGACGCCGCCGCCCAGGTTGAGGTTGATGGTGGTTGTGCCCTTCTCGACGTGTTTGACCGGTCGGACGGGAAACCGCGCGGTGTCATAGGAGACATGCTCCTGCTGCCCCTCTATCTGCCACACCGGGATGTTGACGAAGCTGCCGGCGAGCACGCCGACGAGCAGCGCGATGGCGACCCAGGGTGGAAACCCAAGCGTCTGGAACACCTCGTTGATGGCGCCCACGAACAAAAGGATGAGCAGGATAAGTAGAAGCGGCAGTGCAAGGAAGAGAAAAAGCATGCTGGCAGGCGCCCGAAGGTGCATGGATGGCTAACTGCCGGGTTATTTAATAATTTTGGCGACCGCCGGCTCAGGAGAGATGCCCGATGATGTAGCGGTGCACCTGTTCGTTGACGGCGATCTGCGAGATGTGGTCGGCTTCGCCCTGCGGCCACGCTTTTCCGGTGACGACGTACAGGGGGGCACCCTCCAGATAGGGGCTCTCGGTGGGGACCAGCCCGTCCGTGGTGTGGTTCACGCCGTCACCGTCGAAGTCCCGCGGTTCTCCGATGGTAAACCCGATGTCCGTGCCGATGGCATAGTAGTCAACGATGCCGCATCCCTGGTACCCCATCGCCTGCAGGAACGTGGAGCCGTAGACCATGTCCTGCGTCTGGCAGGCCCACCAGGGGATGGGGAGATAGCTCAGCAGGTCCAGAAATCGATCCTTGAGATTGGGCGGGACACCGTGATTGGGCGTCCCGACCATGAAGAGGTCATCTATCTGTCTGCCGTCCAGGGAGACGTCGCCGTCGCCGTCGCCGTGCCACGGCGTCCCCTCGTCACCCGGCTGCCATGAGCTGTTCCAGTAGTCAACATCTGCATCAGGGTGCTCCGCCATGAACCGGGCGACGAGGCCGCCCATGCTGTGCGCCACCACGTCGACTGTCTGGTCGGGGCTGTATCCGTTCATGACCAGCGCGTGTCGGATGGCGTCGCTGACCCGGGCCGCGATCCAGGGGATGTGATGGTCGTTCCAGCCGGGTGCATAGCGGAGATACTGGATGCCGGGTGTGCTGGTGTCAAAGTCGAGGATCTCGTAGCCCTGCTGCTGTAGTTTTTGTGTCAGGTTCCACCAGGTGAAGTTGAGGATGCCGTCGTTGACGGAGGCCCCCCAGCCGTGGATGAGCACGACGGGATGGCTGCCGGGTGTCTCCGGCTGCACCTCGATTGTCGTCGTGCATTCACACCCCCGGTATTCACGGTCGCCGCTGAGGTTTTCAGCCATCTGCACCCAGCAGAGCACCTCCGTTGTCCTGTTGACATCTGAGAGAAAAAACGGGACGGTGGCCCTGCCAGCCGCGTCGGTGCATATCGTTGCAGTGTCCAGCGGCCGCAGCGTCCGTTCCTCTCGCTCGAAGAAGGTCCAGGCAAGCGGCTGCCCGGTGAGCGGACGCCACCCGTCGTCGGTGCGAACGCGGAGCGTCGCCGTGACCATGGCGGTTTCGCCGGCGGTCATCACTCCCTGACCGGCGGATATCGTGACGGCGGTCTCATGGATCGTCGGGATGACGACCCCCTGCGCCGTGGCAACGTAGGTGTTTTCGTTCCAGGTTGCGTGCGCCTCGATGGTCACGTTGTGCCTCCGGATGTCGACGTCCGCCGGTGCTGCATAGGTCGCGTTGAGCAGCCCCGAGGCGTTGGTCGCTGCCGCACAGCGAATCTCCCCGGTCCCCCCCGATGCGTTTATCTTCCATGAAACGTCGGCGGATATCGGCGTTCCATCACCGGCGGTAAACGATAGGACGAGCTCGACGGTTTCGTTCTCCTCCAGCGTGATCGTGGCGGGAGAGAGCACGAGTGAGGCCGCTGACTTCTCCCTGTCGCTGCCGGGGTCATGCCAGCTGTAGGCCATGACCGACGACAGCAGGGCGAGCCCGACGACGGAGAGAAGCAGGATTTTCTGTCTGCCGTCCATCACTGGATACAACATCACGCTTTTAATATATATTGCCGTTCAAATGTCGAAGAGAGGGCTACAGCACCACGAACACGTCGACGACGTCGCGGGAGACGTTACCGTCGTCGCTGTAGGCATATGCCTCCACGGTGTGCCGACCGGGCAGGGCATCCAGCCGCCACGAAAACGGCGCCTCGCTGTCCGTATACCGAGGCGAGCCGTCCAGGTAGAAGTCGACGCGCTCCGTGTTGCTGGCGTTGACGACGATGCCGGTGTGACCGAAGACGCGAGGGATGCCGATTTGCAGCAGCGCGCGGCCAAAGATAGCGGGTATCTCGCGGCCGAGGATGTAGCTGTGGTAGCGCCGCGGCTCCTCGATGTAGACCCGGGGGACGTCGGGCTTGAAGGTGCCGTACACGCCGTCGATGTACAGGATGCCGGTGCCGCCGTAGCAGCCCGGGATGAACAAGTCCATGTCGTATTCCATCCAGAACCAGCCGTCGTCACCCCAGCTTTGGCCCCAGCTGTTCTTGACCAGCCACGCCTCCTTGCCGTCATCGTAGCCCATCAGCGTGACCAGGTGGCCGCCGTCCAGCCGCCCCCACCGATGCCGGTAGACGCCGCCGTCGTAGTACATGAAGTCCTTGTAGACCCAGATGCAGATGGTCAGCGGCCCGTGGTCGATGAGCGCCTGCTTGATGGCGTCCTCGTCGCGGGGCACCCACCCCCATTCCTGTATCTTGACGGTCCGGTTTTGCCAGCCGGGAAGCGTGTCGTTGCACGGCTGGTCGCCGCGCCGATGCGGGTCGGGGAAACATCCCTCGTCGGGGACGCCGTGCTCGACGAGATAGTCGGCTGCATGGCTGACGTTGACGCCCCATTCACAGGTGCCGCCGGCGCAGAAGAAGAGGTGCGCCTCGGAGAGGTCTGGGTTAAACCGTTCGCGCAGCTTGTACTGCATCTTGGTCTCCAGAGCCGCGCATAAGGCGTAGGCCTCGCAGCTCGGGCATGGCTCCTGGTTCTTGACACCGGTCGTGTAGTCGGTGCCGTTGACGTTTCGCCAGCTGAATGCGTCCGGCACCTCCGCCGCCGTGGATGCAGGTGATGCTGCTGATGACGACGTCGACGCAAGCGATACGCCGCCTGCGGGGAGGACGAGCAGCGATGTCACGGCCAATAGCACGAGCGCCTGTTTCATGGCAGGACATCGCCTGTTTTCTTTTAACGTTTCTGGCGCAGCGGAGGATTTCTGTCGACGTGAGCAGGAAGACATAGAGATGGAAAGGAATGAAGCACGTTTTATCGTGACGCTGTGCTGCTCTCGGGGTCCAGGCCGAGTGTTTTTTTGACACGCCGGCACAGCCGGCACATCTCCCGCACGGCATCGCCACCCTCGATGATGCGCTGCGCTGACTCGTCGAACGCCTGCTGCATCGACTCGTCGAAGTCCACGAGGTCGCCGCGTTTTTTGGAGAGGTACTGCGAGACCGCTGCCCGGCTGACGCCCAGCTTGTCGGCCACTTTCTTCTGGGTGAGCCCTCGCTTGGTGAGATGCTCGGCCAGCTCTTTGCGGATGGCGGGGTGGACGTCCCAGGAGAGGATGGCGCAGGGAGTCTTGCCGCCCATCGCCCGTTCCTTCCGGCGTTTGCGCGCCGTTGCCTGCTGCGCGTCGGTGGCAAGGCCGATGGTGTCGGTGACGTCCTTGACGGCGACGATGATGCCGAGCAGTTGACCGTCGTTATCCCTGTAGGGCGTGGCGGTCAGGATGCTGTGGACGTGCTGGCCTTCACCGGCTTTTTGTTCCATGACGTATTCGACGTCTTCGCCGTCCTCCATTATACGGGTGAGCGGACAGTTCGACGTGTCGCACAGGGTGGTGGGGAACACCTCGTGGCATTGTTTTCCCGTCGCTTCTTTCTCGCTGCTCCCGACGAGCGCCGCGTACGCCTGGTTGACGCGGCGGACCGTGCAGTCGGTGTCGATGACGCAGATGCCGTCGCCGGTTCCCTCCAGGATGCGGTCGAGTTCTTCCTTGCTCTCCCTGAGTTTTTCATCCCGTTGATGGCGGTACAGGGCGACCTCGATGGCCGCCCTGAGCTCCCGTTCCTGGAAGGGCTTGAGGATGTAGCTGTAGGGTCCGGTGTCGACGGCTCGCTCCACCGTCGTCCGGTCGGCGTAGGCGGTCAGATACAGGACGGGGACACTTCGGTGCTCCTGGATGCGGCGGGCTGCCTCGATGCCGTCCATGTCTCCCTTGAGCCGGATGTCCATCAGGATGATGTCCGGCTGGTGCTCCCGATCGGCGCTGACGGCTTTTTCGCCGGTGTCGACGATGCCGTCCACCTCGTAGTCCCATCGCTCCACCATCTTCTGGATGCCCGTGGCGGTAATCATGTCGTCCTCGACGATGAGGATGGACGTCACGGTGTCACCTCGCTGGGCATGGCAAACGTCAGGGTGGCCGTGGTGCCCTCCTCGCCGGTGAACGTGACGGTGCCGTCCAGCTGCGCCGCGAGCACGTCGACGAGCTGCAATCCGAGCGTCTCGCCGTTCGTATCCTCGGGCATGCCGACGCCGTCGTCGCTCACCGTCAGGATGCATTTCCCGTCGCTGCATCGAGCCGAGAGACGGGCGGTTCCCGCCTGACCGTCGGGGAAGGCATGCCGGAAGGCGTTCGACAGCAGCTCGGTCGCAACGAGGCCGCATGGTATGGCTTTGTCCAGCGGCAGCTCCATCTCCTGCACGTCGAGGTCGAGCGCAGGATGCTCGCCGCGGCTGTATGTCTGCATGACGTTGTGCGCCAGCTGGGTGAGGTACTCCTGGACGTCGACGTGCGAGAGCTCCGGCGACTGGTAGAGGTGTTCGTGGACGAGCCCCATGGACTTGATGCGGAGCTGCATGTCCTGCAGCGCCTGCCTCGCCTCTAGGTCATCATGCTGGCTGGATTCCATCTGGAGCATGCTCGAGATGACCTGCAGGTTGTTTTTCACGCGGTGGTGGACCTCCCGGAGTAGCACCTTTTTTTCTTCCAGCGACTGTTTGAGCTCGAGATGGGTCCGCTTGCGTTCCGTGATGTCCTCGTGGTTGCCGATCATGCGGACCGCCGCTCCGTCGTCGTTGCGCTCGACGACGCGGGCGTGCGACCGAATCCACCGGTAGCCGCCGTCCCTGGTGCGGAGGCGGAACTCGTTTTCGTAGTGGTCGGGCTTTGTCTCCAGGTACTCCTCCGCGGTCTCCAGCGCTTCCTCCCGGTCATCTGGATGGATGAGGGAGACCCAGTTTTCGAATGATGGCTCGAACGCGCCGGGCTCGTAGCCGAGCATCGTGTAGTAGCCGGGGCTGAACTCCATCTCCTCGGTCTTGAAGTTCCACGTCCAGATGCCGTCGGTGGTCGCGTTCAGGGTCAGCTCCAGCTCCCGTTTGCTGTCGGCGAGCGCATCATGCATCTTCTTCCGAGCGGTGACGTCCTGGAGGGTCACGAACACCTGATACGGCTCGTCTTCATCCTCCCGGTATTGCGGGATGGCGTTGACGCTCATCCACGTGTAGCTATCGTCGTCCGGACTGGAGACACCGACAGTGACGTCGGTCACCGGTCTGCCGGTCGACAGCGCCACCCGTGAGGGACGCTCATCTGGCGGGAGCTCCTCGCCGTCCTCAGAGATGACGTGCCAGTCCGGATGCGTCGAATCGCGGTTCAGGAACTCGCTCCGGGTCAGCCCGAACATGTCAAGGGCGGCCTGATTGACGTCAACGAAGGTGCCGTCGGGGCGCTGGTAGAAGACGCCCTGCGCCATGTTTTCGAACAGCGTCCGATATTTTTTCTCGCTTCTCCGGAGTGCCTGCACAGCCTGGTGTCGCTGCAGCCAGATGGCAGCCTGGCCTATCAGCGCCTCGAGCACCTCGGGTTCCACCCGGGCGTCGCTCGAGGTGGTGATGACGACGACGTTGCCGTACAGGGTATTCTTCCTCGTGAGGCCCATGCCGTATATCTGGTTGACGTTCACCAGTCGGTCGAGCATCGCGGCGACGGGACGCGGAATCGTCCCGGCTGAGAGCTCGTAGAGCCCGGACGGACCGGTCATCAGGCGGCCGGACAGCATCTCCTGCTTTGCCGTGCCTTTGATGGGGAATTCCATGCCGACGGGATGCCGGCCGAGCACCTCGCTTATCTTTTCCAGCTTTTTGTCCATGCCGGCTACCGCTTCGACGCGGGAGAGCTCTCGTTCCTCGTCGTAGGAGTTGACGATGACCACGCCGTCTTCGACGCGCTGATGGATGCAGCTGGCGATGTAGTCGTATGCTTTTTCTCTCCCTTCGAGCTCCATGAACTCCCTGGCTGTCCCCGCTATGTACTCCATGTTTTCCATGTGCCGCCGCAGCTGCGTGACGGCCTCCTTCTGCTCGGTGATGTCTTCGACGCTGCCCTCGTAGTACTTGATGTGGCCATCGTCGTCGTAGTAGGCTCTGGCGCTCTCCCGCACGTAGATGGTGCTGCCGTCCTTGCGCTTCCAGGCGCTCTCCAGGCCGTGGACCTCGCCCTGCTCTTCAATCATCTCCTTGAATCTGCGTCGCGGGTAGCCCGGCTCGTAGCCCGTGTCCTCGAGGTCGCGCCCTGCCAGTTCCTCGAAGGAGTCGTAGCCGAGCATATCCACCGCGGCGGGGTTGGCCATGAGTATCCTGCCGTCGGGCGTCGTCCGGTACAGGCCGACGGTTGCATTCTCATACAGGTGGCGGAAGCGTTCCTCCGTCTCGTGCAGCGCCGTGATGTCCTCGAACATGCAGTGCGTCTGCTCGATGGAGCCGTCGTCCCTGTAGGCTATCGTTCCGTTGAAGGAGGCGCGGATGGTGCCGCCGTCTTTTTTCAGGAGCTGCAGCTCGCATCCATGGATGCTTCCCTCTTCCTTGAACCGGGGGAACATTTTTTTGAATTTTTGCTGCTGCCCGGGCGGCAGCAGGTCGCCGAACCAGGTGCCGATGACGTCGCTGCGTGTGTAGCCGAGGGTGTCCAGCCAGCAGCGGTTGACGTCCAGGATGCGACCCTGCTCGTCGAGCGACTGGTAGGGGAGCGGGAGATGGTCGTGGTCTCCGGTGGACACTGCTGCCTGCTCTCCGCCGGTCTGTCTCTGCGTCGCTCCATCCCTCATGTGTCTTTCAACTGAGAACGATATATAACATTTGCAGTCGTGAACGTCGTTTTCCTGCGCAGGGCCCCGACCCGGTCCAGTAAACGAAAGTTTTATATATTATTAACCGTTGTTATAGTGCGGTCGGTCAGCCCTTTCAGAGGGCAACGGAGGATTGAGCCCCAAACTCGTCACTTTTTTTGACGGCGTTTGCCTCCACCTCAATCCTCCTGCAGACCGCCTTTTTGTACCGATACCGGCGCCGTCGTGCTACTCCGCCATAAATGATTCCACCATGCCGGCGAACTCCTTGAAGGAGACGGTGCGGTCGACGACCTTCCGAGCGCCGGCCTCACGCAGGCGGTCGCCCCACGCCGTGTCCGACCAGGCCGTGTAGCCCCATATCACGGCGTCGCCGTCGGCATCCAGAATGCGTTCGGCGGTCCGGACGCCGTCCATGCTTTCACCTTCGCCGGCACGATGCGCGTCGATGATCTCTTCATCGGAGTTGCTGCCGGAGAGGTTGAGGTCCATGACGACCATCGCCGGCGTCCTGCCGCCATCGGCGAGCTCTCGATAGGTGGCAACGGCGTCTTCGCCGCTCAGCGCTGGCACCGCCGTGACGGTATCGATGCGCTCAAGGTAGGCCCGCAGGATTTCCTGGATGTCCGGCTCGTCGTCCACGACGAGGATACACTTTTTATTCATGTATTTCGCCTTTTTCTACGATGTTTTTGATGACCGTCTCCACCCGTTTGATGGCCTTCCGCGCCCGATGTATCTTCTCCTCGGATTCCTCCGGCATCTCCTCAATCCCGAGCTCCATGTATCCCTTGGCGATGGCGATCGGGTTGAGGAAGAAATGCGCCGCGTCGGCCTTGAAATGCTTTTCGAGCTCCAGCGCACGCTCCATCTCCTCCAGGGCTTTTTGGCGTTCCTCCTCGGCCTGCCGGCGCTGCAGCGCCGTCGACACGTGGCTGGCGACGGTCTCGATGGCCGATGGATACTGCAGCTCTTGTCCCTCGGGCACGAAGATGGATATACCGCCGTAGGGCATGTCGCTGCCCAGGGCGAAGCCGACGGTGTATGTTGCGTCTATCCCAAATAGTTTTTCAGCAGCGTTGCAGGCGGCCTTTGGCAGCGTGCCGCCCATCAATTGGTGGAGGCCGCCGGGCACCTGCTCGAGGGTGCCGGTGGCGTAGAGCCCCGACGCTTCCTTCATTTTTTCCCGCCCAATGCTCTGCTCGGTGGGGTCGAAGCCGAACAGGTCGAAGAGCCGCTGTGTCCTGTCTCCGATGCCTTCCACCGCTCTGATGGTGATGGCCTCCCGTTCTGGGTCATACAGAGACACCGCAACGACTGCATCGTCGTTCACCTCGTGTACCTGTCTGGCGACCATCTGGCATATCTCGTCGACATCCTGCATACGGCTTACCGATATGATGGTGTCCGCGGTGAACTGGAGCTCGTTGATGTATCGCTCACGTTCCTTCTCCGCCTGCTTTTGCCGGGTGATGTCCCGGACGGCGCCCATGGCTGCCTCCCTGCCGTGGTAGGAGATGGCCGTCATCGAAAACTCGCAATGTCGGACGTCGCCGTCCTTGGTCACTATCCTGGCCTGGTAGACGTTGGGCGCGTCCTCGTCTTGCACCCATTTCCGGTGGACGTCTTTCACCATGTCGAGGTCGTCCGGGTGGATGAGGTCCCAGATGGGCAGGTCCATGAGTTCATCCTCGCTGTACCCGGTGAGCTCCGCCGCGCGGTCGTTGACGAACAGGAACTCGTCGCCGCGGTAGATGAAGATGGCGTCGTGGCTGCCCTCAACGATAGCCCGGTATTTCTCCTCGCTTTCCTGCAGCTCGCGCTGCACCTGTTTCCGCCGGGTGATGTCGAGGCACGTCTTCTGATAGAACGGTTTGCCTTCGATGTCGACTTTCGAGATGCTGAGGAGAACCGTGACATCTGACCCGTCCTGGTGTTGCAGGGTTGTCTCGTAGCCCATAAGGATGCCGTTTTTTTCCATCAGTTCCCGTATCTTTTCTCTGTCGGATGCATCCCGGTACAGGTCTGCCGCGTCCATCTCTCCTAGCTCGCTTTTGTCGTAACCGAGGATGGTCGTTAAGGCGTTGTTTGCTTCAACGATGTCGCCGTCAGGGGTGGTCAGCATGCTGCCTACCAGGGAGTTGTCAAACAGCGACTGGTACCGGTTTTTCGTTTCCCGGAGCCGTCGTTCGTATTGCTTTCGCTCCGTGATGTCCTGCCCGATGCCGTAGATGAGCGTCTCCCCGTCAATGGTGAGCGGGACGACGTTGAGCAGCAGCGTCTTCACCCGGCCGTTCACGTAGTAAGGAGTTTCCAGCGTGCGCGGCTCCTCGAAAGGCGTATGCTCCTCTTTTTGCTTTTCAAGCCGTCCGGGAGGCACCCAGTCCCAGGGGGTTGTTCCCCGCAGCGTCTCCATGTCGCATTCCAGGAAGTCGAGGGCGGCCTGGTTGGCATCGACGTGTACATCCTCGTCGTTTGCCACCAGGATGGGGTTCTGTGTCTCCATGAAGAGCATCCGGAGTTTCCGCTCCTGCTTTTCGAGCTCCTGCTGTGCCTGTTTTCGCTCGGTGATGTCTTCGACGATGCCGATGACCCTGGTGTGGCCTGTCTCCTCACCCCGTTCCGTGATGCCGCCGACGTCCCGGAACCATCGATAGGTGCCATCGCTGGTCCTGATGCGGTATTCGACCTCGTAGTTCTCCTCCCGGCCCTGCAGATGGTCCCGCATGGCCTGCATCGCCCGTTCGTAGTCGTCTGGGTGCAGCAGCTCGGTGAAGTCCTCGTAGGTTTCGAAGTGCTCCGGCTCGTAGCCGAGCATCTCTGCCTTCCGGTCGTCGAAGACAACGTCGCCGGAGGGCAGCTCCATCTCCCACCATGCCAGGTTGCCAGCCTGCAGGCCCGCCTCGATGCGCTGCCTGAGTTCCCGCTCGGTTTTCTCCCGTTCTTTCCGCTCGGTGATGTCCTGCACGCTTCCGATTGCTTCGACCGGCTCTCCCTGGCCGTCAAACGTTATGTCGGCTTTTTCCCGCACCCACTTTGTTGTGCCGTCGACCAGGATTCTGTGTTCAATGTCGTATTCCCCGGTTTGTAGCGCCTCGTTCCACTTTTCATCTACATGATCACGGTCCTCGGGGTGGACGAAATCCAGAAACGTATCGTAGTCTACCGGTTCATCGACCGGCACTCCGAATATCCGGCATGTCTCGTCGGACCACGAGAGGTCACCGGTTGCCAGGTCTATTTCCCAACTCCCGACATGTGCAATTTCTTGCGAGCTTTCAAGTCGCCTTTGTCTTTTCTTTCGCTCGGTGATGTCCCGGGCGATGGAGAGAACGAGCTGTTCGCCGTTCAGGGTAAACGCGTGGGAGCTGATCTCGACCGGTACGCGGGAGCCGTCCTTGGCCACGTGCCGCATCTCGAAGGTGGCATGTCCCTCGTCCAGCAGGTCCTGCATAACTGCAGGGACATCTGTCGGTGCATCAGGGTCGTCGATGTCCATCGGCGACATCTCCAGGAACTCTTCGCGGGTGTAGCCGAGCATCTCGCAGGCGACGTCGTTGACCTCGATGAACCGGTCCGGCATACCGTCGTCCGTTAACGTGTGGAGGTACATCGCGTCGTTGGCGTTGTGGAATATCTCCCGGAATTTTTTCTCGCGTGCCTTGAGCTCCTGCTGCGCCTGCTTCCAGTCGGTGATATCCTCGAAGATTACGCAGAACTTCTCTTGTGTGTCGTACGGCCGGTATACGTTGCAGTGATATACCTTGCCGGTGGGGTCGTGATACAGGTCGAAGGTCTGACTTTCGCCGGTCACCGCCACCTCTCCATATCTTTTTATCCACTCGGGCTCCGTGTCGGGCCAGACTTCATGCACCGTCTTGCCCTTCACGTCCTCGAGCTTGACACCGGTCATCTCCTCGTAGGCTTTATTGATGTAGACGAACCGGTAACTGACGAAGTTTCCATCTTCATCAAAAACCGACTCGAAGAGAACGAAGGCGTTCAACATGCTCTCCAGCATGGCCTCCGTCTCTCGATGCTTCTCTTTTAGTTTTTCCAGAAAAGTCTCCCGCTCGGTGACGTCGACGCCGACGCCGAATATTTTCTGTAGCGCTCCGTTCTCCCACTGGTTGAACGAGTTCCAGCTGATGATGTGTCGTTCCCCGTGCTTGTCCGTCATCTCCATCTCGAAACCGCGGACGTCGTCGTCTGCCTTGAAGCGGTCGTACAGCTCGTCGACCTGTTCGCGTGTGTCGCCGGGATAGAACAGGCTCCACCAGTCCTCGCCGACGACCTCCTCCACCGTGTAGCCCATGAGCTCCTCCACGTAGCTGTTGACGAACCGCGTTGTCCCGTCGGGGTCGAGCTGGCATATCAGGCCCGGGGTGCTCTCCACGAGCTGCTGGTATCGCTCCTCCGTCTCCCGGTGTTTTTCCTCCAGCTCGAGGTCGTAGAGGGCGAACGCCAGGTCGTCGGCGACCTCCTTGAACAGGCCTTCCTCCTCCGCTATTTCCTGCCGCTCTGTGGGGATGAGAACCGACAGCGCTCCATACACGTTGCCGAGGTAGCTCAGCGGTATGGCGACGGCGTTGTATTCCTCATCGTAGCTCCCGTTCCATGGACACTCGCTGCACATAGACCCCATGGTTTCAACGGCCACTATGTCGCTGTCGGCTATCGCCCGTTCCATGCAGACAGGTATACCGCTTTCCGGGTATTTCGTCGTCCCATCCTGGTCGGCGCAGATGCCGAGCTGCGCCTCGCCGAGCTCGTCCGTTAGGAATATCCGGACGTGATGATAGTCGCTGACCGAGGCGAGAGCGTTACATGTCTGCGTTATCAGTTCCTCCGGGTCGGATTCCCGGACGATGAGCTGGTTGATTTCTCGTATCGCCTGCAGGAGGCTGTTCAGCCGATGCATGTGTTTTTCTACGTTTTTCCGCTCGATGGCGTACTGGATGGTATGGGTGAGCACCTCGCTGCTGATGGTGTCCTTGACGAGGTACTCCTGCGCTCCCTCCCTGGCCATCTCGACGGCGAGCTCCTCGTCCTTGAGCCCGGTGAGTACCACGATGGGCACGAGCGGCGCCTTTTGATGCATGGACTTGAACGTCTCCATGCCCTGGCTGTCCGGCAGCCCGAGGTCGAGGAGCACCACGTCTGCCTCGTGGTCGTCGAGGAAGGCGGCGCCGTCGGCGAGGCTCTCCCGCATGGTGATGTCGAACTGGATGTCGTCGAGCCCCGCGAGCATCTCCTCTACCAGGCGGGCATCGGCGGGATTGTCCTCTATCAACAGTGTGTGGACGACGGTCATCCTGGCGAGCACCTGGGAAGCGTGAGCACGATGACTGCACCTTGGGGGTCGTTGTCCTCGATGGCCACGCGGCCGCCGTATCGCTCCATTGTCTTCTTGACGATGTAGAGGCCGAGCCCGGAGCCGGCGCTGCCGCCCGAGCTGAACTCCTCGTTGAACACCCGCTGCTTTATCGCATCGTCGATGCCGCTGCCGTTGTCCGCGACGCGTATCTCGCAGGTGCCGTCATGCGGCTGCATGGAGATGTCGACATGGGTGCTGCCGCCGTGGTCAACCGCGTTGCGCAGGAGGTTTTCCATGACGGAATAGAGCGCCTTGTCGGCCGTGACGGCGCAGTCGCCCTCCAGCGAGATGGAGACGTCAAATCGATCCGCCACCTCCTCTGCGACCTGACGGGCGTCGTACTCCTGCACGGTTTTGCTGGAGGCGACCAGCTGCTCAAGCTCCTTCATGCGATGCAGCAGACTGATTGTGTCTCCAACGCGGTCCATCGCCTTCTGCATCATCGCCTCGTCTGCATCATCCTGGGCGAGGCTGAGGGCGCTCTGCGCGACCTGGAGCTTGTTGATGATGTCATGCCGTATGAGCTTGTTGATGACCCGCAACGCCTCGGCGACCTCCTCTATCCGCTGCTTGCTCTCATGCCGCTCCATGGCATACACGATGCTCTTCCTGAGCAGCGTCGGGCTGAGCTGCCCCTTTACCAGGTAGTCCTGTGCCCCCCGCTGGACGAGCTGCAGTGCAAGGCTCTCGTCGTCGAGGCCGGTGAGCACCACGACCGGCGGCTCGATATCGTGGTCGGCGACGCTGTCGAACGTCTCGGCGCCGTGGCTGTCCGGCAGGTTGAGGTCGAGCAGGATGACATCAGGTTGTGCCTCCGTCAGTTGCTCGAGCGCCGTGGAGAGGCAATCGAGATGCGTGATGTCGTAGCTGTCTTTCCCGCCGTTGCTGAGCATCTCCTGCACGAGGCGGGCGTCGCCGGGGTTGTCCTCCACGAGCAGCACGTCGGTTTGCATCGTCCCTCTAGCTTTCCAGGCGCTCGTCGGGCAGCTTGACGATGGTGAACCAGAAGTCCTTCACCGACTTGACCACGTCGATGAACTTTTCCATCCCCACCGGCTTGGTGATGTAGGCGTTGGCATGCAGGTTGTAGGTCTTGACGATGTCCTCGTCGGCTTCCGACGTGGTCAGGATGACCACCGGGATGCTCCGCAGCTCCTCGTCACCCTTTATGTCCTCGAGGACCTCCCGCCCGTCCTTCTTCGGCAGGTTGAGGTCCAGGAGGAGGAGATCGGGACGCGGCTCGTCGGCGTATTCTCCTCGCTGGTAGACGAAATCCATGGCCGCCTCGCCGTCCATGACGACGTGGAGGTTGTTCCGGAGCTTGCTCTCCTGCAGTGCCTCCCTGGTCAGCCGGACGTCGCCCGGGTTGTCCTCCACAAGCAGTATCTCAACCGGTTTTCCCATCGTTGTGCCCTTCTCTTCTTCATTCATTTTTTTTCACCCTGTTTTTCCTTCAAATCCTTGGGAATCGTAAAGTAAAAGGTAGCGCCCTCGCCCGGCTCCGAGTCAACCCAGATGTCTCCGCCGTGCCGCTCGACGATGCGCTTGCACAATGCGAGGCCGATGCCCGTCCCGCCGCCGCCCTCGTCGTGGCCGTGCAGCCGCTGGAAGATGACAAATACGCGGTCCTGCTGCTCCTCCGGAATGCCGACGCCGTTGTCCGCGACGGCGAAACGCCAGGCATCCTGCTGCTCTCTGACGCCGATGTGTATCTCCGGTGGCTCGTCGCCGCGGTACTTGATGGCGTTGCTGACCAGGTTCTGCAGGAGCCGGCGGAGCTGCGATTTGTCTGCCGTAATCGTCGGCAGCTCCTCGTGGGTGACCGCTGCATCTGTTTCCGCTATCTGCTGCTGGAGGTCGTCGACGACCTCCTCCATGAGCCCGGAGATGTCGACCGGCTCGAACGGGTTGCCGCGCGTCGTGATGCGTGAATATTTGAGCAGGTCGTTGATGAGCTGTTTCATCCGCCGGGCGCCGTCCACCGCGTAGACGATGAAGTCGTCTGCGTCCTCGTCGAGCTCGTCCTGGTAGCGGCGCTGCAGCAGCTGCAGGTAGCTGGACACCATCCGGAGCGGCTCCTGCAGGTCGTGCGACGCCACGTAGGCGAACTGCTCCAGCTCCTCGTTGGACCGCTTCAGGTCCTGCAGCAGCTGCTGGCGTTCCTGCTCCATTCGTTTTTCCTTGGTGACGTCCTCCACCATGCAGATGACATTCTGCGGCGCGTTCTCCTCGTTGCGGATGACCGCCACGGTGAGTGCGCCCCACATGACGGAGCCGTCCCGCCGGACGAAGCGTTTGTCGATGGAATACGAGGTGCGCTCCTCGTCGTGGAGCTCCTGGTAGAGTGTCTCGTCTTTTTCCACGTCGTCGGGATGCGTGAGATCGGATAACCCGAGGTTCTGCAGCTTCTCCTCGCTGTACCCCAGCATGTCCTGCAGGGCGAGGTTGCTCAGCAGCAGCTCGCCGTCCTCGTCGAGCAGCGCGATGCCGATCGGCGAGTTGTTGATGATGGCTCGGAATTTCCGCTCGGTTTCGTGCAGCGCCTGCCGTATCCGGGCGTGCTCGCTGAGGTCCACGAAGGATGCCATCATGCCGACCGCTTCGCCGTCTTCATTGGTCACCACGCTGGCCGAGGTCTGCACCGGGAACGTGGTGCCGTCCTTGCGGCGGGCGATGATCTCGCCGAACCATCTCCCTGTCTCGTGCAGCGCGTGCAGCACCTCTTTCGCTTTGCCCTCAGTCGCCCAGAATGCCGTTGCAGGCCGACCGAGCACCTCGTTTTCGTCGTCGTGTCCCCAGGTTTCCATGAAAGCTGGATTGACATAAGTGATCTCTCCGTCGAGGTCGGAGAGCGCGATCGGATTCAGCGACGATTCGAGGGCTAATTGCCTCATCCGGGGGTTCTCCTCCGTCTGGCGGTCATCGCTCATTATCTCACCTTCTATACACGGTTTCGGGAAGCGGCAGCTCGGCCTCTATGGAATCCCGAACATCGCGTACAGTGGCATTAACAACAGTTTATGTTATATAAAACCTGGTATTTTTGCTGGATATGGCGTATAAAAACCCTGGTATCTCGGCGCCGCGACGGCATACAGGCAACAGCCCATACCACCCATATGCGTCACAAACCTTTTAAAAACAGCCGTGCGATAGTGACGGTGAGGGAGACAATGACTTCAAGAGACATACACAAAGAAAAGACCGCCATACATCCGGGAGGCAGACCATGAGCCGCATCGCCGTCGTCATCGACGACCTCTTCGAAGACGTTGAGTACAGCCGCCCCGCTGCGGCGCTCAAAAAGGCCGGGCACGAGCTGACGCATGTCGGCCTCGAAAAGGGAAAGACGGTCACCGGCAAAAAACAGGGCACCGGGGTCACCATCGACCTGGCAGCCAGTGACGCCATACCTGATGCCTTCGATGCGTTGCTCATCCCCGGCGGCTACTCGCCCGACAAGCTCCGCGCCCATGAGGCGCCGGTGACATTCGTCCGCGACTTCGTCCAGAGCGGGAAACCCGTCTTCGTCATCTGCCACGGCGCCCAGCTGCTCATCACCGCCCAGGTGGCGCAAGGCCGGAAGATGACCGGCTGGACGTCCATCGTCCAGGACATCAAGAACGCCGGCGCCGACTACCGCGACCAATCGGTCGTCATCGACGACAACCTCGTCTCCAGCCGGCATCCCGGCGACCTCGACGACTTCATCGAGGCATCACTGGCACAGCTCGACTAGTCAACGGCGTAGCCGGCCTGCCGCCAGGCCGCGAAGCCACCGACGAGCTCCGCCACCCTGTCGAATCCATGCCGGGTGAGCAGACTCGCCGCCGTCCCCGTCTTGTAGCCCGCATCACAATAGATAACGATGATCTCCTCGCGCGGGAGGTCGTCAAGCCGGTCGGGCAGATCACCGAGATACACGTGGCGGGAGCCCGGGATGTGGCCATGCTCGCCACGGCTCCGCCTCGTCCGGACGTCCAAAGTGAACACGTCATCCAGCCGTGCATGCAGCCGGTCGGCGTGCCACACGTCGATGTGCCCCACCGGCCGCCCCGCCTGCTGCCAGGTGCCGATGCCGCCCCGCAACGCCGACAGGTCGTCAAAGCCGAGGCGGACGAGGGAGCGCGTTGCTGCATCCATATCGCCGTCGATGAGCACCACCGGCCGGTCGTATGACAGGAACCAGCCCGCGATGCCCGCCAGCGCATGGCTCCACACGTTGAGGCTGCCCGGGATATGTGCCGCTGCAAAGCAATCCGGCCGACGGACGTCCACCAGCTGCGCCTCGTCCTGCATCCCGGCGAGCTCGCTGACCGACAGCGCCGCGGGCTGCGGCATCCGGTGGAGCACCGGCGCCCCACGCTTGTTGTATATCTCCATCTGCCGGAAATACGGCGGCACGTGGAGCTCCTCCTGGCGTTTCCGCTCGATGAAGTCCTGCCTGTCGAGCTGCAGCATCGGGTTGCTCCGCCGTTCGTAGCCGATGCTCGTGAACGGCAAATCGCCGATGGAGCCGCCGCAGACCGAGCCGGAGCCATGGGCCGGGCAGACGATGACGTGGTCGCCCAGCGGCAGCAGCTTCTCATATAGGCTGTCGTACAGCGCCGAGGCCATCCGCTCACGTTCATCGCTGCCATACAGGTCGGTGCGGCCGACGTCGCCCGCGAACAATGCATCGCCGGTGAACACCATGTAGGGCTGCGGCGCCACCGCCGCGTTGGTCACGACGATGGAGATGCTCTCGTCCGTGTGGCCCGGGGTCTCGAGCACCTGGAGCTTGAGGGCGCCCACGGTAAAGCTGTCGTCCTCCTCGACCGGGACGCCGTAGTCGAAGTCAAGGGCTCCGCCGTGATACACGTCCGCGCCGGTGAGCTCGGCGAGTTCGAGGGAGCCGATGACGTAGTCCTCGTTGCGGTGCGTCTCGAATATACGGGTGATGCGCATGTCGTTGCTGCGTGCTATCTCTGCATATGTCCAGGCGTCACGCCGGGGGTCGATGACCGCCGCCTGTCCCTGCGAGCCGACGATGTAGGAGTTGTGTGCCAGGCCAGGAGAGGTGATGCGTTCGAACAGCATCGTTAGTAGGGCTCGGGGCCCGTCGCCGTCGGGTTGTCCGGGTGGGCCGTCCATTCGGTGAAGGAGCCCTCGTAGATGTGGACGTTCGGATAGCCGAGGTACCATTTGAACAGCAAGAACTCGTTGGTGGCCTCCCGCCCGGTGCCGCAGGAGCAGATGATGGTCTTGTCGGGCGATATACCGCGGTCGTCGAGCACCGTCTGGATGGCGTCGTCGGGCTTGAGCAGCGTCGCGTTTGCCTCGTCCATCAGGTGCTTCCAGGGCAGGTTGACCGCGCCGGGTATGTGGCCGGGTTTCCGCCAGGGGCCCTGCCCTTCGTAGAAGTTGGGCGGCCGGGCGTCGAGCAGCATCACGTCGTCGCGGTCTTTCATGTCTTTGACTTGGTCCATGTCGACGACGTAGTCGTGCTGCACCTGGACGGGAAAGTCGCTCTCCGTGAGGTCGGGGAATCCCTTGGCCAGGGGTCGCTGCTCGGCTTTCCATTTGTCGATGCCGCCGTTGAGGACGTGGACGTTTTTGTGGCCGTAGCGGGCAAGGGTGTAGGCGACCATGGTCTGCTCGAGGCCGTCGCCCCAGCCGCGGAAGGCGCCGACGCCGCCGTAGACGACGACCGGCTTTGCCGGCGTGAGGCCGATGCGGCTGAACAGCTGCTGCACCACGGTATCGGGCACGTAGACGCCGGGTCTGCCCCTGTAGGGGATGCGGAGCAATCGCTGGTTAAAGTAGACCGCGTTTGGCAGGTGCTCCGTAATATAGTCGTGGATGTCGGGCTGCGTGTCGAGCACCATCAGGTCGGGGTCGTCGTGGTGTTCCTCGAGCCATTCGGTCGAGACCCATTTCATGTTGCCTTTTCCCGCTGGATATGGACTTGTTTTCATGCTTCCACCACATACTTAACAATTGTAACTTTATATAGTTATGCCACGAATGTTTATAAACATGCAGGAGTTATGCTCGCCATGACAACATGTGACGTCTGCGGGGCGGAGGTCCCCGACGACAACATCCGACACGTCCACATCAAGGGCACAAAACGAAACATCTGCAAAGGCTGCGTCGCCGCCATCAAGGGCCTCGCCTAGACAGCTCCGCCAACCTTTTCCTCCACCAGCGCCATCAGCTCATCCAGCGTCGCGCAGCCGTTTATCTCCCCTGCCGACAGCGGCAACGATAGCGCATCGTCACGCTGGATAACGAGAGCTGGCACCCCACGTCATCGCCGTATCGCTCCCGGAACTCGTCCCGATGTAGAAACGCCGCAGGCAGCCGCAGTCCATCGACAAAGCCACGCCACCGCCGCCGGATCCCCCGGGCTCCCGTAGGTCAACGCGCACAGGTCGCAGCTATACGTCTCAGGCGACACGCCTTGCGCACCGCATCCCGGAGCGCCTGCATCATCCCGCCGTCCGCGTTGTACAAGAAGCGTTGTACACGAAGAGCAGCCACGCGCCATCGTCATCCATATCCCGGTACCGACACCTGCTTTTTACCCATGCCGGACTCAGGACTGCAGCAGTAGCACCAGCGGCACATACACCGCCATCCCGACGACGAACCACGCCGGCCTCCCCTCCCGGCCATACGGAATGGCATGCCGGATGACCGCGAACGCCAGCGCACCCACCACGAACCCCAGCAGCGCCGCCGAGACAGCCGTCGATATCGCGTCCCGCAGCACCACGGCAGCCACGACGCCGAACACTGCCGCCAGCGACAGCAGCACGTGCACCCACCGCTCCGGGGAGACGTGCTCGGGCAGCGTCCCGAGTGCCGTGTACAGCGCGACGGGGACAACAAAGAGCAGCCCGTCGGCGAAGCCCATCGCTGTCAGGTCGACGATGACGACGCCCACGATGAAATGGTAGGCGAAGGACACGGCGCTGTTCTCGCGCTCCAGCCGCGTGGTCACGTCCCGGGGCGCCGAATGCCGGTAGATGTATTTCTCGACCAGGTGGAAGAGCACGAAGCCAAGCAGCGCGAACACGTACAGCCATCGCTCCGTGTGCTGCACCTCGCTCACGAACTCCGGGATAAGACCGAGGAAGAGATAGGAGACGGCGACGCCGGCGGAGAAGGAGGTCATCTCGACCGTGTGGCGCCCGCAGATGGCGCAAAAATGTTCGCTGAAGAACTGTGCCAGACCGATGATTGCCCCAAAGGCGATGCCGATGATGAGCGTTTCCACGCTCCGATAACAGGTGATGTATCAAAAGGATTGTGCCGCCCGGGGCTATGTAGTCAAATGACGGCCCGACGCCGGTAGGTCTGCGTACTGCACAGACGGCGTACCCCCATTTCGTTTTCTCTTTCAAACAGGGAAATATACAAGTACGCCGGCAGCGTTATCTGAAGGAAGCATGCAACACGAGCTGACCGAGGAGGAACGAGGCGAGGTCATCAACCTGACAAAAAAGCTCATCGGCATCCCCAGCAGCGACACCGACGGCCCCGAAATCTACGACTACGTCGAGGGATACCTCCGGGAACACGGGCTGGAGCCAACGGTGCAGGACATCGAGAATCCATACATCGGCTACATGAACTACGCCGGCCGCGACCACCACAACATCTACGTCAAGCTCGGCGACGGCGACGGCCCGAAAATCATGCTGAACGGCCACCTTGATACCGTTGCTGCTCACGGCGAATGGTTCTACCCGCCGCACGAGCCCACCGAGAAGGACGGCAACATATACGGCCTGGGGGCCTGCGACATGAAGGGAGGCTGCACCGCCGCCATGATGGCCGTGCTGGCGCTGCTGGACAGGCGAGACGAAGTCAACGGCGAGCTGTTCCTGAGCTTCGTCTACGGCGAGGAGGCACCCTACTCGCTGGGTGCCGACACCCTGCTCCGCGAGCACGACATCGAGGACTACGACCTGGTCATGGTGGCGGAGCCCTCCCCGGTGGTGGGCGCCGACAGCTACTGCTACACGCACAAGCGCCGTCACACGCCGTCGTTTCCCGTCCCTATCATCGGGGCGGAGGGCCGCGTCATCTACGAGATAGAGTTTTTCGGCGAGTCATCGCATGCGTCGCATCCGCAGGGAGGCGTCAACGCGTTGGAAGATGCGGCCCAGCTCATCTCGACGATAAAGGAGTTCGACATGTTCTCCAACATAAAGATGGGGCGCGGCCATTACGTGGTGCTGAACATCACCGGGGGCGACCAGACGTTTACGGTGCCCGGCTACTGCAAGATCCTGGTGAACCGGCAGCTGACGCTCGGCGAGGACGAGGAGACGGCGACGGAGGAGCTGCAGCAGATCATCGAGCGCCTTGGCCTGCCGTCGCAGGTGAGCGTACAGAAACGGTTTTCTCCGGCGCCCGAGCTCGAGTATCATCCCTATATCTCGGAGGCAAGCGAGTATCTCGACCGCTTCGTTGCCCTTTTGCCGGAGCCGGACGAGGGCGAAAAATGCCGGTTTACCACGACGAGTGTCGGCGACTTCAACATATTTGCCGCCCGGACCGGCGTACCGACGCTGGTGTTTGGCCCCGGCGGCGGCAACATCCATGCCCCGAATGAATATGTAGATCGGCAGGCAGTCGTTGACACCGCGACATATTTCCTCAACTTTTTCATGGATGTATTCTAGATTGCTGCCGGAAAAGGTGAGGACGGGAAATGGGGCGCATATCGAAAAAATGTAAGGGAGGCATTTTTTGCCCCATTTCCCTGGCACATCTCTAACACGGAGGTGATATTTATATTTTGCTTATATTTTGCTATCAAATACGCCGGCGGGACGCTCGCCGTCATGGCTCGCCGCGTCAATCCTCCTGTATCTGTGCCTTCTGCAGCCGGTCGCTGTAGTCGACGAAGACGGTCTTCGTCTCGGTGAACTCCCGGATGGCGGCACTTCCCGCCTCCCGGAGCCCGTTGCCCGTGTTCTTCACGCCGCCGAAGGGGAGCTGTATCTCCGAGCCGATGGTCGGCGCGTTGACGTATGTGACGCCGGCCTCGAGCCGCCGGATGGCCCGGAAGGCACGGTTGACATCCCGGGTGTAGATGGAGGCGGACAGCCCATATGGCACGGCGTTTGCCTTCCTGATGGCGTCGTCGAAGTCACGCGCCTCGATGACGGACAGGACGGGTCCGAAGATCTCCTCCTCGGTGATGCGCATGCCCTGCTCCGCCTCGAACACGGTCGGCTGCACGAAGAAGCCGTCGTCGTGCATCCCGCCCGCAAGCCGTTCGCCGCCGTACCTCATTGTGGCGCCCTCGTCGCTGCCGATGTCGATATATTCCATCGTCTTGTCGAGCTGTCCCTGGCTCGCCATCGGCCCCATGTCCACGTCGGGGTCGAGCGGGTCGCCAATCGTCATCGCCTCCGTCTGCTGTAACAGCATGTCCATCGCCTCCTCGTAGACGTCCTGGTGGAGGATGAGCCGGCTGGCGGCGGTGCAGCGCTGCCCGGCGGTACCGAAGGCGCCAAACATGGCACCCTCGACGGCGAGCTCGAGATGTGCGTCATCCATCACGATGAGCGGGTTTTTGCCGCCCAGCTCCAGATGGACGGGCTTGAGGAGCTGTGCTGCGCCGGCATATATTTTTTTGCCGGTTGGGACGCCGCCGGTGAACGATATCGCCGTCACCTGCGGATGCTCCACGATGGCCCTGCCGACGACGGAGCCGCGCCCCGTCACGAAGTTGAGCACGCCGGGCGGCACCCCCGCCTCCTCGAATATCTCGACGAGCCGAGCTGCGCAGATCGGCGTCAGCGACGAAGGCTTGAACAGCACGGCGTTGCCGGCGAGCAACGCCGGAGCGAGCTTCCATGAGGGTATCGCCGTGGGGAAGTTCCAGGGGGTGATGAGGCCGACGACGCCGACGGGCTCTAGGAACGTCATGCAGACCTTGTCGGGCAGCTCCGACGGAACCGTCTCTCCCGTCATGCGTCGTCCTTCGCCGGCGATGTATTCTATCATGTCGATGGCTTCCTGGACGTCGCCGAGCCCCTCGGAGATGACCTTGCCCATCTCGCGGGTGACGAGCTCGCCGAGCTCCTGCTTCCGCTGGCGCATGATGCGGGCCGCGTCGAGCAGGATCTCCCCTCGCCTTGGAGCGGGGATCTGTTGCCATTCGGTGATGGCGTTGCGCGCAGCCGTTACGGCCCGCTCGACATCCTTCGGGGTACCTGAGGGAAAGCGGGCGAGTGGTTCGCCCGTCGTCGGGTTGATGGTCTCGAATTGCTCGTCGCTGCCGGATTCCGTCCATGTTCCGTCGATATACTGGGCATATTCTTTCATGTGTCCACCTTTTCCTCAATTGTTAAACGACCACACCTTATTAAGGAAAGACCACAAGCTATTTATAGTAGAGCAAATATACTGCCTCGATAGCTATGAATGACGCAAATAATCCACAGGATATAACCCTCAAGGTCGGCGAAGCCCGCGCCCGCGATGTCGGCAGAGGCATCGCCCGTATCGACCCAGCAGTAGCGGAGCAACTCGGGCTCCAGCCCGGCGACGTCGTCCGCATCGAAGGCAAGCAGCAGACCGCGGCACTCTTCTGGCCCGGCTACCCAGACGATGCAGGCAAGGGGATCGCCCGGATCGACGGCACCATACGACGCAACGCCGGCGCCGGCATCGACGACCGCGTCCACGTCAGCAAAGGCACAGCAAAAGAAGCAACGAAGGTCACGCTGGCGCCCACCGAGGAACTCCACATCGTCAGCGGCGAACAATACCTCTCCCAAATTTTGGAGGGACGCGTCATCACCAAGCGCGACGCCATCGAGCTCAACGTCATGGGCCGCAAAATCGACCTCATCGTCACCGGCATGACCCCGGCACGCGAGGCAGTCATCATCACCCGCCGCACCGCCGTCGACCTCAGCGACAAACCGGCGAAAGAAACCGAGACGGCGGTCCCCCGCGTCACCTACGAGGACATCGGCGGGCTCGAAGACGCGATCAAACAGGTCCGCGAAATGATCGAGCTCCCGCTCAAATACCCCGAGCTGTTCGAAAAAATCGGCGTCGAAGCACCCAAGGGCGTGTTGCTCCACGGTCCACCGGGGACGGGCAAAACACTCATCGCCAAAGCCGTCGCCAACGAAACAAACGCCAACTTCTACACCCTCAGCGGCCCCGAAATCATGAGCAAGTACTACGGCCAGAGCGAAGAAAACCTCCGGCAGATATTCAACGAAGCAACGGAGAACGCACCCTCGATCGTCTTCATCGACGAAATCGACTCCATCGCGCCGAAGCGCGGCGAGGCACGCGGCGACGTCGAGCGCAGGGTGGTAGCGCAGCTCCTCGCCCTCATGGACGGCCTCAAAGAACGCGGCAAAGTCGTCGTCATCGGCGCCACCAACCGCATCAACGACCTCGACGAGGCGCTCCGCCGCCCCGGCCGCTTCGACCGCGAAATCGAGATCGGCATCCCCGACCGGGAAGGCAGGCGGGAGATACTGACCATCCACACCCGTGGAATGCCCGTCGACGAGGACGTCGACCTCGACCACTTCGCCGACATCACTCACGGCTACTCCGGCGCAGACATCGCCGCGCTGAGCAAAGAGGCAGCCATCCGGGCGCTCCGGCGCGTCCTCCCCGAGATCGACTTCGAGGAGGAGAACATCCCGGCCGACGTGCTCAACAAGATCAAGGTGATGGAGGACGACTTCTACGAGGCGTTCAAGGGCATGAGCCCGTCGGCGCTCCGCGAGGTCCTCATCGAGAGCCCCAACGTCACGTGGGAGGACGTCGGCGGGCTCGACGAGGCAAAGCAGGCGTTGCGCGAGGGCGTCGAATGGCCGCTCCGCTACGCCGACGTCTTCCGGCACATGGACGCGCAGTCACCGAAAGGCATCCTCCTGTATGGGCCGCCCGGTACCGGGAAGACCATGCTGGCGAAGGCCGTCGCCAACGAGAGCGAAGCGAACTTCATCTCGGTGAAGGGCCCCGAGTTCCTGTCGAAATGGGTCGGCGAAAGCGAAAAAGCCGTCCGGGAGACCTTCCGCAAGGCCCGGCAGGCCGCCCCCTCCATCATCTTCTTCGACGAGCTCGACGCCATCACCCCAACCCGGGGTGGCAGCTTCGGCGACTCACAGGTCACCGAGCGGGTCATCAGTCAATTGCTCACGGAGCTCGACGGCCTCGAGGAGCTCAGGGACGTAACGGTCATCGCCGCTACCAACCGCCCGGACATCATCGACACCGCATTGCTCCGCCCCGGCCGCTTCGACCGGCTCATCCACGTGCCGACGCCCGACCTCGAAGCCAGGCGGCAGATATTCCGCATCCACACCCAGGGGAAGCCGCTGGCCGACGACGTCGACCTCGACGGCCTGGCCGAGCGAACCGAGGGCTACACCGGCTCAGACATCGCCGCCGTCGCCAACGAAGCCATCATGTACGCCATCCGGGAGTACGTCCACGACGAGGACATCGACCCCGAGGAGCTCAAGCAGCTGACGGTCGAACAGCGGCACTTCGAGCAGGCGCTCGACGCAGTCAAGCCCATCTCCCGGAAGGAGCTGGAGCGCTACCAGGACATCGCCGCCGAGTTCCAGGAACGATAGCCGCCCCCCTTTTTCTTCTTTTGAACCGACCTGCCATCTTCAGGTGACGGAATGTTTTAATAGCCGCACGCGGTTATAGAGGTGGAGGCGACATGATACAGAAAGCCACGGCTGTCGGCATGGCGCTCCTGCTCACGGTGCCGCTGCTGGCAGGCAGTGGGACGGTACAGGCCACGCCGGCCGACGTCACCGGCTCCTTCGAGCCCGGGCTCGGCATCAGGATACGCATCACCAACATGGATGACGACGTGGTCGTCGTCGAGGGACTGCAGACGCTGTCCATCGCCGGCGGCCTTGTCCTCCTCGGGCGCGACACGGGCTGGCATCCAGCCGAGCTCGAGCCGGGCGAGTCGGCGCTGCGCACCATCGGCGTCGTCGGTCTCGGTCCTGCCACGGTGTCCGCCGCCATATCCTACACAGTGCAGGGAGAGCAGATGCAGACTGACATCGAAGGCAGCCTGCTCGTCCTTGGGCCGCTGACGGTGCCGCTCGACGGATAACCAACGCCTCGGATACAAAGCTTCAAAAACCACGCCATGTTTGAAGAGCAGGAGTAGCCACCATGAAGCGCTGGAAAAAAGCCGTCGCGGCCGTCGTGGTCGCAGGTGCAGCCGTCGCCGTCGCCGCCGTAGCGGGCTACCTGGCAGGCTGGCTCGGCGCGCCACGGGTAACCTCGATAGAGAACAGCTGGGGAAACGTGTCAGCAAACGAGACGGAACTGGTGACCACGGCAACCGTCGACAACCCAAATCCCTTCGACGTCACGATTTCATCGCTCCGCTATGCAGTCCTACTCAACGACATCGTCATCGCCAAGGGGCACGACGCCGACGTCACCCTCAAACATGGCGCCACCGTCATCGACTCCGTCAGCAGCGTCAACATGAGCAGGGTGCCCCGATGGTGGTCGTCACATGTCGACCGCGGCGAGACCACCCACATCGAGTTCATGTACACCGTGAAGGCCACCGCCGGGCCTCTCCACCGCACCCGGACCATCCACGAGAGCTACGGCACCGTGCATACAGACCTGCTTCAAACGCTCCGGCTCAGCCAGCCCCGGAACGTCACGGCATCCATAGATGGAAGCGAGCGCCGGCTGCTCGTCGCCAGCGACTTCACCGCCACATGGGACAGCGTCACCGGCGAAGCGACCGTCATCAACACCACCGTCCACCTCTACAACCCGCATGACAGCGCCATCGAGGTCGACGCGTTCACCTACCGCTTCGGGATGAACAACCTCACCGTCGGCCGCGGCTCCCTCACCGGCAGCGTCACGCTGCCACCCCACGAGACCACTCAGGTGGCCTGCAGCGCCGTCGTCAACGGCAGCGACCTCATCCAGTGGTTTGCGACGCACATTGAGAACGACGAGACGACCAGGTACACCGTCGACAGCAGCGCCACCTTCACCTATCACGGCCGACAGCATACGGCATCACCCGTCAACCTGACCGGTAGTTTCTCAACCGACATCCTCGACTAGCATACAACAAATAAAAGGGGCTGGGGAGGAAGACAGTAACGTGCTTCCTTGTTACTCTGTCTCGCTGGCTCGCTCGTCGGGTGTCTCCTCGAGGCCGGCCAGCGGTTTGCCGGTCGCCATGTCGGAGAGCTCCTTGAGCTTTTCCTTGTGCCGGTTCAGCCGCTGCCCGAGCGTTTCTGCAACCGCGTCGTCGGTGGACGGCGGCCCCTGGCTGATGGCGGTCCGTGCAGCCTCGCGGCCCAGCCCCTCCATTTTTCGTTGGGAGAGCAGCGAGTCCGGCATATCTTGCTCGCCGGCGCGGCCGGCTTCGATGTAGTCCTGCAGCGTCTTCTTTTCTTTCTCCCGCTCATCGTCGCCCAATGACGTTTCCATACCAGCACAACATACACCCGGGTATAAAAACCCTGGCAAGACGTCTCCACCTCGATGACCAGGTATCGGTGACAAAAACAAGGAAAAGAACAGGTGAGATTTAACAAGAGCTAAAAGAATTAGAAAAGAGGGAAAAGAGAGAGGGAGCTATTCCGCTGTTTCTTCGTCGCTGGCGCCGGCCTGTCGCTGCCCGAGGTCGCGGTCGAGCATCAGGAGGCCGTGGCCGCTGTCGCCGACGCGCTCCAGCTTCGCGACGATCTCCCCGACGCTGTCTTCCTCCTCCACCTGCTCGTCGACATACCACTGCAGCATGTTGAACGTCGCCCGGTCCTGCACGTTTTCCGCGAGATCAACGAGGTCGTCGATGCAGCCGGTGATGTATCGCTCGTGCTCCAGCGCCGTCTCAAACGCGTCGAGCGGCGAGTCCCACTCCTTGGGTGGCTCCTTGATTTCTTGGAGGTGCAGCCGGCCGCCGCGCTCTTGCAGGTAGCGGTAGAAGCGCATCGCGTGCTCTATCTCCTCCTGGTACTGGGCGTACATCCACTGGGCGAAGCCCGGCAGGTCCTGGTCTTCGAAGTAGCCGGACATCGACAGGTAGATGTAGGCCGAGTACAGCTCCTCGTTTATCTGGTCGTTTATCGCGTTTTCTATCTCTTTCTTTATCATGGTTTTTCACCTTTGCATATGATGGCCGTGTTTAGGGCTTCCGGTGGCAGAGCCACCAGTCGAAGCACTCGATTTTGCCTTTGTCCTGCAGCTTTTTGCGTTCCTCGATTGTCTTTTCGTCGCTCGCCGGGGGCACGATGACGTGGTCGCGCACAAGTTCGTTCTCCGGCCAGTTCGCCGGGATGGCGACGCCGTCCTCGTCGGCCTTCTGGAAGCCCTTGATCATCCGGATGAACTCGTCCATGTTGCGGCCGAGCTCCGCCGGATAGTAGAGGATGGCGCGTATCGTCGCCTTGGGGTCGACGATGAAGACCGCCCGCACCGTTGCGGTGCCGCCGGCGCTATGGATGAGCCCCAGCCGGTTGGCGACTTTCCCGGTGCCGTCGGCGATGATCGGAAACTCGATTTTTTCTCCGAGCTTGTCCTCGATCCACTCCGTCCACTTGAGATGGCTGAACACTTGGTCGATGCTCAGGCCGATGAGCTCTGTGTTCAGCGACTGGAACTCCTCGAAGCGTTTCTGGAACGCGTAGAACTCGGTTGTGCAGACGGGCGTGAAGTCGCCGGGGTGGGAGAACAGGATGAACCATTTTCCCTTGAACGCGTCGGGCAGCTTCAGTTCCCCGTGGGTCGTCTGTACCGTTAGCTCCGGAAACCGGTCCCCGATGAGGGGCATACCTTTTTCTTTCTCGTGTTTTTCCATTTTTTTCACCTTCCTTACATATGTTTCATGTCGTCGAGGATACCCTCGAGGTCGTCCTCGTGCTCAATCTCATCGCGCAGTATCTCCAGCACGATCTCGTAGGTCACCGGATCCGTGTCCCTGGTCATATCCGCGAGTTTCCGGTAGACCTTGATGGCGCACTGCTCGCCGTCGATGTTCTGATGGATGATCGTTTTGACCGACGGATCGGTGGGTGCCTCGTAGCCGCAGTTTGTATGCGTGTACCAGTCCTCCGGCGTCAACACCGGGGTGCCGTCCAGCTGGATGATCCGGTCTGCCAGCATCTGCGCATGCCGCAGTTCGTCGTTCGCGTGCTCGAGCAGCTCCGCTTCGGCTTCGCCGTGCAGCTGTCCTTCGAGCACCTGCGCGCCGATCCAGTACTGGTAGTAGGCCAGCCATTCATCGGCAAACGCCTTGTTCAGCAGCTCCAGCAGCTCCTCGACGTCCATGTCAACCATTTCTCGTCCAATTGTTCCCATATCGGTTCACCTCGCTAGAGCGTGATTTCTTCGCTGTTGACCCACAATCCGTGGATGTTGCAGTACGACTTGGCGTAGATGACGCCTGACGTTTCGGTCTTGAACGACGTCGTCACCGCCGGTTTTGTGTACACGGTGCTGCTGTCGGCGCCGTCGGTCGAGGCGCCATGTGCCGCGAAGTCGTATCGTCCGACGAGGTAGGGGAATTCCTTGCTGTCGGGCTTGAAGTACACCTCGATCCATTCGATATGGTGCGCCGTCGTGTTGGGATGCCCGATTTCTTTGCCGACGCTCGCCTCCAGGCGCACCTCGTCGCCTTTGGCTTCGAGCACCGCGATGACCGGCATGTGTTTCTCTTTCTTCCAGTCTGCCTTCTGTAGCAGGTCTTCAAATTCGTCCATTTTATACCTCCGTGTCTTTTATCTCTTTATGTCTTTTAAGTATTTCGTCGGCTAGTGCATCTATCGATGCATAGTCGCCGTCACGTGGATGACCCTTTGATATAACAGGGTCAAGGAGCTCCACGTTGAGATTGCCGATGAGGTCGATGATCTTGTTCTCCATACGGCCGCCCCAGCCGTAGGAACCGATGACACCCGCGTAGCGCGTCTTCGGCCGCAACGCATTCGCGAGGTAGGCGGCATAGACGGCCTTGGGATGCGGCCCGCCGAGCACCGTCGGCGACGCGATGACCAGCGTGGCCGCGTCGACGAGCGCGACGGCCAGCTGCCCGAGGTCCGTCGTGGTGAGATTGAACGGCTTCACCGTAACGCCACGCTCGATCAGCGCGTCGACGAAATAGTCCACCATCGCCTTGGTGCTCCCGTGCATCGAGACATATGGCAGCAGGACCTCGCTGGCGACGCTGTCGCCGGCCCAGTCCCGGTAGGCGTCCATGATGAACTCAGGGTGGCGATAGATGGGTCCGTGGCTCGGTGCTATCATGTCGATGTCGAGCGGAGCAAGCTTCGCCAGGTTTTTCTGGATTGGCTTCCGGAACGGCATCATGATCTCGGCGTAGTAGCGCTTCGCCGCCTCGTACACCCTCGCCTCGTCCTCCACGTAGAGGTTGCTGGTTGCCAGGTGGGAGCCGAAGAAGTCGCAGGGGAACAGGATGCGTTGCTCTTCCAGATAGGTGCTCATGGTCTCCGGCCAGTGGACCCATGGCGTCTCGATGAACCGGAGCGTTGTGTCGCCCAGCGACAGCGTGTCGCCGTCCGCCACCACTTGGATATGCTCCTCGTCGACGTGCAGGTGGTCGATGAGCATGTCCCGGCATTTTGCCGTGCAGTAGACTGTTGCATCAGGATAGCGGTCGAGCACCGCCGGGACGCTCCCGGAGTGGTCCTGCTCGGCGTGGTTGGCTATCAGGTAGTCGATGTCGCCGTCGTAGCGGTCGAGCAGGTCGAGCAGCTCGTGCTGCTTGGCGGGGTCGACGGTGTCGATGAGCGCAGTCGCCTCGCTGCCCTCTATCAGGTAGGCGTTGTAGCTGGTGCCGTCGGGCAGGGGGATGAGCTCGTCGAAGAGCTCGCGGTCCCAGTGCCGCGCTACTGCTGCATATATGTTTGTGTCTATTGCTTCTAGCTGCATGGTTTACTCCACTGGCTTGAATGCGTCCTTGGCGGCGCCGCAGACGGGGCAGACCCAGTCGTCGGGTATCTCTTCGAACGGCGTCCCTGGCTCGATGCCGCCGTCGGGGTCGCCCTCTTGGGGGTCGTAGACGTAGCCGCAGACTGTGCATACATATTTATCCATTGTTGTCCTCCTTTTCTTTGTGCAGGCATTGGTTGCAGATGCCTTTGAGGTAGACGTGGACCTCGTCGACGCGGTGGCCGTCGGTGTCGATGCAGTCCAGAGATGCGTTGCCCGGCGGGAGGTCGATGATGGCGCCGCACCGCCGGCAGCGGAAGTGGTGGTGGGGCTTGAGGTTGACGTCGTACCGGAACCTCGTTCCGATGGTGAGCACCTTGACGAGGTCGTGCTGCTGGAGCATGTCCAGCGTGTTGTAGATGGTGGTCTTGGAGAGCGAGGGGTTGTCCCGTTTGAGGTCCTCGTAGATGCTGTCGGCGTCGGGATGCGTGCGATGTTCGTCCAGATACCTGAGCACGGCTATCCGCTGGGGCGTAACCGTGATGTCGTGGTCCCTGAGGATTGAGACGTATTCGTCCATCTGCACCACCGTTGAAAGCGCTACTATTTTGTAACGCTTACAACAAAAAACATAATACAAAGTAGTATTTAATGTTTTTCATTGACGGCATTTCGCTGCTCATCCCTGTCGTGATACCACGACACCAGGTCGTCGGCCATCGCCGCCAGGTCCCAGGCAGGTCTAAACCCCAGCTCCCGCATCGCCTTATCGGAGCGAATGTCCCGGCTCGTCCCGAACTGCATCACCCTGAAGCGCGTCAATGTCGGCTCACCGCTGCGGAGCCGCGCCATCCACTCAGCTAGGACGGCGGCGGCATACGCCAGCGGATACGGCAGGTGGCGCTGCGGCGGCTGCACCCCGAGCCGGTCGGCCAGCTCCCTGAACAGCCGCTTGGCCGGGCAGGTAAAGCTCACCGCGTTGTAGACCCCGCCGCTCTGTCCCTCCTCACCGGCCAGCCTGAGGCAGCGTGCAACGTCGCGGGGATGCGCCAGCGAAATCAGGTTGTCACCCGAGCCAAAAAACGGCAACTTTTGTGCTTCAAGCCGGGACAGCAGCAACGGGGCGGCAGGCGACCCTGGCCCCAGCACCAGCGGCGGCCGCACCGCGACCGCTTCGATATCATCCTGCTGCAGCACGAGCCGCTCCGCCTCCCACTTGGAGCGCTGATACGCGTTCATCGGCCGCTTCGGACTGGCCTCGGTGATCGGTGCCTCGCTGTCAGGAAAGCCGTATACACCGGCTGAGCTCGTATACACCAGGCGTGGCACACCTGCGTTTCGGCAGGCATCGAGGACATTTCTCGTCCCCGCCACGTTGACCCGCCTGAAGCGCTCCGCAGGGCCGTAGTCTGCGGCGATGGCGGCGTTATGGAATACCATATCGACGCCCTGCATGACCTTTCGCAGCGAATGTGCTTCGGTCAGGTCGCCGTAGCAGGCCTCTATGCCGCCGTTGTCCTCCGACAGCTGGCCCGGGTGCCTGCTCATAACCCGAATGTCGTAGCCATCTTCCTGCAGCTCGTCGAGGAGGTAGCCGCCGAGGAATCCGCTGCCACCGGTGACGAGGAGATGCATGAATCCATAAAGTGACGGTGGCTATTTAACCGCTTTCACCCGGCTATCAAGCGCATTGCAGGCATGCGGCAGGTCTTCCAGGTGCCGCGGTGCCGAGGCCCCACGGCCGGTTCACTCTGCTTTTGAAGGCGCATTCCCTGGTTGTTTGCCTGAAGAATGATGCTCCTTTTTTCGATGTATGCCGCTGTGGGGCCTGCCGCACGCTCCCGTCGTCGCTGGTCATGACGAGGGAGACGTCATGTGCTTCTTAACTGGGCTGCAGGAGACCTGCTGCCGATCGCTCCAGAGGAGCTATCTCTTCAGAGGGACCAGAGCCCGAGCGTGAGCAGCACAACGATGAGCGTATAGCGGGTGCAGACCGAGAGGCTGATTGTCAGCCACAGTGGCTTCCAGTCCAGCCCCAGCAGTCTGCCGGCGATGCTCAGCGTCATCGGTCCCGTGCCGTAGATGGGGATAAACATGAGCCAGAATATGGTGGCGTAGCTGACGCTCCTTCCGAGCTCCCGCTGTTCTATCAGCCGGGTGGCTTTCTCCCGAATCCTGTTGATGAGCCTCCCGGCAAGCGGTATATTTTCGAGCAACTCGTAATTGACCGATACTATCAGCGAGCTCTCCACGGCGATGAAAACCAAAAGCACCGCCACAAATCCCGGATGCATCCCGGCGGAGAGACCCAGGAGCGGCGACGTGATCCATCCCGCGCCGAAGGTGAAGTAATAGGTGGAGAACACCGCCGCCGCAGGCTGATAGAAGGCAGGCCCCAGCATATAAAGCACCACGACGGCTGTAATCGCCGGTGTTATGGAACCCACGAAGAAGAGAACGCGTTTCTTTGCGTCTCCGTCCGCGCCAAAAAAAGAGCTGTCGGTTTCACTCACGGGTTGTGCTCCCGGGTGTCGATGTACCGTAAGAGGTTTATCTGCGTCTGGTAAAACCGGTAGACCGACGAGAATGAAAGCTGATAAAAGCGTATCGGTCCGATGAGGGGCAGATTGGGGTCATCCAGGAACAGTTGTGTTATCTCCCGGCCGGTGTAGGTCTCAAGTATGAGCTCTATCAATCCCTCGTCGCTCATCCCCACCTCGTTCTCCTTATCGAACGCCCCCAGTATAGACAGAGTGAGCTGCTCCAGGTCCTTGGCCTTTTTTTCCGGGAGCGTCAGGCTGGGATGGTATTCGACTTCGAAATCTATCCAGTATAGCTCTTCGTCCTCGGTAAATATACAGTTCTGGGTGTTGGGTTCGCCGTGATACAGGTTTTTCCTATGGATGTTTTCAAGTCCTTGCACCGTCTTGACGATAACCTCTCTTTTCTTCTCGTTCGACATATCTGCAGACCGCAATATGTCGTACACCACGCATCCGTCTATCTTCTGCATGAGGATGGCGTTCTCAAAGGGCGTGTTATCGGTGCTGATATCCGGGTGCAGCCTCCGGAGACGCGCTATCTCCGTGGCCTGCCACCGCCGGTTGTCCAGTATCTTCCTCGACTTCGTGCCTGACAGGAGGCGCGATATGTTGCTCAGTACCCCCATCAGATAGAACATGGGCGGCCTGATTTTGACCAGGTAGCTGCCGTCCTTTCCATTCTGTATCTCCTTTATCACGCTGCCGCAATGACCGTAACTGTTGTTTTTTTCTTCGTTGAAAAACGTGGTTTCAAATGTGCTTCCTTCCACCAGTTCTTCAACCATGAGCGTGTCTTCCTGTTCCTCTTCATCCGTTGCGCGCATTGAAACCACAGGCATCTATACGGGTATGGCGTAATATACTTTTCGAAGTTATCACGAGCCATTGGTGCCCGCAGCTCGATGTTCGCACGCGGTGGCCTGGCTGCCTCATCGTCGGATGCCGTTGCCGGGCGTTGCAGTGTGCTGCGTCAACGAATAAATGTTAAGTACGCTTTCTCCTTTCTCTCCTATCTGCTACCGCGGAAGGGAGTGTCATATGCCTCGCGTAGGACAACAATGGTATAGAGATACGGCAATTGCAGAGAGATACGACGACGCTCGCTTCACGCGGGGAGGCAGCCTTGTGGATAGACGGGAGAAGCAGCTGCTGCTCTCGCTCGTCGAACCTCAGGGGAAACGGATACTCGACATAGCCACGGGCACCGGCCGCTTCGCCGAGCTGCTGCAGGAGCACGGTGCAGACGTCGTTGGCCTCGACGCGAGCAGCGAGATGCTCTCGCCCGGCGGTGCTCAATACGTCGTGGGAGACGCCCGTGCGCTTCCATTTGCAGACGACGCCTTCGATACCAGCATCAGCATGCGGTTTCTCCATCTGCTTCGAAGCCACGAGGTTTCCTCCTTCATCCGGGAGGTGGCGAGAGTGACCCGGGATCACTTTGTCTTCGAGACTCTGCATCCATGCAGCCTGCGCATCCTCTATCAATGGATGCTCCCTCAGCGCAGCCATCTCTACTCGAATTCCTTCCTCAAACAATTATGTGACGGGATGCCGGTCGTGCGGGATATCCAACACGTCCAGGCGTTTCTGGTCCCGTACGGGCTCTACCAGCTCATGCCCCTTGAACTGGCCGAGGCTGTGAGCAGCATCGATACCCGTGTGCTCGAGCGGTATCCCTGGATGGCCTCGACCGTGTACTGGTCGCTGACGTTCAAGTGACAGGAACGTGTCTCGTGGCTGCACTCGCTATTTGTCCAGGTGGACGTCCATCTGCGGGTATGGGAACGATATGTCCGCCTTGTCGAACGTCTGCTTGACCGTCTTCTGGAAGTCGTAGTAAAAGCCCCAGTAATCAGCGGTTTTGACCCATGGACGCACGATGAGGACGACGGCGCTGTCACCCAGCGATTTGACGGCGACCTGCGGCGCCGGCTCGGACAGCACCCGGTCGTCGCCGGTGAGCAGCTCCCGCGTTGCCTCGATGACCTGGTCGAGGTCGTCGTCGTAGCCCACGCCGACCTCCATGTCGACCCGTCGGGTGTCATGGCGCGTGTAGTTGACGATGTTGCCGCCCCACACGGACTTGTTGGGGATGATGACGCGCTTGTTGTCGGGCGTGTCCAGCTCCGTCACGCTGATGCCGACGCTCTGCACCGAGCCGCTTTCACCGTTTACCGTCACGTAGTCGCCCGCCGTGAAGGGCTGGGTGATAGCGACCATGAAGCCGGCGGCGATGTTGCTCAGCGTGTCACCCAGGGCGAAGCCGAGCACGAAGCCAAGGACCACCGAGATGCTGACCAGCGCCGCGCCGATGTTGAGCCCGAGGAAGGCCAGGGCGATGCCGACCACGAAGATGTACATGATGATGCGGAGGATGCGCGTGGCGAATTCCGCAAGCAAATCAGAGAGCCCTGACCGGGTCATCCATCGCTGCAGCCATGACGTGACGAGCCGCACCACGATGACGCCGACGACGAGCGCGATAACCGCGACGAGTATGTCCCAGAGACTCACGCCGATCAATGGTAGATGCTCGTTCAGTCCATATCCTGCTATCTCGATAGCCATAGGTATTCCTCCTCAAATAGTATCGGCTAAGACGTTAAAAAGATTCCTGTGCACCGCCGGTCGGCGCCGTCGCTCATATGAAGAAAAAGGCGGCGGGGAGCAGGAGTAGCTCCAGGCAGAACACCGCGAGGCCCATGCCCAGGCTTCCCAGCTGATACTCCTGGGGGAGCACCGTCTGCGACAGGTAGATGGTGCCGACTCCGTAGACGACGACGCCGACGACGCCGATGAACAGCAGGGTGATTGAGAGCACCAGCAGCACAGACAGGCCGGCGTACATCAACACCGCCAGCGGAATGCCCAGCGCCAGCACATATATCAAAAAGAAGAGCATGAAGCGCTTGTAGGGAAGCCTGCCTATGCCTGCCCTGACAGTTTTCCCGACTTCGAAGAGCATCCGGGAGGCCGCCTCGAAGGCGCTGTAGACGGTGCCGAACAGCGCGAAGGCGACGCTTACCTGGTAGAGCGGCTTGAGCCACGGCGCCATGTTTGAAAAGATGATGGCCTGCTCCTTCAGCAGATTGACGTCGGTCGGGATTTTTTGCAGCGGCCCCAGCAGTTCGGCGCCGGCTATCATGTACGCCGCCGATACGAGGGAGACGATGACGAACGCGATCGCCAGGTCCACCGCGAGGGGACGGAGCAGCAGCCGTGATTTTTTTATTTCCTGTCGTTCATGAGGCAGATAGTCCATGCTGCCCTGCTCTCGATAGCGAGCGAAGAGACGCTCCGACAGCCCATCGGGGTCCATGCTGCCCCGGAAGATACCCCATTTTTTTACCTTCACCCAGCCGAGGTACCCGACCAGCGGGACGATGGAGATGGTGAGCGTTCCCAGGTAGCCGAGCATCGACAGCGGAATCGGAGTCTTGGTGAAATCAGTGACGGTGTCCACCCAGGGAGGATAGGCGGGCACGTCGCCGATGAACGCAAACCGCGGCACAATGTTGAAGAGATCCGGTCGGAGCACCGCCACCGACGCGATGGCACCGATGCCCAGCACCGCCACGAAGAACGCCTGCGATACCTCCAGCACCTTGTAGCGGCCGAAGAGCGCCAGCATCGCGGCGAAAACGGAGAACCCGATGCCCCACATGAGGTAATGGCCGACGCCGAATATCCAGGCGAGTGAATGACCCAGCGTGGTTATGATAGCCGCGGCGAACGTGGGGACGAAGACCGCCATGATGGCGATGATGAGCCAGTTGATCCATCCGCCCCGCGTCTTCAGCGCGAACATGTCCATGGTGCTGATGCCGGACAGCATCGTGAACCGGGTTCCCACGTAGGCGACGGCGTAGGAGCCCAGGTTGAGCGTGATGAGCCACAGCAGACCATACCCAGCCCAGGCCCCGATCTGTGGCCCGAGGATGAGCTGTCCCTGCCCGATGGTCATCGAGGCCAGGATGGCCCCCGGTCCAAAAAACAGCAGGTAGCGGAGGTACTTACGGAGCGACGGCCGGTGCCGGACGACGTCGTGCGGCTCAGGGAAGGACAGCGTGTCTGCCATAGCCCCTAATGTGCTGCCGCTATTTTAGTTGTATCCCTGTCCACTCGTTTACACGTATGGCCCGCCGTATGGAGCGGTCAATGAGCCGGTCTGACCGGTCGCGTTGCCCCCTCCGCCGCCCAGTATAGCGCCGAGGCTGCCTCCAAGGAAGAACCCGAAGAGAGCCATGGTGGCCAGGTTGAAGCTGATGCTGGGGCCCCAGCCCGGCGGCAAAGGTGATGGCTGAGTAGCCGTTGTAGATGTTGAGCATGAAGGGAACGTGGACGTGGATGCCGACGAAGCCAGCCATCCCGAGCAGACTGGGCATCGTCACCATGCTATGCTGCCGGAACAGCGTCTTTGTTTGGAGGACGCCGAAGGCACCCCAGCAGACATCGAAGAGGTCGAACTGCGCCACCCGATGACCGCCGAAAAACTTCACCATGCCGAAGAGCGGCGGCAGACCGACCCCGGCTTCACCGCTCAGTATATAGGCGGCGTTGACCTTGCAGAAGAAATTCAGTAGCAGCGGCATCCGAAGCAAACGACCCGCCGCTTCTTCGTCGTTCAAGTTGTTGGCATCCTGCTGGTCGAGCCCGAGTAGCGCTGCACGCTCCCTCATCGCTGTCTCCCATGCATCGAGCGACGCGTCGTCGGAGAGCAGCCCCTATCCCTGCAGCAGCGAGAACCGCTGCTCCGCAGTGGCTGCCTCGGCGAACCTGTCCTTGAGCGCCTGCACCGCCTGCACCGACAGCGGTACCGCGCGTTGCTCGGCGCTGCCGTCGGCGGTGTACCGCGTGACATACGCCCGGGTTGTCTGTTTTTCTGCATCCGAGCCGCTTGCATGGGTTGCCAGCGGCACCACTGCGAGGCCACAGAATAGGAGAGCGACAGCGACTGCCGTGCCTTTCTTCCAGAATGTTGCTTGCATGCTTTCGCCTTGTTATAAAATTATCTTGTATCTGTATCTGTATGTACCGCTGTCGCGCGCTGTCGAGGCCGGCGACGTCGGGAAGCACATGCGGGTGCGGACCATTGCCGATAAGCAGTGCCCGGTATAGCCCGGCGTCGGCCACCACAACTCTTAATAAGGCATTTCAGATGTATGTCCACGTGATGACAATGGCGAAGGAAATCACTGACTTCTTGAACGCGCCGACATATACCCGACACGGCACCTACGTGGGGGAGGTGCGCAATGTAGCGCTCAACACCGACGAGCGGTGCGTTGACACCCTCATCATTACCAACACGAACCCTGAGCTGGTGGAAGGCTCGCTGGATGTCGGAGTCCCGTATCGATGGGTGTCAGCGGCAGGGGACATCATCATTCTGAGCTATTTCCCCGAGATGGTCTCCATGGAGACGGAAGAGGAAGAAGGGGAAGCGGAAGAGTGACCACGAAAAACATATATATCGAAATGCCAATAACAACACTGTCATTGCACTGAGAGGTAAAATATGCTGAAAAGAACCGTAACGATTGGTGTGCTCTTTGGCACCTTTATGCTTCTATCAACTGCACTGGTTGCCCCGGCTGCTCAGGCTATGGAGTGGGGCGCAATGTCCGCATCCCCCGACATTTCTCCCTTTTACGTGAACCGCTATGGTGGTGACTCATTCACGCTCTCCGTCAGCTACGAGCCATTCTTTTTCCAGTACTTTCCGGTCTGGGCCCAGATCGAAGTCGTGAAAAGCCCGAGCTGGCTGACCGTCACGCCGACGCAGAAGACATTTCCGCTGCAGAGCGGTGCCCGAAAGAATATCAAGGTCAACCTCGCGTTGAGTGAACAGAACGTCGAGGCGCCCAGCCTGACCGGCGTTACCATCCAGGTGACAGGCCGGATCGTGCTTGGCGGTGAGCTGCGGGAGGTCGCGATGGCTGAGACAGACATCCTCGTCGGGGTCAATCCCTTCACCCAGATCACCGTCAGCATCGCGAAGCCGATAAAACGGTCGTCGCCTGACCAGGAGCTCACGTTTCCGGTCACCGTTGCAAACTGGGGGACCGCGCAGACCCGTGTGACGCTGCAGGCCGCTGATGTACCGGACGACTGGACCGACCCCATCATCTCACCGCAGCAGATCATCATGGACGCCAAGAAGCCGGGCGATCCCAATCCCCCGGAGAAGACCGTTTCCTTTACGGTGACCACGCCGCACGGCACCGCCGTCTCCTACCACAACAACCGGGAGACGTTCCTGCTGGAGGCACACGCGCAGTCCTACGCCGACTACTGGGTGAAGGAAGGCAACCAGTTCCAGAAGTCGTCGAAGGATCCGGAGAACGTAGTGCAAGCCACGGTGTACGCCAGGATGATGGTCAAAAACAGAGGCTTCTACGTCCCCGGGTTTGAAGCCATCGTTCTCATCGGTGCGCTTGCTGCCCTATCGCTCGTGATACGACGGCGTCGGAGCAACTAATTATTTAAACGGACGCCTGTTTACCGGTTTGGTACAAAAATCATGCGGAAGGTTGCACTCCTACTCACGGTACTCGTCCTCTTTTCGCTGTTTCTGCCCCCGCCGCAGCAGGCGGCGGCGCAGATTATCCCGTGGGAGGAGTGGTCTGATTTCTGGTGGAACGTCCAGGTTGAATCCGTTGGACCGACCCAGGCATCGATTGAGCCGGTGACAGGCCAGTACGGCTTCCGCTTCAAGTTCTGGAATGGCGGAGTGGTCAACAGTTCCTCGAACATCCCCATGCGGTATTATCTCCGCATCGTGGAGGTAGACGGTGAGGGATGGTCCGCCAGCGTCAGCCCCACATTTGTCTATCAAGACTGGGATGAGACGGGCAACGCCACGGTGTGGGTCAACGCCGACGTCGACCCCTCCTACATCGCCAACATCACATGCCAGGTCGAAATGCAGGTGCGACCCGGCCTCATCATGCCGGGCGGCTTCACCAAGTACGCCAACATCACCTTCCAGGTACGCTCGGAGCCCCAGCGGTTTCTCTACTCGGATATCGAGAACCCCGTCATCGACGGCAAACAGGACGCCGTCTACCACGTCCCGGTGACCGTCGCCAACACCGGCAACCTCCCCGACAGCTACCGCATCTCTCTGGACTACGCACCGCAGGAGTGGGCCTACGCCTTCTCCAGGGAGCGCGTCTACCTCAACCCGGGCGAGCAGACGGAGGTCAACCTCACCTTTTACATTCCACATCAGCGGCTCTATATCCAGTACGAGAGCTACGTGATGCAGGTCCGCGTCTCGTCGCTCAACAACCCATCCAGCTACCGGACGGAGCCCGTGGTGGTGAGCCTCACCGGCTTCCATCTGACCGTGGGCCAGTGGGCCGCCGTCGGCACCGTGACGCCATCGGTGCTGCTCCTCGTCGGCATCGCCGCCGCGTTTTTCCACTCCCGCAATCCCTGCAACCACATCCCCAAGCCCTGGAGGGATCCCGAGGAGCGAAAACGACTCAGGCAGATGTCATGGCGGCAGCGCCGCAAAGAAAAAAAACTGATGAAGGAGGAATGGAAGTCAGCCCGCTTCTTCTGCCAGGCGGAACGCAAACGCCGGAAACACATCAGGGCTCTCCACCGCAAACGCGACCGCAAGCAACGCTCGCTGCAGCGAAAAATCCTCGGCGCCTGGCGGACGGCATGGCAGAAACCACTCAGGGAATGGAAAAAACAGCGCGACGACCTCCGGGAGCGCTACCGGAAAGAAAAACGCCGGCTGCTGTCCAAGTGGAAGCGCATGAACCGCAAGATACGGGAGGCCAACGACCGGCTGGACGCCTCGGTCAGCACCATCGCCAAGCCCGAGTTCCCGCCGCTGCGGCTGCCGCCCAAGCCCGGCAAGCTGCCGAAGCCCAGCATCCCGCAGTACAAGGTCGACGAGCAGCGCGGCCGCCTCGTCGAACCCAAGGAATCAGTGGTGAAAAAGATCATGGCGCCGCTGCAGCGCGGTGAGCGAGCCGGCAAGCTGGAGGCTGACAAGATACGCCGGCGGGCCGACGCCAGGAAAGAAAAACTCGACAAAGCGTTTGCGGCCATCGAACACAAGCTGGACAGCGAAATGCAGCGAGCGCGGCAGCGCATCAAGCAGGAACGCAAGCGCCGGAAGGCGGCACGCAAGAAACGGCAGCTGCGGCGGAAGCAAACGCAGCAAAAAAAGCAGCAGCCATCCGGGCAGGACACGTCGAAGCAGGATCGCGAGCTGGCCAGAAAGCGAGCGGAGCTGCGCCGCCGGAAAAAACAGCGCGAGCAGCAGCGAACAAGCGACGAGTAGCATCCCCTTTTTCAGGATATCATTTTTCCTGACCGAACGGAGAAAGTCGAAGCTCTTTTCCTCAGGTGCGCATGTTCAACACCGTTAACTATTTAAGTACTTACCGGATTAAAGGTGAGAGGCGGTGAAACTATCAGCAATAAACAGGCAAGCTATCATACCGGAGATGTGAAGAGTATGAAAGCAAAAAACAAGCATGTTACGTTTTTTGGAGAGGGGGCAGAAACGGCGGAGGAGATATCATGAAACGAGGATACATCGTCATAATAGGTGCCGTTGCAGTGTCTTTGATGATGGTGGGCGTTCCATTGACTGACGCGGCTCCCGGAGTGGGTTCTACGCTGGATGACCTGTCGTACACGGAGCAGGAGGGATGGAAACGGCTGGATACCGACGTCACGGTGACCTCGGATACAAATGATTTCACGGCTGGATACGTCGAGGTTGATATTACCGACGGCACCAGCTATGACGAGCTGCAAGTCGTTGACGGTACCGACCTGTCCGTCAGTGGAGACGCCGTATATTGGAATGGCGACCGCATCGGCACGATTGACAACACTTACGACGGCTCGAACGGGAGATTACGAATTAATTTTAAAGCGGTTGCACCATTGGAAAACGCTGGCTTCGAGACCGGCGACCTGTCCGGCTGGGCAGAAAACAGCGATAACAACCAGATGCACGGACAAGATTGGGCAGAAGCTCCTACCGTTACCCCTCACGATAGTGATCCCCTGTTTGATGACGGAAAGTCAAGCGTCACACGAACCGCAAGCGTTGAAACCGCAGCAGCACGTGAAGGAACTTACGGTCTCAAGCTCTACATTGATGGTTGGTTAGAAGATGGTACCAGTAACGAATATGGTACGGACCACGCTCCATCAGTATCGAGTTCCACCTTTACCGCCAGTACAGGGGATAGTCTTACGATGTGGTGGAAGGCTGTCGAGACGAGCGACTATTATGACGTGTTTGGCTTCGTGTTCGCAGATTCCGACGGCGACGCCAAGATGGACGCCTCTGAAGACTACCAAAAACTCTTCCACAAGACTGGCGGAGGTGAAGGCTCTTGGCAAGAGTTAAGCACCAGTCTAGATATTGGGGGCAGCAACCTCCGGTTCAGGTTCCTCAACGGCTGCTACGACCAGACCGGCGGTCTGGCCATCGGGTCATACCTCTACATAGACGGGATAAACCTCCAGATATCCGATATCACAACCGCCACCAACACCGTCGTTGAATCCGTTATAGAGCACATCGAATACAGAAACACCAACGACGACCCCGACACCACCAAGGATTATGACCTGAACTTAGAAGAAAGCGACGGCGGTACCGGGACGAACTCGGCTCAGATACTTATCACCACTGTAAACGACCCGCCGACTGACATCAGTCTGAGCAGCAACTCTGTGGACGAGAATATGCCGGCTGGCACCGTCGTGGGAACACTCTCGACGACCGATCCCGATGACACCAGTTTCACGTACACCCTCATCGGTGGGGATACCGGTGCCTTCAGCATCAACGGCGACCAGCTTGAAACCGCGACGGAGTTCGACTACGAGTCACAAAGCACGTACAGCCTTCAGATACAAACCGATGACGGCAGCGGCGGCACATACGACAAGACGTTCACCATCTACGTCAACGACGTCAACGAGCAACCGTATGCTCCAACTTCTCCCGAATGCGAGGGACAGACCAATCCGACAGACGTAGCAGATTTTACCCCCGAGTTCAGCTGGACGTTCTCCGACCCGGATAGCGGAGACACACAGGACGCATACCGGGTACTGGTCGCGTCATCCTCGTCCAACCTGGCTTCAGACAACGGCGACATGTGGGACAGCGGCAAAGTCAGCAGTTCATCATCCAGCGATATATCCTACACTGGCGCGAGCCTGGCCGAGGGAGAGACCTACTACTGGAAGGTAAAGACTTGGGATAGCAGCGATGCAGAAGGACCGTACTGCTCCGAGCAGACGTTCACGATGGAAAACGAGCCGCCGACCATCACCGGTACGAGCGGCAACGTAGCCGTGACGACGGGTGAATCGGTTACGCTGTGGGCGACCGCTACGGACAACGTCGGCGTTACAGGCGCCGAGGTCTCCATTGATGGCGCTGCGCCCGTTGCGATGACCTGGGATTCCGGCGATGGTCGATGGGAATACGGCTATAATGCACCCTTGGATGATGCCAGCGACCATACCTATACCGTTACCGTCTATGACGCGGCGGGCAACACCGATACCAGCGCGTCATATGACATCACCGTCACCGACAACGATGCCCCGTCGATTGATTCCATCACCGGAGATACCACCGGTACGACTGGGGAGACGACGACCATCACTGTGTCGTTCTCTGACAATATCGGCGTGACGACGGCGACGTTGTATTACAAGGCTGCCGGTGCGGGCAGCTACAGCTCCACATCTATCATGAGCGGCAGCGCCAGCATCGCTATCCCGTCTGACTCAACGGAGAATTGGCAGTATTATGTGACGGTTGATGACGCTGCCGGGAACGGCCCCGTCGGCGACCCGTCAACGGACGGCAGCAGCTATTACACCATCACGGTCTCGGATAACGATGCTCCTTCGTCTTCTTGCACCGTGGCTGGCCCCTATTGGAACACGACGGGGGGCGTCACGGTGGACTGGACAGCGTCGGATAACGTCAACCTGGCGTCGATAGACCTGTGGTATCGGTATAGTCCTGACAACGACACGGGCTGGACCGTTGGATGGACCACGGCTGGATACAGCAGCGCTGCCAGCGGCACCGGTGACAGCGGCTCATGGAGCGTTGACCTGGCAGGGCTGCAAGGGCAGGGTCTCTATGAGTTCTCCACCACGGCGTTTGACGCCAGCGGCAACGAGGAGGCAGATCCCTCCGGCGCTGGCGATGACGCTGTTGGATACGATGTCACTGGCCCGTCCTCCTCATGCACGATTGTTGGCCAATACTGGAGCACAACCGGAATGGTAACCGTGGATTGGCAGGCAACCAATGGCGTCAATCTTTCATCGATAGAGCTCTGGTATCGATATCGTCCCGATAACGCATCAAGCTGGGGCTCGTGGACAGATATTGGTTCCACGTACAGCAGCTCTGCCAGCGGCACCGGTGACAGCGGCTCGTGGAATGTCGACCTAGTTGTGCTGCAGGGTGAGGGCCTCTATGAGTTCTCCACCAAGGCGTTTGATGCCAGCGGACATCAAGAAGCAGACCCGTCTGGCACCGGTGACAGCGGGGTTGGATACGACGTTGCAAACCCGACAACCTCCACATGTACCGTGGCTGGTCCATACTGGAATACGACCGGTACCGTCACGATTGACTGGATAGCGTCGGACAACATTGACCTTGCGTCGGTCGAGCTGTGGTATCGATATCGTCCCGATAACGCATCAAGCTGGGGCTCGTGGACAGATATTG
>CAYPWJ010000005.1:6408-6942 GCA_964414415.1 uncultured Thermoplasmatales archaeon | reverse complement strand
CGTACAGCAGCTCTGCCAGCGGCACCGGTGACAGCGGCTCGTGGAATGTCGACCTGACGGCGTTGCAGGGCCAGGGTCTCTATGAGTTCTCCACCAAGGCATTCGATGCAAGCGGCAACGAGGAGGCAGACCCGTCCGGCACAGGCGACGATAACGCTGGATACGACATCACAGCTCCATCGATTGACTCCATCACCGGTGACACCACCGGCACGACTGGGGATACGACGACCATCAGCGTGACATTCTCCGACAATGTAGACATGGCAACGGCGACGTTGTATTACAAGGCTGCCGGTGCGGGCAGCTATAGCTCCACGTCTATCCTGAGCGGCAGCGCCGGCATCGCTATCCCGTCTGACTCAACGGAGGACTGGCAGTATTATGTGACGGTCAATGATGCTGCGGGGAACGGCCCGGTCGGTGACCCGTCCGTGGATGGCAGTAGCTACTACACCATCGATGTTTCGGACAACGATGCTCCATCGATTGACTCCATCACCGGTGACACCACCGGCACGACTGGGGATACGA
>CAYPWJ010000005.1:0-6308 GCA_964414415.1 uncultured Thermoplasmatales archaeon | reverse complement strand
CGGTCAATGATGCTGCGGGGAACGGCCCGGTCGGTGACCCGTCCGTGGATGGCAGCAGCTATTACACTATCAGTGTCTCCGACGATAACTCTCCCTCATCCTTATGCACCGTCGCTGGCCCCTACTGGAACACGACCGGGACAGTCACGGTTGACTGGACAGCGTCGGACAATATCGATCTCGCCTCAGTTGACCTGTGGTATCGGTATAGCCCAAATAATGATACGGGCTGGACCGTTGGATGGACCACGGCCGGTTATAGCAGCGCCGCCAGCGGCACCTCTGATAGTGGCTCATGGAGCGTAAATTTGACGGCGTTGGAGGGCGAGGGTCTCTATGAGTTCTCCACCACGGCATATGACGCCAGCGGCAACGAGGAGGCAGATCCCTCCGGCGCTGGCGACGACCACGTTGGATACGACGTCACCGATCCGTCGTCCACCTGCACCGTTACAGGATCGCCGTGGAATACCACTGGAAACGTGACGATAGACTGGACGGCGTCGGACAACGTCAACCTCTCGTCCTCGTCGATAGAGCTGTGGTACCGGTACAAGCCCGACGACAACGCCAGCACCTCATGGAGTACATGGATAGACCTTGGCGCTACGTATTCCAGCCCGACCAGCGGCACGTCTGCCAGCGGCTCATGGGACGTTGATTTAATCGCGCTGGATGGAGTGGGGTTGTATGATTTCTGTACCAAGCTCTCCGACGACAGCGGCAACGCCGAGACTGACCCGGCCGGTACAGTGTCCGGCCCACGTGAGGACAGTGTTGGATACGACACCATTGATCCCTCTTCTCCGCCGCGGTCGTGGCTTACGGTCACCCTCGACCCGGATGGATACATCGTCAGTGCATCCACGTTCCACATCCGGGGAGCAGATAACGTCGGCATGTGGAAGATATTCTACAAGATAGACGACGGTGTACTCCATGAGGGAGGGTGGCGTAAAGAAGTCCAGTTCCAGATAAACGAGCTGCACGGCTACGAGCCTGGTGCGCACACCATCGAGTACTGGGCGGAGGATCCCGTCGGTAACGAGGAGACCCCGCATCACGTGGAAACCTATGTGCTGGATACCGATGGCCCTGATACAACTCTTTCGTTTGACGGTGTCGCCGAGGTCACCGCTGGCCAGGTATGGCAGGTCACCGCTGACACCTCGGTTGTCCTGTCGGCGAGCGACGACGAGCTCGGCGTGGACAGCATCCACTACCGCGTCGATGACGGCGACTGGACGAGCTACAGTGAGCCGTTCACCGTCGAGGAGCCCGGGCGGCATACGCTCTATTACTATGCGAAGGACGTTATGGGCAACTTCGGTGACATGGGGAGCGTCGTCGTGGATGTCGGCGCCGGATCACCGTCGAGCAGTTGCAGCGTTACTCCCGACAGGCCGACCGGCGACAACGGCTGGTACACCACCGGCGTTACCGTCGAGCTGTCAGCGACAGATGAGGCCAGCGGTGTCAGCCACGTCATGTACCGCGTGGATGGCGGCGACTGGCAGAGATATGACGGCAGCTTTGCCGTGGACGGCGACGGCCGGCATGACATCGATTACTACGCGGTCGACAACGCCGGTCGGGAGGAGGCAGTCAACACCCGACGGGTGAAGATAGATCTCTATGGCCCTGATGTCGCTTTCGAGCGTCCGCGGGGTGCTCTCTATCTGTTCGGCCGCCCGGTCGTGCCGCTGCCAGGGAATCAGACGGTGGTCGTCGGGCCGGTTACCATACGGGCGACGGTGGTGGACACCGCCACCTCCGGTGTTGCCTCAACGGAGCTTTACATCGACGATGAGCGGTGCGGTAGCTTCGACAGTGACGTGACGTATCCGGTCGATACGAGAATGCTGGGTCGTCATCGCATCCGGGTCGTCGCGTACGACCGGGCGGGCAACAGAGCAACGGCCACCGTCGCGCCGTACATTCTGAGCCTTGGCCTGCGAGAGACGTAACGCATCGGGGCAGACCCTTTTTCCTTTTTCTTTTCTGTTCTCTACACCTGCATCGAGTATTTGGGGGCAGGACGAGGAGCCGGCATGGCGGAGCCCGGATGCATGGGTCGGGTGAGCGCACCATGGAGCGATAGTGCTATGCGTTACCGAGCCACTTGTTGAGGGAAAAACACTTATATTAATATTTTATTAGCTTCTTACTATGTATCTGAACAGCAAGACAATCGGGGCGCTCATCGCGCTGTTTGTTTTGATGATGCCCGCAGCGATGACCATGACGCTCCATCCAGGTGACACTGTCAACACCGCTGACGTCGGCCATACCGCCGGGACGGCATCGTATGACCCTGACAACGTCACCCTGGTTGTCGACGTCCAGCGGCTCCGGGCGATGACGCTTGACACCGATGCCCCGCAGCTCTACCTCAAGGTTTTCATCAACGGCAAAAACGCCATCCTGTGGGAGCAGGTGCACGAGGGCCCGGATATCTATTTTGAATGGCCGACCGCGGCGATGACCGTGCCCTACGACCCCGACGAGCCGGTCACCGTCAAGATAGAGGCCTGGCAGAAAAAGCGACTCGGCATCGATAAACCCTGCGACATCAGTCCGGGCAGCAGCGACCAGCTCGCCGGCAAGACCGTCACGCTGTTCTATGATTTGAAGCGCGGCGAGTGGACCGGCGACGACCACCTGCGGGACGGCAACGGCTACGGCCATGTCTCCGGTTTCTCGGATGGCAGTACGGATGACCGCGACTGTGAACTCTGGTTCGACCTCTACCAGTTGAGCGAGGGCAGCTGGTGGGGCAGCAGCAGCCGGCTGACAGGCTGGGAGAAAGAACACGTCTACGGCCTCAATGCTTCGCGGAACTACTGCAATGAGGACTTCAACGGAGACGGCATCCCGCTGTGGTGGGAGGACAAGTACGGCTTCGATCCCTACGCGGAGGAGAGCAGGGCTGACCGGGATCCCGACCAGGACGGTCTCACCAACTACCAGGAATACCGCACCTCGAAGTGGCTGTCCGATCCATTCGCGCAGGATATCTTCATAGAGGTCGACGGGATGAAAGCCGAGCGTCCCGGCGGCGAGCCCTACATGTTCCCGGAGCGGTCACAGCAGCTCCTGCTGAATCCCTTCGCGGAGCACAACGTCACCGTCCACATCGACCAGGGCAGGATGGGCGGCGGCGGTGACCTTATTCCCTACCAGGGTGGCATGACCGGCACGGAGCTGCAGGCCGCACGGATGAAGTATTTCCTACACGGGAACGAGAACTACTGGCGGCGCGGCGTGTTTCACTATGCACTGATATGCCATCAGATGGAATGGTCGGGCCGGCCTGCCGGCGGCCGTATGTGCTACATCGACATGCACACCATCGGCGGGCAGTATGTCCGCAACTGGGCGCCTGTGTTCCGGCTGCAGGGCAGCAACTACTACCGGGGCTTCGCCAGCGTTTTCATGCACGAGCTCGGCCATACCCTCGGGCTGAGTCACTTCCCCGGTATCGACAACGAGAAAAGCCGGTTCCCCTGGAACAAGGCATACTGGGAGTGGGGGCCATATCACAGCTGCATGAACTACCGCTATGTTTACAAGCTTGTCGACTACTCGGAGGGTGACGACGAGGACCACGACCAGGATGACTGGGAGCACCTCGACCTGACACAGTTCACCCAGCCTGGCTGGTGACCCTGATGCAGCGGTGGGCCGCCATCTGTCTCGTGCTCTTTATCGCGATAGTCCTCTCTGGTTGCCTCGACGGCGAGAGAGGCCCTGTGCCGGAGACCTACCAGATTCGGGTCGTCCACGCGGGCGACTACACGGCGACCAACGTCTCGGTGCGGCCTGACCCTGACAAGCAGGATACCGACGGCGACGGGCTGTCCGACTACGAGGAATGGTACAGTTACCTGACGAATGCCTCCAATCCCGACACAGACGGCGACGGTATCCCCGACGGCATGGAGGTACAGCTCGGTTCGGATCCCACGGACTGGCGGCATGACGTGGACCATGACAACGGCAACTGGCGCGGTGACTATGAGGAACTCATGTTTTACCGGAACAACTATAACGTTTCCAACGAGACCAGCCTGGAGTTTCTGCAGACGGACGACGTGGACGGCGACGGCGTACGGGACGGCTTCGACGTCGACCCGCTGCGCGACCTCAAGATAAACGTGACCATCCAGGCTATTGAGGTCACCTCCGACATGGATGAAAGCGACGGTCACTTCGAAACCCAGTTTCAGCTGGTGACCGACGCCAATGCGCCACGCGGCCTGGAATCCCGCAGATACGACGTCATCCAGGGACAGAACAACACCCTCCCCGGCTGCCGTTTCACTGCCGACCTCGACGACATGGGGACACCCGGCGAGTTCAACAACAGCATCACGCTCACCGTCATCGATCACGATGATAGCCTCGGTGAGCGAAAACCCGGGGATGCCCTCTCAGGCGACGGGTTCCCCGAGATGGACTTCGTCCGGATAGACGGCAACGGCAGCTACTCCACAGCCCAGTTTGACATTCGCTCCGGCTGCCACAGCTACACATTACACGGCCGGGATGGCACCATCTGGTTCACCATCGAGGACGCAAGCGAGCCGTACAGCTAGCTGACGACCTCGTGCAGCCGCTCCTCCTGGATGGCCATCTCTATCTCGAGCGCGATGCGCCGGCCGGTGGACATCTGCCGCCGCCAGAGCGTGTTGCCGTATGGATGGCCCCATGACATGTGGACGTTGGTGCCCCCACCGATCCTGGGAGCCACATCGTAGATGTAAAAGTTGAGGTCTTTGTCCGGGCAGGTCTGCAGGCAGAACGGGCCGATGACGCCGTAGTCGTAATGTTTTTTCGTTGCCTCGACGTACTGCTCGCCCATCCTGAAGACCTTTTCCAGCTGCGATTCCCGCAGTGTCGCCACGTTGTGACCGACCACGGTATACTCGGGTATCTGCTGCTTGTCGGGCAGCGACAGCTGCTGCGGGGCCGGCAGCCGGACGTGGCCGTCCAGGCTGGTCTCAAACCGCCAGTCGATGCCGAGGAGCTCCAGCTCGTCGGTCAACGGCGAATAAAAGAAGTCAAAGTTGAAGACCGGGCCGATGACGTAGCGCTCGATGCGAGCATCGTCCAGCGCCTCTTGGGTGATGACGTTTTGCTTCAGCAGCTGCTCAGCTTTTTCCTCGTATTCCTCGGGAGAGGAGCAGGTGAAAAAACCGCGCTCCAGTTTTTTCTGCGCGTGATGGAGCTTCACGATGCAGAGCTCGTCTATCTCCTCCGGCGCGTCGATTTTTTCCGGGAACGGCAGCCCCTCCTTCTCCAGCAGCCAGTAGTAGTCCTTTTCCTCGCTTCGCTCCTCGGTGCGCAGCAGGTTGCGTGAGCCGAACATCGGCACCGCAAAGCTCTCTTCGATACGGTCGAGGCTGCAGTACGAGGTAAATGACCGGTTCGGGATGAACACGATGTTGTTGTCGATGAGCCGCTGCTGGTTTTTCTCCGTCAGTATCTCCCTGAACTGGTCGAAGACCCATGCCTCGTCGACGCATCCCTTGTAATGGCGGCCGTCGCGGTGCTGCGTCCGGAAGTACGTGGTATATGTCTTCTCGCGCCCCTTCTGGCAGACGGCCAGCGTGGGGAAGCCTTCCTCCTTGGCGCCGTCGAAGGCGTCAAGCGCCGAATGCGACGCCACCGCGCCGATGCCCGCCTCGCCGAGATCATACTCCTTCAGCTGCTCCTGTACGATGCCTCTGTCTATCATACAACATGAATGCCGCCCTGCTTTTTTTATTTTCCGTCAGGTGAGCCGGACGCCGACCAGGTAGGCGACGGCCAGGATGATGGCGCCCCGGACGACGGCGGCGCCGACGTTGATGAGCACGAAGTTCCATTCCGCCAGCGCTGTGTCTTCCTTCTCATATGGATTCAGCAGCGAAAACAGGTAGAGCGAGGCTGTATCTATCATCAGCGGGGTGCTCAGGATGAGGAACAGGCCGATGTGGCCGTAGCGGCGGACGAAGCGCTCTGCAGCAGCGACGACCCGCGCGGTCAGCTCGCCGCCTATCGAAAACGTTTTGAGCTTCTGCCGGGCCCGGTAGCCGATGTTGAAGACGATGTAGGCCCCGACGCCCTTGCCAGCGGCCAGGATGGCGACGGGGAGTATCCATCGGAGCTCCGGCGGCAGCTCGGGGTTGAACAGCCCTAACTCGACGGGGATGGGGAGTATAACGGCTGCGAGGACGACATAGATGAAAAAGACGAGGGAGTAGGACAACGGGTTGCCCATCGCGTCCAGCAGTATCTGCATCAGGTCCATCTGCCAGGGAAAC